>NZ_WVUG01000185.1 GCF_017614965.1 Streptomyces griseorubiginosus | reverse complement strand
GCCCCCACCCGGCCGGCCCGCGCACCTCCACCGACCGTCCGCTCCCTCAGTGTCTCCGTGCCGCCGAGCCCCTTCACGCCGCCACCCCCTGCTCCCGCGCGATCCTCAGGAACGCCTCCTCCAGCGACGCGGAGCGCATGTCCAGGTCGCGCAGTTCCACCCGTGCGCCTTCGGCCCAGGTCAGCAGTCCGGTGGCCGCGCGCTGCGGTTCCCGGGTGCGCAGCCGTACGACGTCCCCGTCCGTCTCGTGGCCGCACACCCCCAGTTCGGCGAGCGGTGGCAGGTCGCCGAGGAACCAGCCGTCGGGGAGCCGGAAGGAGATCCGGGCGGGCTGCCGGGCGGTCACCTCGGCCGGTGTCCCCGCCGCCGCGATGCGCCCCTCGTGCAGGATCGCCAGCCGGTCGGCGAGCCCCTCGGCCTCCTCCAGATAGTGCGTGGTCAGCAGCACCGTCGTCCCCGCGTCCCGCAGGGCGCGCACCAACTCCCAGGTGTCCCGGCGCCCTTCGGCGTCCAGGCCGGTGGTCGGCTCGTCCAGGAAGAGCACCTCGGGGCGCCCGAGCAGCGCGAGCGCGAGATCCAGGCGCCGCCGTTCACCACCGGACAACTGCTTCACCCGTACGGCCGCCCGCCGCCGCAGGCCGACCAGCTCCAGCGCTTCCTGCTCGGGCCGCGCGTCGCTCACGCACCCGGCCCACATCCGCGCGGTCTCCGCGACGGTCAGCTCGGAGGAGAAGCCGCCCTCCTGCAACATCACCCCTGTGCGCGGCCGTACGGAGGCCCGCTCCCCGTGGGGATCGTGCCCGAGCACCCGCACCCGGCCGCCGGCCGGCCGTGCGAGCCCTTCCAGCAGCTCGACCGTGGACGTCTTGCCCGCGCCGTTGGTGCCGAGCAGCGCGAAGATCTCGCCGCGGTCCACGGAAAAGGTGATTCCGCGCACCGCCTCGAACCCGCCCCCGTACACACGCCGCAGGTCAGTGACCTCAATCACGTGTTCGTTCGTGTCCATGGCACCAGCGTCCCGGCGCCCGTGTCCGCGGAGCAGTGCGCGCTGTCATCACTCCGCATGACAAATGTCAGAGGCGGGCCGCGCAGGACGTCGAGCATGACAAAGGCCCCGGTCTGATGACCGGGGCCTTCATTCAAGAGCGGACGACGAGGCTCGAACTCGCGACCTCAACCTTGGCAAGGTTGCGCTCTACCAACTGAGCTACGTCCGCATTGCTTCCGACCGGCTCCCACCGATCGGCGCGAGCACCAGCCTACCCGATCCACAACAGTGGTCCGACCGGTGGTGCAGAGCGGGTGACAGGAATTGCACACTGCGCCTTCCCCCTGGAAGGGGGATGTTCTGCTACTGAACTACACCCGCATGTGCTTCGGAGCCGGGCCTTTCGGCCTCGCCCCTCGGCGTGCTCCAGACTCTAGCTGACCAGGAGGGGTGCAGCGCAAGTCGGTTCCGCCGAGGGGCGGCTGACCGGTCGTCGGCCGGCGGCTACTGGGCCTCGCTGAAGGCCTCGTAGACCTTCTTGGGGATGCGGCCGCGAGCGGGTACGTCCATCTTGTTGGCCTGGGCCCAGGCCCGGACGGCCGCCGGATCGGGGGCGACCTCCGTCTGCCGGTAGGCCTTGCCCGACTTCGACCGCTTGCGGCCGGCCTCCACGTAGGGCGCGAGCGCCTTACGCAGTTTCTTGGCATTGGCTTGATTCAGGTCGATCTCGTACGACTTGCCGTCGAGTCCGAAGGCGATCGTTTCCGCCGCTTCCGAGCCGTCGATGTCGTCAAAGAGAGTGACCACGACCTTCTGCGCCACGAATATCGGTCCCTTCGTACGGCACTTGCCAATTCATTTGTACAGCGCCCGACAATGCATTGTGAAGCCTGACTAAATCTCTCCGCGTGTCCAAAATCAAGGGGGGAGCGGAAGTGACTCCGTATCTTTCCCGGAAATTTTGACGAGCGCCCCCGCCGACACCCGATCGTGATGACGGTCACGTAGCTTCCTCCAAGTCGACGCGCGTAGAAATTTTGTGCGGGTAGTCTGAAACCACTTGCAGGAACCTGCTCAGCACCACACCACCGGGAGTGCACGTGGCACGCGTCGTAGTCGACGTCATGCTCAAGCCGGAGATCCTCGACCCCCAGGGCCAGGCGGTGCAGCGCGCACTGCCGCGGCTGGGTTTCGAGGGGATCTCGGACGTACGTCAGGGAAAGCGTTTCGAACTGGAAGTTGACGGGCCGGTCGACGAGGCCGCGCTCGCCCGTATCCACGATCTTGCGGAATCCTTCCTCGCCAACACCGTGATCGAGGACTTCACCGTACGCGTGGATGAAGTCGCGGAGGCCGCGAAGTGACCGCTCGTATTGGCGTCGTCACTTTCCCGGGCAGCCTCGACGACCGGGACACCCAGCGTGCGATCCGCCTCGCGGGTGCCGAGCCGGTCGCCCTGTGGCACAAGGACAAGGACCTCCACCAGGTGGACGCGGTCGTCCTTCCGGGTGGTTTCTCCTACGGCGACTATCTGCGGGCCGGCGCCATCTCCCGCTTCTCGCCCGTGATGGAGACGGTCATCGAGCAGGCGAGGGCCGGACTGCCGGTCCTCGGCATCTGCAACGGCTTCCAGATCCTCACCGAGGCCCACCTCCTCCCGGGGGGCATGCTCGGCAACGACCACCTCCACTTCATCTGCCGCGACCAGAAGCTGCGGGTGGAGAACGCGGACACCGCCTGGACCGTGGACTACGAGCAGGGCCAGGAGATCCACATCCCGCTGAAGAACATGGACGGCCGCTACGTCGCCGACCAGTACACGCTGGACAAGCTGGAGGCCGAGGGGCGGGTCGCCTTCCGGTACCTGGACTTCAACCCGAACGGTTCGCTGAACGACATCGCCGGCATCACCAACGAGGCCGGCAACGTCGTGGGCCTCATGCCGCACCCCGAGCACGCCACCGAGCCGCTGATCGGCACGGGCCGCACCGACGGCCTCCCGTTCTTCACCTCGATCCTCAAGAAGCTGGTCACCGCATGAGCAGGACGCCTCTGGACACGGTCGAGCACGCGGCCGCGACCCCCGACGTCGAGCTGCCCTGGGCCGAACTGGGCCTGAAGAAGGACGAGTACGAGCGCGTGGTGGAGATCCTCGGCCGCCGCCCGACCGGCGCCGAGCTCGCCATGTACTCCGTGATGTGGTCCGAGCACTGCAGCTACAAGTCCTCGAAGGTGCATCTGCGCCAGTTCGGCGAGAAGGCCCCCCAGTCCGACGCCCTCCTCGTCGGCATCGGCGAGAACGCCGGTGTCGTGGACGTCGGCCAGGGCTACGCCGTCACCTTCAAGGTCGAGTCGCACAACCACCCCTCCTACGTCGAGCCCTACCAGGGCGCGGCCACCGGCGTCGGCGGCATCGTCCGCGACATCATCGCCATGGGCGCCCGGCCGGTCGCGGTCGTCGACCCGCTGCGCTTCGGCGCCGCCGACCACCCCGACACCAAGCGCGTCCTGCCGGGCGTGGTCGCCGGCATCGGCGGCTACGGCAACTGCCTGGGCCTGCCCAACATCGGCGGCGAGGTCGTCTTCGACGCCTGCTACCAGGGCAACCCGCTGGTCAACGCCGGTGCCATCGGTGTGATGCGGCACGAGGACATCCACCTCGCGAAGGCGTCCGGCGCGGGCAACAAGGTCATCCTGTACGGGGCCCGGACCGGCGGCGACGGCATCGGCGGCGCGTCGATCCTGGCCTCCGAGACCTTCGACGACGCGAAGCCGAGCAAGCGCCCGGCGGTCCAGGTCGGCGACCCCTTCCAGGAGAAGCTGCTCATCGAGTGCACCCTGGAGGCCTTCAAGGAGAAGCTGGTCGTCGGCATCCAGGACCTCGGTGCGGCCGGCCTGTCCTGCGCCACCTCCGAGCTCGCCTCCAACGGCTCCGGCGGCATGCGCGTCACCCTGGACGACGTACCGCTGCGCGACTCCACGCTCTCGCCCGAGGAGATCCTCATGAGCGAGTCGCAGGAACGCATGTGCGCGGTCGTGGAGCCGGAGAAGGTCGAGCGGTTCCTCGAGATCTGCGACAAGTGGGACGTCATCGCCACCGTCATCGGTGAGGTGACCGACGGCGACCGCCTCGAGATCTACTGGCACGGCGGCAAGATCGTCGACGTCGACCCGCGCACCGTCGCGCACGACGGCCCGGTCTACGAGCGCCCCTACGCCCGCCCGTCCTGGCAGGACGAGCTCCAGGCCGACGATGCCAACAAGCTCGCTCGGCCCGGGACTTCGGCGGAGCTGAAGGACCAGGTCCTGAAGCTGGTCGGCTCCCCCAACCAGGCCTCCAAGAAGTGGATCACCTCCCAGTACGACCACTTCGTGCAGGGCAACACGGTGCTGGCCCAGCCGGAGGACTCCGGCATGATCCGCATCGACGAGGAGAGCGGCCTCGGGGTCGCCATCGCGACGGACGGCAACGGCCGCTACGCGAAGCTGGACCCGTACGCGGGCGCGCAGTTGGCGCTCGCGGAGGCGTACCGGAACGTGGCGACGACGGGTGCCAAGCCCCTCGCCGTCTCCGACTGCCTGAACTTCGGCTCGCCCGAAGACCCGGCCGTCATGTGGCAGTTCGCGGAGGCCATCCGTGGACTCGCGGACGCCTGCCAGCAGTTGGGCACCCCGGTGACCGGAGGCAACGTCTCCCTCTACAACCAGACCGGCGAGGTCGCCATCCACCCGACCCCGGTGGTCGCGGTGCTGGGCGTCATCGACGACGTCGCCCGCCGCACCCCGGTCGCCTTCCAGGAGGAGGGGCAGCTGCTGTACCTCCTCGGCGACACGCGTGAGGAGTTCGGCGGTTCGGCCTGGTCCCAGGTCGTCCACGACCACCTCGGCGGACTGCCCCCGAAGGTCGACCTGGAGCGTGAGCGGCTGCTCGCCGAGATCCTGATCTCCGCCTCCCGCGACGGCATGATCGACTCCGCGCACGACCTGTCCGACGGCGGCCTGATCCAGGCGGTCGTGGAGTCGGCGCTGCTGGGCGGCAAGGGCGCCCGTCTGGTCGTACCGGACGGACTGGACGCGTTCACCTTCCTCTTCTCCGAGTCTGCCGGCCGCGCCATCGTCGCCGTGCCGCGCTCCGAGGAGGTCCGCTTCAACGACATGTGCGGGGCGCGCGGCCTGCCCGTGACCCGCATCGGTGTCGTCGACGGCGAATCGGTGGAGCTGCAGGGCGAGTTCGAGCTCACCCTGGAGGAACTGCGCCAGGTCCACGAGGAGACCATCCCCGCGCTGCTCAAGTAGGCGGTCGTACGACGACGAAGGCGCCGCCCGTGCCGGCGGGGCGGCGCCTTCGGCACGCCGCGAGACGCGGCCGAATAGGCTCACCGGCATGCCCCCGGCCAAGAAGCGCGTCCGTACCTATGACCCGGTGAAGATCCGTGCCGCCGTGCTGACCCAGCTCGGCCATGTCCGGGCGGGCGTCCGCACGCTCGGTCCCGAGCAGTTCGCGCTGCCCACGCGGCTGGGTGAGTGGGCCGTGCGGGATCTGGTGGGGCACATCGCGCTCAGTACGGACGTCGTCTCCCGGCTCCTCGACCAGCCGGCGCCCTTCAAGGCGGAGATCACGGCCCTGGACTGGGTGTCCGGGACCACCGCGGACGCCTCCGCCATCGCCGACCTGGCCCGCGTGAACGCCGAGCGCGAGCCGGACCCGGAGGCCGCGCTCGCCGCCACCGCCGAGCGCCTCGCCGAACGGCTCGCCGAGAACCCCGGCGCGCGGGTGCTGGCGTGGCGGAAGGGCGCCGTCACGCTCGCCGACTTCCTCGTCACCCGTACCGTCGAACTCGTCGTCCACACCGACGACCTGAACGCCGCCGTACCGGGCCTCGAGGTGCCGTACGACCGGCAGGCGCTCGCCGCCTGCACCCGGCTGCTCGCCGACGCACTGGCCGCGAAGGCACCCGGCGGTTCGACGGAGGTGCGGATCCCGCCGTACGCCGTCGTGCAGTGCGTCGAGGGGCCCCGGCACACCCGCGGCACCCCGCCGAACGTCGTCGAGACCGACCCGCTGACCTGGATCCGGCTCGCGACCGGACGCCTGGCCTGGAAGGACGCGCTCGACGAGGCACGGGTGAGCGCGAGCGGGGAGCGCGCGGACCTGTCCGGGCTGCTGCCGCTGACGGCATAGCCCCCGGTGCGGCGGAGCGCCACCCGGAGGGTGAGGGACGTCTCACTCCGCGCCCTGCGTCGACCGGCCACCGCGGTCGGACCGGCCGACGTTTGCGCAGGTCAGAAGGGGGTGGGTCGAGGAAGATCCACTACCGGCGGGTATCCCCAATTCGGACCAGTGGTCGATCTCGCCTACACTCGGTGCCGTGCCACGTGGTGACGGACGACTCAACCACGACCTGCTCCCCGGTGAGAAGGGCCCCCAGGACGCCTGCGGCGTCTTCGGAGTCTGGGCTCCCGGCGAAGAGGTCGCCAAGCTCACGTACTTCGGGCTCTACGCCCTCCAGCATCGGGGCCAGGAATCCGCGGGTATCGCGGTCAGCAACGGCTCCCAGATCCTCGTCTTCAAGGACATGGGCCTGGTCTCCCAGGTCTTCGACGAGACCTCGCTCGGTTCGCTCCAGGGTCACATCGCGGTCGGACACGCCCGCTACTCGACCACCGGCGCCTCCGTGTGGGAGAACGCCCAGCCGACGTTCCGCGCCACCGCGCACGGCTCCATCGCGCTCGGCCACAACGGCAACCTGGTCAACACGGCGCAGCTCGCCGAGATGGTCGCCGACCTGCCCAAGCAGGAGGGCGGCCGCACTCCGCGCGTCGCCGCCACCAACGACACCGACCTGCTCACCGCGCTGCTCGCGGCCCAGGTGGACGAGGACGGCAAGCCGCTGACCATCGAGGAGGCCGCCCACACGGTCCTGCCGAAGGTGCGCGGCGCGTTCTCCCTCGTCTTCATGGACGAGCACACCCTCTACGCCGCCCGCGACCCGCAGGGCATCCGCCCGCTGGTCCTCGGCCGCCTCGAGCGCGGCTGGGTCGTCGCCTCGGAGTCCGCCGCCCTCGACATCTGCGGCGCGAGCTTCGTCCGCGAGATCGAGCCGGGCGAGTTCGTCGCCATCGACGAGAACGGCCTGCGTACCTCCCGATTCGCGGACGCGAAGCCCAAGGGCTGTGTCTTCGAGTACGTGTACCTGGCCCGCCCGGACACCGACATCGCCGGCCGGAACGTCTACCTCTCCCGCGTCGAGATGGGCCGCAGGCTCGCCAAGGAAGCCCCGGTCGAGGCCGACCTAGTGATAGCGACCCCGGAGTCCGGCACCCCGGCCGCCATCGGCTACGCGGAGGCCTCCGGCATCCCGTTCGGCGCCGGCCTGGTGAAGAACGCCTACGTCGGCCGGACCTTCATCCAGCCCTCGCAGACCATCCGGCAGCTCGGCATCCGCCTGAAGCTGAACCCGCTGAAGGAAGTCATCAAGGGCAAGCGCCTGGTCGTCGTGGACGACTCGATCGTCCGCGGCAACACCCAGCGGGCGCTGGTGCGGATGCTCCGCGAGGCCGGGGCCGCCGAGGTCCACATCCGGATCTCCTCGCCGCCCGTGAAGTGGCCCTGCTTCTTCGGCATAGATTTCGCCACCCGCGCAGAGCTCATCGCCAACGGCATGACGATCGACGAGATCGGCACCTCGCTCGGCGCCGACTCGCTGGCCTACATCTCCATCGACGGCATGATCGAGGCGACCACCATCGCCAAGCCGAACCTGTGCCGCGCCTGCTTCGACGGCGAGTACCCGATGGAGCTCCCGGACCCCGAGCTGCTCGGCAAGCAGCTGCTGGAGACCGAGCTGGCCGCCGGGCCCGCCGCCACGGCCGCGGCCGACGCGATCCGTCGCCCGTAAGCCCTGTCATCAACGCGAAAGATCCCAGGCAATGTCTGCAGTGTCCGATCAGTCGACTCCGTCGACGGGCAGTTCCGGTGCTTCCTACGCGGCTGCCGGTGTCGACATCGAAGCGGGCGACCGCGCCGTGGAGCTCATGAAGGAGTGGGTGAAGAAGACCCAGCGCCCCGAGGTCCTCGGCGGCCTCGGCGGCTTCGCCGGCCTCTTCGACGCCTCCGCCCTGAAGAACTACGAGCGCCCCCTGCTCGCCTCCGCCACCGACGGCGTCGGCACCAAGGTCGACATCGCGCGCCGGCTGGGCGTCTACGACACCATCGGCCACGACCTGGTCGCCATGGTCATGGACGACATCGTGGTGTGCGGTGCCGAGCCGCTGTTCATGACCGACTACATCTGCGTCGGCAAGGTCCACCCCGAGCGGGTCGCCGCGATCGTCAAGGGCATCGCCGAGGGCTGTGTGCTCGCCGGCTGCGCCCTGGTGGGCGGTGAGACGGCCGAACACCCCGGGCTGCTGGGCGAGGACGACTTCGACGTCGCCGGCGCCGGTACGGGTGTCGTGGAGGCCGACCGGCTGCTGGGCGCGGATCGCATCCGTACGGGTGACTCCGTCATCGCCCTGGCGGCCTCCGGGCTTCACTCGAACGGGTACTCGCTCGTCCGGCACGTCCTGCTGGACCGGGTCGGCCTCTCCCTGGACGCGCGCGTGGAGGAGTTCGGCCGCACGCTCGGCGAGGAGCTGCTGGAGCCGACCAAGATCTACTCGCTGGACTGCCTGGCGCTCACCCGGACGACCGACGTGCACGCGTTCAGCCACATCACGGGCGGCGGACTCGCCGCCAACCTGGCCCGCGTGATCCCCGACACCCTGCACGCGATCGTGGACCGCTCCACCTGGACCCCGGCCCCGGTGTTCGACCTCGTCGGGAAGACGGGTCAGGTCGAGCGCCTGGAGCTGGAGAAGACCCTCAACATGGGCGTGGGCATGATCGCCGTCGTCCCCGAGGAGTCGACCGACGTGGCCCTGGCGACGCTGGCGGACCGCGGGGTCGAGGCCTGGGTCGCCGGAGAGATCACCGAGCGCGGGGACCACACGACGGGTGCGGAACTGGTCGGCGAGTACGCGTGAATCCAGCCCCTCCGGCGATTGAGGTGCGGGATCCGGAGCGGAGCCCCGCGACGGCAGCATGAAACCCGGTCCGGTGCTGGGCCCCGGACCGGGTTCGAACGGCTAAGCCGCTGCAAGCACTACGCGCCGCGACGATGTTGGGAAGACGGACCGGGCTGGTCGTCGTCGTCCTCATCGTCGTCGTTGTAGAGATCCGCGTACTGGGCGTACGGGTCGTCTTCGTCCTCGTCGTCCTCGAACGGCTCGCCGTTCGGCGGCTGGCTCGAAGTCGAAGCGCCCAGCTCACTGGCCAGACGCGACAGGTCAGTCCCGCCGCTGTTGTACTTCAGCTGGCGGGCGACCTTCGTCTGCTTGGCCTTGGCCCGGCCGCGCCCCATGGCTCGACCCCCTCGGTGACGGGGCTCGACGGCCCCAGAGTCTTGACACGCGTTCATGATCTGGAACGGGCTCTCCGTGGAGAGACCGGTCCGTAGGGCTTCCACGGTACCTGAGCCCGCGCCCATACGGTACGTCGCCCGCATGACGTGCCCGCGCCCAGGACCCTCGGGGTGCCCCGTCCCCGCTGGTCAACCGCGATTTTAACCACTTCTCGACGGGCGACCCGCCGACGGACGTGAGAGTTCTCTCTAAGTGCCCGCCGACGGGTACCGGCCAAACCCCGAAAGCCCCGGAAACCTTACGGAATCAGAGCGCTCCGCGGCCCTCCGCCATGCGCTGCTCGGCGATCCGGTCGGCCGCCGCGGCCGGCGGAATCCCGTCCGCCTTCGCACGTGCGAATATGGCGAGAGTGGTGTCGAAGATCTTTGCCGCCTTCGCCCTGCACCGCTCGAAGTCGAACCCGTGCAGCTCGTCGGCGACCTGGATGACACCGCCGGCGTTGACCACGTAGTCCGGCGCGTAGAGGATCCCGCGGTCGGCGAGGTCCTTCTCGACGCCCGGGTGGGCCAGCTGGTTGTTGGCCGCCCCGCACACGATCCGCGCGGTCAGCGCGGGCACGGTGTCGTCGTTCAGGGCGCCGCCCAGCGCGCAGGGCGCGTAGATGTCGAGGCCGTCGACGCGGATCAGGGTCGCGGTGTCGGCGACCGCCGTGACGCCCTCGGGGTGCGCCGCGAGGATCCGCCCCACGGCCTCCTCGCGCACGTCGGTGATCACGACCTCGGCGCCCTCGTCCCGCAGGTGCCGCACCAGGTGGTGCCCGACCTTGCCGACGCCCGCGATGCCGACCTTGCGGTCCCGCAGCGACGGGTCCCCCCACAGGTGCTGGGCGCTGGCGCGCATGCCCTGGTAGACGCCGAAGGCGGTGAGCACGGAGGAGTCGCCGGCGCCGCCGTTCTCCGGGGAGCGCCCGGTCGTCCAGCGGCACTCGCGTGCGACGACGTCCATGTCGGCGACGTACGTGCCGACGTCGCAGGCGGTGACGTAACGGCCGCTGAGGGAGGCGACCATGCGGCCGTAGGCGAGCAGCAGGGCCTCGGTCTTGTCCCGGTCCGGGTCGCCGATGATCACCGCCTTGCCGCCGCCGTGGTCGAGGCCGGCCATGGCGTTCTTGTACGACATCCCGCGCGCGAGGTTCAGCGCGTCGGCGACGGCCTCCGCCTCGGTCGCGTACGGGTAGAAGCGGGTACCCCCGAGCGCGGGGCCGAGGGCGGTGCTGTGGATGGCGATGACGGCCTTCAGGCCGCTCGCGCGGTCCTGGCAGAGCACGACTTGCTCATGTCCGCCCTGGTCCGAGTGGAACAGGGTGTGCAGTACATCAGCAGGTGCGCCGGTTACGTCGGTCACTGTGGTGACTCCTGAAGCAGCTAGCGGCGGGTGGGACGGCCCCGTGTGGGTGGCGGGGCTGTGAGCAAGAATTTAGACCCTGATCGCCCCGCCATCCGCGCAGTGCTCAGGATCACCTACTGGTGGCGTGTGGCCGTGCGACGATTTGCATAGATTTCCCGCGGGTTTGTGTGCGGGTTCCGCAGGTTTTCCCGATGGTGGGCGGGGGAGGGAGCAGGCGTGCCCAAGGTGTCCTCGGTGATCGTCCCGTACGCGACCTACCTCCGCGTCTACGAACCGCTGGCCGCCTTCCCCGAGCCGGAGCGCAGCCACTGGGCTCGTTACGCCCGCCGCCCGCAGCGGCCCTCGTACCAGGACGAACTGCGTCGCTCGCTCGCCGACCTGCTGCCCACCCCGCCGATCCCGGTCCCGGTGCACGAGAGCAGTGACGCGTTCGTGGTGGATGTGGACGGGGTCGTGTGCGTGTGCCCGTGGCGGACCCGGCTGCGCGGCTGGCAGGCCCTGCAGGAGCTGCCCGAGGAGTTGCCGAAGCCGGTCCTGGACGCGGTGCTGCCCGAGGTCGTACGGCGCCAGGCCGCCCAGGACTACGAGCGCTGGCTGGTGCGCAACCCGGACGCCCGTCCCTGGATCCGCACCTCCACCTGGCAGGTGCCGCTGCACTGGTTCGTACTGGTCTCCGACGAGGAGCGGCGCTTCGACAAGGGGTCGGGCGACATCCCGCCGATGCTGCGGTACCGCACGCCCATGGTGCAGGCGCGGCGGCGGGTGGCGCGGGCGCTGCGGGCCCTGAAGGACGCCCTCGACGAGGGGCCGCTCATCGACGGTCTGGTGGATGTGGGGCGCTGGCTGGAGGAGTTCCATCCGCGCTCGCTCGTCGAGCTGGACTACGGCGGGCTGGTGCACACGCTGCCGGCCGGCGAGCTCGAGGACGACCACTCGGCGGCCGACGTGGCCGAGGGCATCGAGGCGTTGCGGCTCGGTGACGGGGCGGCCGCGGGGACCGCGTACGGGCGGCTGGTGGAGCGCTGGCGGTCGGTCAGGGACCGGCGCTCGGCGAACTGACGTTTGACGGGACGCCCGTTTTGGGGTTTCGTCCTCGTTCAAGAAGTTCCCGTGTTCCCTTGAGCTTTCGCCGACGGGGGACGTAGGTCCCGATCCGGGCGTACACCTCACTGTGTGTCAAGCGTGACGGACGGCACGTACCCGGCTCTTGCATCTCTTGCCCCTCCTCATGCCAAAATAGGACAAGGGGTTCGGGGGAGGCTCTTCTTTGGGGGGCTTGATGACTCCTGCGCGTCCTGTGACTGATCGTCACAGTGGCGTGACTGTCCGCTATGGCATGGTCCATCGGCTTCCGTCGGTGATGAACACCTGGAGGGGCAATTCCATCGGTTTGGCCGACGCGGCTGGACAGATGGTGTAGTTGTAGTGCCGAGGACAAGCCGTTCGTCCTATAACCGACTCGACTCGCGTCCGCCATTTCGGGCAACGCGGGTCAAGGTGCAGAATTTAGAGGAAAGAACCGAGAAGGTTCGGTTCTCCCGAGGAGGCCGCTCATGACCGCTCGCACCCCTGATGCCGAGCCGCTGCTGACCCCGGCTGAGGTCGCCACCATGTTCCGTGTGGACCCGAAGACGGTCACGCGGTGGGCGAAGGCCGGCAAGCTCACTTCCATCCGTACGCTCGGCGGGCACCGCCGTTACCGCGAGGCGGAGGTCCGCGCCCTGCTCGCGGGCATTCCGCAGCAGCGCAGCGAGGCCTGAACAACTGAATAGCGGGCAAACCGGCAGGTCCCCAACGTGCCGAGGTGCCCGAACCCTAGCTCCAAGCGACGCGGGTTCTGCCCCAACAGAGCCCACGCCCAAGCCCCCAGGGGCTTCTCAGGCAAGTGACAAGGGTGCGTCGTCGATCGCGCTGGACTCCGCCGGGTCCAGCGCGATCTTTTTTGTGCGCGTGGGGTGCGGGACCGATCGCTCTGTGAGCGGGCTTGTCGGAGTCTGAGGAGGGGTGTCGGATCTCCTGTGGGCGGCCCCGGAAGGGGGCCGGCGGGAGGGGTGACACTCAGGTGCAATTGCACATATTAAATTGACCAGTTGTAGGCGGGGGGTAAGTACCGCGGTTTCAGAAACTCATGCGGTGACACCCGTCACATGCCGGGGTCCTTGTTGCCGTTGCTCCATGTGCGCTAGAGGGGGCGTCTGATCCACCGCCCCCTGGCGCGGCGGGTGTTGGGAGTGTCCCCGGGTCACGCACCGGCCGGGCTCTCGTCCTCGACCGTCTCGTCCGGCGCCTCGGCGGCTCTGGGGGCGGAGTCCATCGCCAGCCGCAGCAGATGGTGGCAGACCGGGCAGTGCCGGGTCAGATGCCCGTACGACGACGCGGCCGACAGATGCGCACGGAGCAACGCCCGCGTCTCGTGCCTGACCGAAGCCGCCATACCCCACCTCCAGGGGCCGCACGGGAACGGGCCCTGGTCCCTGGGTACCGAGGGATCCCGACGCCGTCAAGACGGCCTGGGAGCCGTGAGAAACGCTCACAGTGCCGATACACAGGAGATGGGCCGCCTGAAACTCCGCCAACGGGCGGGCCGCAGCCGGGCGGGAAGCGGGGGTGAAGAAGGCCCGTCACCCTTTGAGGGTGCGGGCCTTGTTGCGGTCCTGACGGGATTTGAACCCGCGGCCTCCACCTTGACAGGGTGGCGAGCACTCCAAACTGCTCCACAGGACCAGGTTTCGCGGCGCGATTCGTGCGTTGCGCTGCGAGAAGAGACTGTACAGGAGGGGAGCCGCCTGGTCGAACTCACTTAGTGTGCGGGGACCGTCACGGGGCCAGCTGGTCGATCGTCTTCACGATCCGCTTGTCGGAGATCGGATACGCCGTGCCGAGCGCGTGCGCGAAATAGCTGACCCGGAGCTCCTCGATCATCCAGCGCACGTCCAGCACCTGCTGCGGCACCGGGCGCCCCCGCGGCATCTGCTCCAGCAGCCACGCGTACTCGTCCCGCATCTCGTGCACCTTCTCCATACGGGTCGTGTCCCGCTGGACGTTCGTCGGCATCTGCTGCAGCCGGCGGTCGGCGGCGACGAGATAGCGCATCAGATCCGGCAGCCGGCGCAGCCCCGTCTCCGTCACGAACCCGGGCTTCACCAGCGCGTCCAACTGCTGACGCACGTCCTGGAGGTTCGCCAGCAGCGCGGGGCTCCGCACGGCCTTCAGACGGCGCTCACAGGCCTGCCAGGCGGCCAGAACCTGCTGCACCTGCCCGACCGCCCGCACCGTCGTGTCCACGATCTCCGCGCGCACCTTGTCGTACAGCTTCCGGTACGACTCCTCGTCCCACGCCGGCCCCCCGAAGTCACCGATCAGCCGGTCCGCCGCCGCCATCGCACAGTCGTCGAACAGCGCCTGGACCGAGCCGTGCGGATTCGCGGACAGGGCGAGCTTCTGTGCGTTCGTCAGGCGATCGCTCGCGAATTTGGCCGGATTGACCGGGATGTTGCGCAGGATCAGCCGTCGCGTGCCCTTCCACATCGCCTCGGCCTGCTCCGCCTCCGTGTCGAAGAGCCGGACCGAGACCGTGTCGCCGTCGTCCACCAGCGCCGGATACGCCTTGACGGGCTGCCCCGCCCGGCGGGTCTCGAAGACACGCGTCAGGGAGCCGATCGTCCAGTCGGTCAGACCCTTGCGCTCCAGCGACTCACCGCCCTGCCGCTCCGCCGTGGCCGCCGCGGCCTGCGAGATCGCCTGGCGCGCCTTCGGCTTCAACCGGAGCTTCAGCGCCTCCAGATCCTTGTCCTCCGCCAGCTTGCGACGGCGCTCGTCGACGATCCGGAAGGTGATCCGCAGATGGTCCGGCACCTTCGACCAGTCGAAGTCCTCCGCCTCGAAGGGCACACCGACCATGCGCTTCAACTCGCGCGCCATCGTCGTCGTCAAGGGCTCCTGCAGAGGCACCGCCGACTCCAGGAAGCGCTTCGCGAAGTTCGGCGCCGGCACATAGTTGCGGCGGATCGGCTTGGGCAGGGAACGGATCAGCTCCGTCACCAACTCCTCCCGCAGACCCGGGATCTGCCAGTCGAAGCCCTCGTCCGTGACCTGGTTGAGCACCTGGAGCGGGATGTGGACCGTCACACCGTCCGCGTCCGCCCCCGGCTCGAACTGGTACGTCACCCGGAACTTGAGCTGCCCCTGCCGCCAACTGTCCGGATAATCCGCCTTGGTGACCGCCTCCGCCGACTCCCGGATGAGCATCTCCCGCTCGAAGTCCAGGAACTCCGGCTGCTCATGCCGCTTCCGCTTCCACCAGGAGTCGAAATGGGCGCCCGACACCACATGTTCGGGCACCCGCTGGTCGTAGAAGTCGAAGAGCGTGTCGTCGTCCACCACGATGTCCCGGCGCCGGGCGCGGTGCTCCAACTCCTCGACCTCACTGAGGAGCCTGCGGTTGTCGGCGAAGAACTTGTGGTGCGTGCGCCAGTCACCCTCGACGAGCGCGTTGCGGATGAACAGCTCACGGCTCGCCTCCGGGTCGATCCGGCCGTAGTTGACCTTCCGGTCGGCGACGATCGGGACGCCGTACAGCGTGACCTTCTCGTACGCCATCACCGCCGCCTGGTCCTTCTCCCAGTGCGGCTCGCTGTACGTCCGCTTCAGCAGATGCCCAGCCAGCGGCTCGACCCACTCCGGCTCGATCCTGGCGTTGACGCGCGCCCACAGCCGCGAGGTCTCCACCAGCTCCGCCGACATCACGAACCGCGGCGGCTTCCTGAACAGCGACGAGCCCGGGAAGATCGCGAACTTGGCGTTGCGGGCGCCCAGATACTCGTTCTTCGCGCCCTCCTTCACGTCCTTCATGCCGATGTGGGACAGCAGACCGGCGAGGAGCGAGACATGGACGCGGTCGGCGGGGGCGTCGTCCTCGTTGAGATGGATGCCCATCTGCTTGGCGACCGTGCGGAGTTGGGTGTAGATGTCCTGCCATTCGCGAATGCGCAGGAAATTGAGGTACTCCTGCTTGCACATCCGGCGGAAGGACGACGAGCCCCGCTCCTTCTGCTGCTCCCTGATGTAACGCCACAGGTTCAGATAGGCCAGGAAGTCACTGGTCTCGTCCCGGAAGCGGGCATGCTGCTGGTCGGCCTGGGTCTGCTTGTCCGCGGGGCGCTCGCGCGGGTCCTGGATGGACAGCGCGGCGGCTATCACCATGACCTCACGAACACAGCCGTTCTTGTCGGCCTCCAGAACCATCCGGGCCAGACGCGGGTCGACAGGCAGCTGGGCCAGCTTCCGGCCGGTCTGCGTCAGCCGCTTCCGCGGGTCCTTCTCGGCCGGGTCGAGCGCGCCCAGCTCCTGCAGCAACTGCACACCGTCACGGATGTTGCGGTGGTCCGGCGGATCGATGAAGGGGAACTTCTCGATGTCGCCGAGACCGGCCGCGGTCATCTGCAGGATCACGGACGCGAGGTTCGTGCGCAGGATCTCCGCGTCGGTGAACTCCGGACGGGCCTCGAAGTCGTCCTCCGAGTACAGCCGGATGCAGATGCCGTCACTCGTCCGCCCGCAGCGGCCCTTGCGCTGGTTGGCGCTGGCCTGGCTGATCGGCTCGATCGGCAGCCGCTGCACCTTGGTGCGGTGGCTGTAGCGGGAGATACGGGCGAAGCCCGGGTCGATGACGTACTTGATGCCCGGAACGGTCAGCGAGGTCTCAGCGACGTTCGTCGCCAGAACGATCCTGCGCCCGGTGTGCGGCTGGAAGACACGATGCTGCTCCGCGTGGGACAGCCGGGCGTACAGCGGCAGGACCTCCGTGAAGCGGTACTGCTTGCGCGTGAGCGCGTCAGCGGTGTCCCGGATCTCCCGCTCACCGGAGAGAAAGACGAGGATGTCCCCCTTCCCCTCCCCCATCAGCTCCTCGACGGCGTCCGTGATCGCCGTGATCTGGTCCCGGTCGGAGTCGTCCGAGTCCTCCTCCAGCAGCGGCCGGTAACGCACCTCCACCGGATACGTCCGCCCACTGACCTCGACGATCGGCGCGTCGCCGAAATGCCGGGAGAAACGCTCCGGATCGATGGTGGCCGACGTGATGACGACCTTCAGATCGGGCCGGCGCGGCAACAACTGCGCCAGATACCCCAGCAGGAAGTCGATGTTGAGGGACCGCTCGTGCGCCTCGTCGATGATGATCGTGTCGTAGGCGCGCAGCTCGCGGTCGGTCTGGATCTCGGCCAGCAGGATGCCGTCCGTCATCAACTTGATGAAGGTCGCGTCCTGGTTCACCTGATCGGTGAAACGGACCTTCCAGCCCACGGCCTCACCGAGCGGAGTGTCCAGCTCCTCCGCTACCCGCTCGGCGACCGTACGCGCGGCGATACGACGGGGCTGGGTGTGCCCGATCATGCCCCGCACCCCACGCCCCAGCTCCAGACAGATCTTCGGGATCTGGGTGGTCTTGCCGGACCCGGTCTCACCGGCGACGATGACGACCTGGTGATCGCGGATGGCCTCGGCGATCTCACTCTTCTTCTGGCTGACCGGCAGCTGCTCGGGATACGTGACGGCGGGCACACGGGAGCGCCGGGCGGCCATGCGCTCCTCGGCCTTCCCGATCTCGCCCTCGATCTCGGCGAGCACGGCGGCGCGTGCCTCCGGCTTGCGGATCTTGCGCGCGCCTTCGAGCCTGCGCCCGAGCCGCTGCGCGTCGCGCAGGGAGAGCTCGGTCAGGCGGGGGGCGAGGGTGCCGAGGGCCGGGGTGC
>NZ_WVUG01000184.1 GCF_017614965.1 Streptomyces griseorubiginosus | reverse complement strand
GCCGATGCCGGCGGCGGCGCAGATGCCGGCCGCCGCTCAGATGCCGTCGGTCGCTCAGATGCCGGTTCCGCAGCCCGCGCCCGTAGCGCCTGTGCCTGCGCAGGCTCCGGCGCCGATGCCCGCGCAGGCTCCGGCACCCATGCCCGCTCCGGCGCCCCTACCGGCCCCTGCTCCTTTGCCGACCCCGGTACCGGCGCCCGCGCCGATGGCTCCCGCCGCCGCGATGCCCTCCGGGCTGACGCCGCCGGGTGTTCCGGCGCGTGGCGGACTCACGGCGGCCCAGGTTCGCGGGATGACCGCGCCGGGCCTCGCGCCGGCACCGGCCACGGGGTGGCCGAACGCGCAGAGCTGGCCCAACGCGGCGGGGGCCTAGGCACGCACGGGCGGCCGCGGACTCGTTGTGGCTTGTCGCGCAGTTCCCCGCGCCCCTTGCGGGGCGCCCAGTGGCAGCTCATGGCGTGCCGTGAGGTCGAAGCCCGTCTCCTCCAGCAACCGGCGGTACCCCAAAGCGCCTCGCGCGCTCGCCACCCCCCTCATCGACGTCATGCCGTAGGTCTGATCCGCCCCGAGGGAAGGTCGACCTCGGCCCGCACCGTCTTCCCCATCGGCTCGCGGTCCACCACCTCCCAGCGGTCGGCGAGCGTGTCGACGAGGACGAGGCCGCGGCCGTGTTCGTCGAGGGGGTCGGGCAGCCGTACGTCACCGGGCTTCGGGGGCCGGGGTTCGGTGCGGGTGTCGGTGACCTCGATACGGACGCTGCCCGTCGGGAGGGACAGGCGCAGCTCGAAGTCCCGCCCGGGGACGCGGCCGTGGGTCACCGCGTTGGCTGCAAGCTCGGCGACGATCACCGCGACGGCCTCGGAGACGTCACTGCCGTGCGGGACGCCCCAGGCGTGCAGCTGGTGCAGGGCGAGGTGCCGGGCGAGCCGGGCGCCGCGCGGGGTGGAGCTGAGGCGCTGTGTGAACATACGTACGGTAATCGGCGGTTGGGGAGTGATCGGTGCGGTCATGGGCCCAATCTGGCGGCCCCGCAAGGCCCTTCACCAGGGCATGTGCGCGTACGCTGCCGCAGCGTACGCGACTACGGACTGGACAGTACTCGTGACGGCCCGTGACCATGGGTGCGGGAGGTGACCGACCGTGGTCGATGGTGGCGGTGAGCCGGAGTCGTCGGACAGCATGCGGACCTTCGGGGCCGTGCATCAGGCGTTGCGGGAGCACGCGGGGATCAGCAGGGAGGAGTACGCCGACCTGGTCCGCTTCTCCAAGCACACGGTGGCGTCGGTGGAGTTGGGCCGCCGCATGCCGGACACGGCCTTCGTGGAACGGGCGGAGGAACTGCTGGGCAACACGGGCGCGTTGCGAAAGGCATTGCCGACGCTGGCTCGGCAGCCGGGACTTGCGGCTTGGTTTCGGCGGTGGGCGCGGCTGGAGGCGACCGCGATCACCCTCTACACGTACGAATGCCGGTTGATCCCGGGACTGCTGCAGACCGAGGCGTACGCGCGGACGCTGTTCACCAACCAGCTTCCGCCGCTGGACGACGAGCAGATCGAGGCCCAGTGGATCGCACGGGCCGAGCGTCAACGCCTGCTTCGGGAAAGGCCGAACACGGCGTTCGGCTTCATCCTGGAGGAGCACCTGTTCCAGCGGCGGACGGGCGGTACGGAGGTCACGCGTCAACTCATCGACCACGTACTGGAGATCGCGGATCTGCGGAACGTCGAGATCCAGATCATGCCGACGCTGCAGGAGACGCACGCCGGGCTGGACGGTCCGGTGCAGTTGCTGGAGACGCCGGAGAACCAGTGGTTCGCCTACTGCGAAGGACAGCGAGGCGGCCTGCTCATCTCCGAGCCGAAAGAGGTCAGCGTCCTCCAACGGCGGTATGCCAGGATGCGGTCACAGGCTCTCACTCTCACGGACTCGGTGAGCCTGTTGCAGCGGATGCGAGGGGACCTATGACCACCGGCGAACTCTCCTGGTTCAAGTCGAGCTACAGCAGCGGCGGGGACGGCGACTGCGTCGAGGTCGCCATAACCCCCGCCACCATCCACGTCCGCGACTCCAAGAACCGCCGGGGCCCACACCTCGCCCTGTCGCGGGAGGTGTGGGCCGGTTTCGCGGCGTACGTCAGGACGTCGGGCACGTCTTCCACGCCATGTGGTAGATCGTGCTGATGTCCCCGTCGGTCGAGTCCATCGTCATGAAGCTGACCTTGCCCGGGTTCGCCGACCCCGCGTTCACTCTCAGCTCGGTGTTGATGTTGAAGTTGCGCTGAACTCCGCAGGGTGCCCAGACCAGTTGGGCCCAGTCGGTGGAGTCGGTGGCCTGCCAGTCGTCGTTGTACGAGCCGCTGAAGGGATGGGTCTTGGGCACCGTGTTCGAGGAGCCCTGGAAGTAGTACGAGGCCTTCTGCGTCGCTGACGCGCCCGGCTGGAGCGAGAGGAAGCCCCGGTAGTCGGCGCTGGCGATCGCGTAGGTGAAGCCCTGCGGTACGTGGACGATCAGGTTGAGCTGGCAGTTCTTGCGGAAGGCCGTGGGGTCGGAGTTGCCGCCGGCCTGGGCGAGGTACTGGCTGTAGGTGACCGTGAAGGCCGTGTTGTCCGGGGAGACGGCGACAGCGGCCGTGCCCTGGGGGCAGCCGGAGCCGTTCACGGTCGCCACGTCGATGACGATCTTGTCCGGGGGCGGGTTGTCGAACACGGGGGACGAGTTGTGCGCGGGCAGTGCGGTGGTGAGGAGAGCGGCTACGGCGCCGCTCAGCAGGAGTCCACCAGGCATGGTCTCTCCGGTTCTGTGAGTGGGGGGTGGCACGCCCCCGCACCTTTGAAGAAACCGTGAGCTTTCTGTGAAGGCCGGAGGCGATCCGCATCGTAGGGACGCGGACATGACATGGACAGGACGAACTCCGGCCATTCACAGAAGGGAATTTCACACAGCCGAGGCCCTACGGGTTCTCCCAGGCCGCCGGCTCCGCCGCCAGCGCGCGCACCGGTTCCGGCAGGGCGTCCGCCGCGATGTCGGCGATGGTGACGCCCTCCAGGATGCGCCGGACATTGGCGCGCAGGGCGATCCACAGGGGGAGGAGCGGCTGGGCGGAGCCGGTGTACTCCAGGCCCGTGGGCCGCTCCCCGCGCACCGAGACGATCGGGCCGTCCACCGCCCGGATCACGTCCGCGACCGTGATCTTCCCGGCCTCCCGCGCCAGCCGGTAACCGCCGCCGCCCCCGCGGCGGCTGTCGACGATGCCGGCGCGCCGCAGATCGCCGAGGATCCCCTCCAGGAACTTGTGCGGGATCTCCTGCGTGGCGGCGATGGCCTCCGCCTTCACCGAACCGCCGTCCTGCCGCACGGCCAGCTCAAGAACCGCCCGTACCGCGTAATCCGCCCGCGCCGAGATCCTCATACGACCATTCTGCCGGTCCGGCCGTACACAATGATCCCGCACGCGCCCGCCGACGTACGGCACGACGGGAGGCTCCGATGGGGCTCAGCAGACGTACCTTCACCGCGCTCGCCGGCACCACGGCGCTCGGCCTGACCCTCGGCGGCAGCGCCGCCGCGACCTGCGCCTACGCCGCACCGACCACGCCCACGGGGCCCGCGCCCGCGCGGCCCGCGGCGGACGGCAAGCACCACACGGTCGGCTTCGACCGCTACTCCCTGATCGTCGACGGCCGCCGCCTGGTCGTCTGGTCCGGCGAGATGCACCCCTTCCGGCTGCCGAGCCCCTCCCTGTGGCGGGACGTCCTGCAGAAGATGCGCGCCCACGGCTACAACGCGGTCAGCGTCTACGTGTCGTGGAACTACCACTCCCCCGCCCCGGGCCGGTACGACTTCACCGGCGTCCGCGACCTCGACCTGTTCCTGCGCACGGCCGCCGAGACCGGCCTGTACGTCATCCTCCGCCCGGGCCCCTACATCAACGCCGAGATCGACGCCGGCGGCTTCCCCGGCTGGCTGACCGCCACGAAGGGCACGGCACGCACCGCCGACCCCATCTATCTCTCCCACGTCGACGCATGGCTGACGCACGTCGACGCCATCGCCGCCCGGCACCTCTACACCGACGGCGGCGGCACGATCCTGCTCTACCAGATCGAGAACGAGTACGACGCCCACCCGCAGGACGCGACGGGCCGTGCCTACATGGCCCACCTCTACGAGAAGGTGCGCGCGGACGGCATCGACGTCCCGCTCTTCCACAACGACAAGGGCCGCAACGGATACTGGATTCCCGGCTCCTTCGACACCGGTGGCGAGCAGGGTCGTTGGCTGTACGGCTTCGACGGGTACCCCTCGCCCACCCAAGTACCGCCGGACTGGGGGCACTTCGGGAGCGGCGGGCTGAAGGGCGGGGCGACGGCGAGTCCGCGGACGCCCGGATTCATGCCGGAGTTCGGCGGCGGCTGGTTCGACCCGTGGGGCGGGGTCTGGTTCGACCGGAAGGGGTACGCGGAGTCGCGGCGGCAGCGGGACGCGGCGTACGAGCGGCGCTTCTACCTCACCAACCTCGCCAACGGGATCACCCTGCACAACGTCTACATGACCTTCGGCGGCACGTCCTGGGGCTGGCTGCCCGCGCCGGTCGTCTACACCTCCTACGACTACGGGGCCGCCTTCGACGAGGGCCGGCAGCCCACCGCCAAGCTCGTCCCCATGCACCAGCTCGGCCATCTGCTGCACCACGTCCCCGACTTCGCCAAACTGGACCGCGCGGCGGACGTCACGGCAGCCGGGCTGAAGGCGTACCACCTGGCCAACCCGGACACCGGCGCCGACGTGTACATCCTGCGCAACGACGGGGCGGAGCCGGTCACCTCGACCGTCCCCGGCACGGACGTCCCCGTCACCGTCCCGGCGCAGGACGCGCGGTTGCTCGCCGCCGGGATCGGGCTCGGCACCCGGAAGATGCGGTACTCCAACGCCCAGCCCATGCTCACCCTCAGCGCCGGCCGCCAGGAGATCGCCGTGCTCACCGGGCGGCCGGGCGAGGTGACGGTGACCGCGCTGGAGTGCCCGCTGCGGCCGACGGTGCGGGTGCTGGCCGGGGGCGCCACCCACACGTACGCCGACGGTCTGCTGCGGATCGAGGCCCGGCTCGACGGGCTGACCCGGGTGTCGGTCTCCGGCGGCGGCACCTCCACCCCGCTCCTGCTGCTCCTCGCCGACGACGACACCTCGCTGCGGCTGTTCCCGTACGACACCCCGTCCGGCCACGTGCTGGTGTACGGCCCCGCGCTGCTGCGGACGGCGCAGGTGAACGGGAAGGCGGTACGGCTGACCGGGGACACCGTCCGGGCGGCCGAGCTGGAGGTGTGGGCGCCGCGCGGGATCGGTGAAGTGAGCTGGAACGGGGCGGAGTTGGCGGTGCGGTCGACGTCCTCCGGCAGCCTCCGGGGAACGCGGTCGCTGCCCGGTGCGCGGACGGTGAGCCTGCCCGCGCTGACCGGATGGCGGCGCAGCACGGAGAACCCCGAGTCCGCCGCCCGCTTCGACGACTCCGCCTGGCAGCTCGCCCGGAAGACGTCCTCGTACAGCACGACACCCGTCCCCGAGGGACAGCCCGTCCTCTTCGCCGACGACTACGGCTTCCACTACGGCGACGTCTGGTACCGCGGGCACTTCACGGGCGCTCTGGGCGCGCGGTCCGTGTCGCTCGCCTACGGCGCCGGCACCCAGGGGATGCTGATGGCCTGGCTGGACGGGCGGGCGCTGGGCACGCACCGGATGCCGGTGCCTGACAACGCCAGTGTCCGGCAAGGGAGTTGGACGGCCACGGCGGAGTTCGCCGTACCGGAGGAGCTGCGTACGGACGGCTCGCATGTGCTGTCCGTCCTCGTCCGGCGGATGCAGCACGACCAGGACGGCAAGGCGAAGGACACGCACAAGGCCGCCCGCGGACTGACCTCGGTGACCTTCGACGGGGCCGCTCCCGAGGTGAGGTGGCGGCTGCAGGGTGAGGGGCCGGTCGATCCGGTGCGCGGGCCGCAGAACAACGGCGGGCTGCACGGGGAACGGCACGGGTGGCACCTGCCCGGGTTCGGCGACCGCGGCTGGGAGGCGGTGACCTTGCCGCGCGCCGATCGCCGACAGGGGGTGACCTGGTACCGGACGGGTTTCAAGCTCGCGGTCGACCCCGGGACGGACGCCTCGATCGGGCTGGTCCTGGACGACGACCCGGCCCGCGCCTACCGCGTCCAGATCTTCCTCAACGGCTGGAACATGGGCCAGTACATCAACGACGTGGGTCCGCAGCACACCTTCGTCCTGCCGAACGGGATTCTGCGCACACGTGGTTCCAACACCATCGCACTCGCCGTACTGTCCGACGGGACCACGCTGTCCGGCCCGTCCGAGGTACGGCTGACGCTGCTGGGAGCGGCGGCGGGCGGGGTACCGGTGGCGCCGGTGTGACAGGAATGCCCGCCAGGGCATGACCCGAGAAGGGGGAACATCGTGCGAAGACGGCGTTTCATCAGCGGATTAGTGGGAGCCGGGGCCGGACTGGGGCTGGCCCCGGCGAGTGCGCACGCGGCCACCCAGGACAGCGGGGGCTCGACCGGCGCGGGCCTGACGCGCGGTACGCGTTCGGCGACCGCCGGGGTGCCCCATGACTGGCAGGCCGTGCCGGCCCCCGACTGCACGCCCGCCGCCCAGCTCCTCGGCGTCGCGGCCGCCGGCCCCGACCTCGCCTGGGCGGTCGGCGAGGAGGGCCGCAACGGCAGCACCCCGGGCAGGCCCCTCGCCCTCGTCTGGGACGGCACGGGCTGGACCAGGCTCGACCTCGCCCACCTGGGCTTCGGCGGCGCGCTGCGCTCCGTGGCCGGCACGACGTGCCAGGCCTGGGCTGTGGGCTCCGGCGCGCATCTCCTGCGCTGGGACGGCAGCACCTGGCAGGAGGCCGACTTCCCGGGCCGTTCGGCGTCCGGCACCACCCTCACCGGCGTCGCGGTCGACGCCGACGACGGCGTGTGGGTCTGCGGCCGCGGCAGCGGCGGCTCGGTACTGCTGCACGGCGTCGACGGCACCTGGTCCTGGATCGCGCCCCCGCCCAGCGCGACCACCGCCACCCCGTCCGGTGTCCGCGTCACCGCCTCCGGCGAGGTCTGGGTCTACGACAGCGCCCTCGTCGCCCGCTGGGACGGCACGGCCTGGACCGAGCTGACCGCGCCCGGTGGCCTGCGCCCCGCCGTCACCGGCCTCCTCCCGGTCACCGCCGACGACATCTGGCTGACCGGCTACGACTACGGCGTCGGCGGCCCGCCCGGCAAGCCCCCGGGCGTCACCCTCAAGCACTGGGACGGCACCGCCTGGACGGCCGTCACCGCCCCGTTCACCGTCGGCGTGCTCAGCGGGATCGTCGACGACGGACAGGGCGGCCCGGACCGTATCGCCGGCTGGGACTTCTGGGACCAGACCCGGGCGCACTACCTCCGCTGGGACGGCGGGAGTTGGGTGAGCGAGCGCGGCCCGACCGCCACGACGCCCGTACTGCCCGAGGCCCTCGCGTCCGTGCCGGGCACGGGCGGGTACTGGTCGGTCGGGACGACGTCCTCGTCCCCGTACCCGCCCGCGCAGGTGCACATCGAGCGGTAGGGCCTGTCAGGCCAGCCGGATCACGTTCCACGACAGCGGTTCCAGTACGGCGTCGAGGGTGCCGCCCTCCAGCCTGGTGCCCTCGACGCCGTGCGGGAGGACCCGCTCGGGCTCGGCGAGCGTGTTGCGCGCGTCCGGGTCGGCGTCCGACAGGACGCTGTGCTCGACCACGGACGTCAGGTCCAGGCCGTTGAGGGCGACTTCGAGCGGCAGCGCCTCGGTCCGGCTGCGGTTGACGGCGAAGACGGTGACGGTGCCGTCCTCGGCGCGCACGGCGGTGGCGTGCAGCAGGTCGGCCTCGCCGTACTTCTTCGTCTCGTACGTCGGTGAGTCCACCCGTACGTCGAGGACCTGGCCGCGGCCGTACCGGGAGGCCTGGGCGAAGGGGAAGAAGGTCGTCTGCCGCCAGGCGGGGCCGCCGGGCTCGGTCATGATCGGGGCGATGACGTTGACGAGCTGGGCGAGGCAGGCGACGGTGACGCGGTCCGCGTGCCGCAGCAGCGCGATGAGGAGCGAGCCGAAGACGACGGCGTCCAGGACGCTGTAGTTGTCCTCCAGCAGACGGGGGGCCTCGGGCCAGTCGTGCTGCTCGAAGGTCTTGGCGTGCTCCTCCCACTCGGGCAGGTACCAGACGTTCCACTCGTCGAAGGAGAGGTTGATCTTCTTCTTCGACTTCAGCCGGGCGCCCACGTGGTCGGCGGTGGCGACCACGTTGTCGATGAAGGACTCCATGTCCACGGCGGAGGCGAGGAAGGAGTCGACGTCCCCGTCCTCGGGCCAGTAGTAGGCGTGCAGGGAGACGTAGTCGACGAGGTCGTACGTCTCCTTCAGGACCGTCGCCTCCCACTCGGCGAAGGTCGGCATGGACTGGCTGGAGGAGCCGCAGGCGACGAGTTCGACCTTCGGGTCGATCTGGCGCATCGCGCGTGCCGTCTCGGCGGCGATCCGGCCGTACTCCTCGGCGGTCTTGTGGCCGGTCTGCCAGGGGCCGTCCATCTCGTTGCCCAGGCACCACAGCCGGATGCCGAAGGGGTCCTTGTCGCCGTGGGAGACACGGAGGTCGGACAGGGCCGTGCCCTCGGGGTGGTTGGCGTACTCCTGGAGTTCGAGCGCCTCGGCGACTCCGCGTGTGCCGAGGTTGATCGCCATCATGGGTTCGGCCTGGGGGCCGACCTTGCGCAGGAAGTCGATGTACTCGGAGAGGCCGAAGCGGTTGGTCTCGGTGGAGTGCCAGGCGAGGTCGAGGCGGCGGGGGCGGTCCGCCGCGGGGCCGACGGAGTCCTCCCACTTGTAGCCCGACACGAAGTTGCCGCCGGGATAGCGGATGGCGGTGACCCCGAGTTCACGGACCAGCGCGAGGACGTCCTGGCGCAGCCCCTTGTCGTCGGCGGTGGGGTGGTCCGGTTCGAAGACGCCGGTGTAGACGCAGCGGCCGAGGTGTTCGACGAACGAGCCGAAGAGTCGGGGATCGACCTCGCCGACGGTGAAGGCCGGGTCGAGGGTGAAGCGGGCGGTGCTCTTGCTCATGGGAGCCTTTCCAACTGGGGCTGATTCGTTCGACATTCCGGCATCCGGTCGTAACTTCGAACGTGACGGTAGATAGGAAGCGCTTCCTGGTCAATGCTTTGCACGGGACTTTCCAGCCACGGGAGTCGTTCCGGGTTGAACGACGGCGTGGTGTCGGGCAGCCTGCTGTGCGGCGGCGAGAGGGGGGAGCCATGGACATCGCGGGCGCGCGGAGGAAGGCGGCCCGGCTCGCCGCCGGGCTGCGACGCTCGCGGCGCGTCAACGGGATGCGGGAGCTGACCGCGGAACTCCGTGCGGCGGTGCGGGCCCGGCCGCGTCCGCCCGCCGACGCGGCGGAGCTGTGCCGGGCACTGTGCGAGGCGATGAGCCTGCGGCGCGGAGGGCGGCCGCTGGAGCTGCGCTTCGAGCGCTTCCCCGACGAACTCGAAGTCACCGGGCTGTGGGTGGAGTTCCAGGACTTCGACCTGGTGATCGTCGAGGAGCGGGCCGAGGCGGTGCAGCGACTGGTCGTACTGGGCCACGAGCTCTGGCATCTGCACGCCGGACACAGCCATCACCATGTCGCCGGGGCGGCCCTGGCGGGGCGGCGCGACTGGTCCGACACGGCCCTGTCGGTGGCGGCGCGCGACGGCTCCCGGGCGGCCGACGAGGCGGAGGCCGACGACTTCGGGCACCGGCTCGCGGCGGCGTTCCGGCCCTTCCTGTCCGGGCCGGTCGCCGACGCCCCGCTGGACCCCGTGCACCGGTCGCTGGGCTACCGGGGGCGCGGGAGGACGACGCGGTGAGCGCCGCCCTCCCCCAACTGGCCTTCTCCCCGGCGGGTTTCGTCAACGAGTTCTACCCATCGTTCTGGTGGATCCCGGCGGGCGTCCTGACGGCCGCGCTGGCGATCAAGCTGCCCACCATCGTGCGGCTGTGGGGCGACCCGCTGCTCCGCGCGGTCGGCGGCGTACTGCTCCTTGCCTGTGCGGTGTTCGTGTTCGTGGCGCCGTCGACGATCGCCCGGGTCAACCGGGTCACGGGCGTGCCGAACATCTCGGCGCCGTGGGTGTACTCGCTGCTGACCGCCTTCTGTGGTTCCTGTCTGCTGCTGATCATCGCCTGGCGCCACGGGCTGGCGGACCGCTCCGCGGCGACGGTACGGGCGGTGCGCTGGGTGATCGCGGGCACGTTCACGGTGATCGCCGCGCTGTGGGTGCTGTTCGCTCTCGCGGACGCGCCGGTGGAGAGGCTGCGGGACCTCGACACGTACTACGCCAACACGCCGTACATGCGCGAGATGATCCTGCTCTACCTCTCCGCGCAGGCGCTGGCCACCGTGATCACCTCGGCGCTGATCTGGAACTGGGTGCGCACCGACGGGCTGGACGCGTGGCTGCGCTGGGGGCTGCAGTTCCTCGGCGCCGGGTACGCGACCCAACTCTCCTTCTACGCCGTCAAGTTGCCCGCGGTGATCGCCCGCCTCAGCGGACATCGCCTGGACTGGCTGAGTACGGCTGTGGCGCCGCCGCTCGCGTGTCTGTCCGCGCTCCTCATAGCGGTCGGCTTCATCCTCCCGCACGCGGGCCAGTACCTCCACGACCGCTGGCGCGTCCGACTCGCCCACCACCGTCTGCGCCCGCTGTACCTGCTGATGCGCGCGGTCAACGGCAGCGGAGTCACCTTCCTCCTCCGCGCGACACCGGAGCTGCGGCTGATCCGCCGCGAGACCTTCATCCGCGACGTCCTGCTCCCGCTGGCCCGCCACATCGACGAGGACCGCCGACAACGGATGTACGAGGCGGCGCTCGCCCTGGGCCACGATCCGGACCGCGCGAGGGCGGTCGCCGCCGCCCTGGCCATCCAGGACGCGATCGCCGGCCGCCACCGGCCGCCCCACCCCACCGCCCGGTCCGCCACGCCGGACACGACCGACCTCCTCCGCGAGATCGGCCCCATCTCCCACGCCCTCCGACACCCGGAGGCACTGCTCGCGGTGCGGGCGGGGGTGGGGGAGCGGGAGGAGGCGCGGAGGTGATTCGCTGTCGGTGCTGTCGGTGCTGTCGGTGCTGTCGGTGCAGTCGGTGCTGTCGGTGCAGTCGGTGCAGTCGGTGCTGTCGATCAGCCGGCGAAGGCCGGTTGGGGGAGGCCCTTGCCTGCGCCCGGTAGCACCAGCAGGGAGCCGGAGAGCGGGAGCGGGGCGGTCAGGCCGGTGCGGGCCGTGGTGACGTAGAGGTCGGTCAGGTCGGGGCCACCGAAGGCGCAGGCGGTGGGGCGCTGGGTCGGCAGCTCGATGACGCGGTCCAGATCACCGGCGGGCGTGTAGCGCCGTACCGCTCCTCCGTCCCACAGCGCGACCCACACGCAGCCGTCCGCGTCCACCGTCAGCCCGTCCGGGAAGCCGGCGCCGTCCTCGATCCCGGCGAGCGGGCGCCGGTTGCCGACCCGCCCCTCACCGTCGTGGTCGAAGACGTCGATACGCCGGGTCGGCGAGTCGATGTAGTACATGAGCCGCCCGTCGGGGCTCCACCCCGTGCCGTTGCTGACGGCGACGTCGTCGAGGATGGTCCCCACGGCCCCCTCACCGGTGAAACGGGCCAGCGTGCCGCCCCCCGGTGCCTCGTCGTAGCGCATGGTGCCGGCCCACAGCGAGCCGTCGGGCGCGACGGCGGCGTCGTTGCCGCGGCGGCCCGGGACGGGTTCGTGGTGCAGCCAGCGGAAGGCGCCGTCCGGGTCGACCAGCCCCACCCCGTCCCGAAGGTTCAGCACGAGCCCACCGCCGGCGCGCGGCTTGGCGGCGCCGACGTGCTGCTCGGTGACCCGGACCGTGCGCCGCACGGACCCGGGTTCATAGGTGTGCACGCGGCTGCCGAGGATGTCGACCCAGATCAGCCGCCCGCCCTGCGCGTCCCAGGTGGGCCCCTCCCCCAGCTCGGCCTCGGCCCGGACCGCGACCTCGTACCCGTACGTCATACGACACTCCGGTGTCCGAGCCGCTCCGACAGTTCGGCGGCACCCTTGGCGGCCAGCTGCTCCAGCTCGGCGCGGCGCTCGTCGCTCCAGCGGATCATGGGGACGGAGATGGACAGCGCGGCGACGACCTGCCCCGCACGGTCCTTCACAGGTGCCGCCACGCAGCTGACGTCCGGGTTGGACTCCCGGTTCTCCACCGCGAGGCCGCGCTGCCGGATCTGGGCGAGGGTCTCGCGCAGGGCGGCCGGGTCGGTGATGCTGTTGGGAGTCATCGCGACAAGCCTGGCGTCGTCCGGGATGCGCGCGGAGAGTTCCTGCTCCGGAAGGGAGGCCAGCAGCATCTTCCCGACGGACGTGCAGTGGGCGGGCAGCCGGCGGCCGGCGGCGGACACCATGCGCACCGCGTGCGTGGAGTCCACCTTGGCGATGTAGATGACGTCGGTGCCCTCGAGGATCGCCACGTGCACGGTCTCGTCGCAGGTCTCGGCGACGGACCGGGCGACCTGCTGCCCCTCGGCGGCGAGGTCCAGCTGCTCGGCGTAACGGCTGCCGAGCTGGTACGGCCGTACGCCGAGCCGGTAACGTCCGGGCTGCCCCGGTACCTGGACGATGTACGACCGGGCGGCGAGCGTGGTGACCAGCTCGTGCACGGTGGTGCGCGGCAGCTGCAGCTTGCGCACGATGTCGGGGGCGGAGAGCGTCCCGTCCCCGTCGAGGAAGAGCTCGAGAATGTCGAGAGCTCGGGTCACGGCAGGCACCAGGCGTCCCACAACCGGCCCCCTCCCTTGATTATCTGGGCGTCTGCGTTCGAAATTTCAACAGACGATCGGCATGACGAACACAGGCTAACGACGCACGTTTGCCCGGGCAATGGTTCTGCGTGGAACCCCTGGTTCAGCAGGAGCCGAGGTGCTCCCAAACCGAGTCGAACCATCCCTGCGCGCCACCCACGAACGCCGCACCGGGCGAGTCCGGGTCGGCCTCCTTGACATGATGGATGAGCCGGGTGCCCGGACCGAGCACGTCGACCACCTCGACGTCCTCGCCGTCCTCACCGCCCAGCGCGATTCGCCGCTCGACGACCTGGTGGAAACCATGCAGCGCCTGCGCGCGGTTCACCAGGTAGAGGTCGAAGACGGGCATCATCATGATCTGGCGGACTTCAGCCTCCACGGCGGGCACCAGCCCCTGGGTCTGCAGCTCACGAAGAACCTGGCGCAAAGCGTCGGTGTGGTGACGCTTGATGGCCGTGAACCGGTCCCTGAGGGCCTGATCGTGAACGCCGCCCAGGGCACGCGGGTAGGGAAGATCGACCGAGTCGGCAGGAAGGAGCAGGCGCAGGGCGATGCGCTGTGGCGCGATCATCCCGGCCCAGATCCGCTCGGCCTGCAGGCGGATGTGCGTGCAGAGGGACTCCCCCGTGAGCGTGCAGACGTCCAGGGTCACTTCGGATTCCTCGAACGCCTGACCGAGGAAACAGCCCAGCGTGATCGATGAGCCGGACCTTTCTCTCGTCGGCACACGGAGCGGTGTTCCGGTCACGCGTGCCCCTCTTCCCTGGCGCACTTCGATCCAGCCCTCGCCGTGCAGCTCCCTCAGGACACGCTGGACGGTGTCGCGGGACACGCCGAACTCCGCAGCGAGGTCACGCTGTGGCGGGAGGACGCTCTGAGACGGATAGGTGCCGTCCGCGATACGGGCCCGCAGTGTTTCCAGGACCTGGCGGGTCCTGTCGGTATATCCCTCACCCACACGCCGCTCGTACCATTCGCCACGGTCGCAGAAACCCATTGCCGTCAATTGACCGAACATGATCGGAGTGCGTATGGACGTGCTGGTGACCGGTGGTAGTGGGTTTGTCGGGAGTCATCTGGTGCGGCGGCTGCTGGAGCGTGGGTATCGCGTTCGGGCCACTGTTCGCAGCGTCGGCAACGGGGCCAAGGTCGCGCCGTTGCGGGCCATGCAGGACGGTCATCCCGGGCGGCTCGAGCTGTTCGAGGCCGATCTGCTCGTCGAGGGGGACTTCGACGAGGCCATGAAGGGGTGCGAGGTCGTGTTCCATGTGGCCTCGCCCTTCTTCATGCCGGAGAAGATCAAGGACGGGCAGCGGGACATGGTCGAGCCCGCGCTGAGCGGCACGCGGAACGTCGTCGGGAGTGTGGAGCGGACGCCGAGTGTGCGGCGGCTGGTGTTCACCTCCACCGTCGGTGCGATCTTCGGGGACTACGCGGACGTGCTGGAGATGGAGGGGCGGGTGTTGAGGGAAAGCTGCTTCAACACCACCAGCACCGTGGAGAACAACCCGTACCACTACGCCAAGACCGTCGCGGAGCAGGCCGCCTGGGAGGCCGAGAAGCGGCAGGACCGGTGGCGCATGGTCGCCGTCAACCCGGGGCTGGTGCTCGGGCCCTCGCTCACCCCCGCCTCCGAGTCCGGCAGCCTCTTCCTCCTGGAGGAGCTGTTCAAGGGGTACTTCTTCTACGGCGCCCCCGACTTCAGCTTCACCACGGCCGACGTACGGGACGTGGCGGACGCGCACATCGCCGCGGCCGAGGTGGCGGAGGCGCACGGCCGGTACATCGTCGCCGCCGAGGAGATGACCTCCTTCCACGACATGGCCCGGATCATCCGGGGCCGGTATCCGAAGGACCTGCGGCTGCCCCGAACCCGCCTCCCGCACTGGCCCGTTCGCGTGCTCGGTCCCGCCTTCGGGCTGACCCAGGACTACATCCGCAAGCACCTCGGCATCAGGTTCCGGGTCGACAACAGCCGCAGCGTCGGGGAGTTGGGGATCAGCTACCGGCCGATCGAGGAGACCGTGCTGGATCACTACGAGGCGTGGCGGGCACAGCGGTGACAGGGGACGGTCACCGCCGTCCCGTCTCTCCCAGCACCCCCCTCAACCTCTGTGCCCTCAGCACCAGTTCCAGTTCGAAGCGGCGGTCCGGGTCGTCGATCTCGTCGCCCCACAACTCGCGGATCTGCCGCAGGCGATAACGCACCGTCTGCGGATGGACGCCGAGGCGGGCCGCCACCTCCGGCGCCCCGCCCCGCGTCTCCAGCCACGCCAGTAACGTCTCCGCCAGCCGGCGGCCGTGGGTGGGACCGCAGTGGGCCAGGGGGGCCAGGCAGCGCAGCGCCAGGTCGTCGATCAGCTCCTCGGGCTGCAGAAGCACCAGGGCCTCGGTGTGTTCCGTGCAGTACAGGACGTCCCCGGCCGGCAGCAGCCGCCGTTCCATCAGCCCTACGGCCGCCTCAGCCCACCGCAGTGACTTCGCCGCGTCGGCCAGGGGCACGGGCGGGCCGATCGCCCCGGACCAGCCGGTCAGCGCGCGGTGCAGGAGCTCGGAGCGGCCGGCCGCGTCCGGTTCCGGCACGACCATACGGGGCTGTTCGTACTCCATGTCGAGCAGCACCCCCTGCCCGACGGCGGGCGCGACCGCCTCCCGGGCCGGGCGGAGCAGGACCCCGACGGCGACCTTGCGGGGCAGGGGCCAGCCGACGCGAGCGGCGCGCTCGGTCAGCGCGTCGGCCGTGTCGCCCCGGTGGTGCTCGGCCAACAGCAGTTCCATCAGGCGGCGTTGGAGACGCAGCCGTTCCCCGGCCTGTCGGGCCGCCGCTTCCGCGTAGCCCCGTACCGACTGGTCGACCAGGCCGTCGAGATACTCGTAGCCCGCGTCGACCAGTTCGTACATCGCGGGCGGCGGGATCTCGACGCGCTGCCCGATCTCGGCGAAACGGCGCCAGGCGAGGCGTACGCCCATGCGGTAGATCGCCTGCAGCGAGTCGAGGCTGCGCCCGTGCAGGCCCTCGCCCCTGCCGAACTCCTGGAAGACGCCCGGCGGGACGGTCGGGCGGCCCTCCGAGGTCTCCAGGTGCTGGACGAAGACCTCGATGGCGCGGCGGATGCCGACCAGGGCCATCGGTTCGCCCGACTCGTCCAGGACGACGGGCAGGTGCGGGTACTCGCGGCGGATCTCGCGCAGGATCTCCTCGGCGAGCGCGGGTGCCTCCGCCATGGCGATGGCGGCGAACCGGCGGACCTGGAGGCGGGGGACGTCGTGCCAGGCCGAGCGGGTGGTGATGGCGGGTGAGCGGGCCGGCCCCACCGGTCAACTCCCTTGCCCGGCTTGCTCGTAGGTGATCAAGGGGGTGTTGGGCTGGTCGGGCGTGGCGTCGAGCAGGGCGGTGATGCCGAGGGCGGCGCCCACGGCGAGGGCCGCGGCGGCCACGACGGTCAGCGCGGCGGCGAGCAGTCTGGACATCGCAGGGTCAGCCTCTCTGTCCGAAAGGTCGTCCCCACCCGGTGGTCCCACCCCTGCCTGTCGGCCCAGTCTCGACAAGCATTGACACCCCGTCAAGAGGCGCCTACGGTCTGCGGCCCATAGAGCGGCCCGAACTCCGTCAACCTTTCGCCCCTGGAGTATCCGGATGCGCCGTACAGCCTCACCCCTCTCTCTGATTCTGCTGGGAATCGGCACGTTTCTGCTGGTCCTGGCGCCGATGCTGGTCTGGTACGTCGAGCCGCGGGCCGCCGTGAACCCGATCGACATCGACACGACCGCCGTGTACCGCGGCACCGGCAGCTACTTCGACACGGACGAGATCAAGACCGTGCACGACCAGCGGATCACCGTCACCCAGCAGGTGCGCGGCAACGTCGCGGACAGCGAGAAGAGCGGCGACGCGGTGTGGGACGTGACGACGACCGTCGACACCGACAAGTCGCTGCCGGCCGCCGATCCGCACGACGCGCTGGAGTTCTTCCTCAACCGGTGGGTGACCGACCGGCGGACGAACCGGCCCGTGCACTGCTGCAAGGAGAATCCCTACTTCGAGGGCGACGCCTATCTCAAATTCCCCTTCGACGTGCACAAACGGTCCTACACCTGGTGGGACAACTCGCTCGGCGACACCGTGGTGCTGCACTACCGGGGTACGAAGAAGGTCCAGGGGTACACGGGTTACCGGTTCACCGGGACCGTCGCGCCCACGAAGATCGGGACGCGGCTGGTGCCGGGCACGATCGTCGGCCAGAAGAACAAACCGCAGGTCCTGGCCGAGGAGTGGTACGCCAACCACGGCATCGAGCTGGTCGTCGACCAGCGCACCGGCCGGGTGCTCTACGCCCAGGTCGGCCCGCGCCGGACCCTGCGCGCGCCCGGCTCGAAGACGGACGCCGTCGTACTGCTCGACAGCCGCAAACTGGGGTTCACCACGCAGACGCAGAAGTCGCAGGTGAAACTCGCGAAGAAGGAGAGCGGTCAACTGCGCATGGTGGGTGAGACGTTGCCGATCGGTGCGGCTGTGGCCGGATTCGTACTGGCGGCGATTGGTGGTGCTCTGGTGGTACGAGGACGCAGGCGCCCCGAGTCGCCCGATTCATCCGCACCTCAGCTCACGATGTGACATGACGTCAGTTCTAATAAAGCCGGAAATTGTCATGTCGGTGAGTAGCCCTGGCGAACGGCACGGCGAAAACTGTCCAACCCCACCCGAACACAACCC
>NZ_WVUG01000183.1 GCF_017614965.1 Streptomyces griseorubiginosus | reverse complement strand
GGGGGAGGGGCAGTACGGCCTCGGGATCCGCCGGACGGCCCTGTGCGTCAGCGGCGCACGGGATGCTCGCCGGCCTCCGGCGCCTCCAGCTGCGAGGCGAGTACGGCGGCCTGCACGCGGCGCTGCACGCCGAGCTTGGCCAGCAGCCGGGAGATGTGGTTCTTGACGGTCTTCTCCGACAGGTACAGCCGCTTGCCGATCTCGCGGTTGGTCAGTCCGTCGCCGATCAGCGTCAGGATCTCGCGCTCGCGCGGCGACAGGCTCGCCAGCTCGGGGGAGAGCTCCGGGGCCTCGGCGGGTTCGGTGCGCAGGGTGCGCATCAGCCGGGCTGTGGTCGCGGGGTCCAGCATCGACTGGCCCGAGGCGACCGTGCGGACGGCCGAGACCAGGTCCGAACCGCGGATCTGCTTGAGCACATAGCCCGACGCCCCGGCCATGATCGCGTCCAGCAGCGCGTCCTCGTCGTCGAAGGACGTCAGCATCAGCACCGCCAGCTCCGGCATCCGGCTGCGCAGGTCACGGCAGACGGAGATGCCGTCGCCGTCCGGCAGCCGCACGTCCAGGACGGCCACGTCCGGACGCACCGCGGGCGCGCGCACCAGCGCGTGCTCGACGTTCTCGGCGTCGCCCACCACGGAGATGTCCGGCTCGGCGTCCAGCAGGTCGGCGAGACCGCGCCGGACGACCTCGTGGTCGTCGAGCAGGAAGACGCGGATGGGGTTCTCCGCCGTGAAGGTGCGTGCGTCGGTCATCTCGGCCTCTCGTTCCCCTGGGGGGCGGACTGCAGACCGCCCCTGAGGCGATCATGACGCGCCCGGGCCGGTCGCACCAGGGCCGACCGGCCCTACTGCCGAACCTACGTCGGGCAGGGTCGGAAGGGGAACGAGGGGGCTGCAGGGGATCTCAGCGCGTGGCCGGACGCTTCCGGGACAGCTCCGCGGCCGGGGCGGCCTCGCTCAGGTCGAACCGTACGTCCACCACACCCTCCACGGCCCGCACCTGGCGCGCCGCGACGGGCACCAGGGACCGGTCCCTGACCCGCCCGGCGAGCAGGACCACGCCCTCGTGGACCTCGACCCGCACCGCGGACGCCGGGGCCGGGAAGAGGTAGGCCACGACCTCGCGCCGTACCTCCTCCGCGATGGACTCGTCCTCCCGCAGGAACACCTTCAGCAGGTCGGCCCGGCTGACCACACCCTCCAGCCGCCCGGTGCCGTCCACGACCGGCAGCCGTTTCACCCTGGTCCGGGCCATCGTCCGGGCGGCCTGCGCGAGGGTCGCGCCGGCCTCCACCGTGAGGGCGGGGGCGGTCATCAGCTCCTCGGCGGTGAGCGAACCCGCCTTGGCGAGGTCGGACAGCCGGCGCAGTTGCGTGGAGCGGTCGGGGTCGCTGTCGCGGAACTCCTCCTTGGGCAGCAGGTCCGCCTCGGAGACGATCCCGACGACGTGGCCGTCGTCGTCGACCACGGGCAGCGCGCTGACCCGGTGGTCCTGCATGGTCCGCACGATGTCCTTGAACACCTCCCCGCGGCGGGCGGTGACCACGGAGCGCGTCATCACATCACTGACGATGTGGGGTGTCGCGTGCGGCGTGGTCATCGCATGCTCCCGCTGCCGTAGGGGGCGTACAGGTCCAGCAGGCGGGTACGGGCCGCGCGCAGCCGGTCCGCGACGACCTCGCCCACCCAGCGGGTGACGGTCTCGCCGAACGCCGGGTTCTCCTTGCACAGCTCGCGCACGGCCGCGGCGTCGAACTCGAATGCCCGCACGGGCGTCGCCGCCTCCGCGCCGAGGTGCCAGGTGTGCGGGGTGAACAGCCAGGACCAGCCGACGAGGTCGTTGTGCCCGAGGGACTCGATGACGGCGGCCCGGCGGCCGGGTACATGCATGTCCAGCTCGACCGTGCCGGTACGGATGATCCAGAAGCGGTCGGCGTGGCCGCCCTCGTGGAAGAGGCGGGTGCCCTCGGGGATCGACACCTCCCGGGCCACCCTCATCAGCCTCTCCCGGTGCTCGGCGGGCAGCGCCCGCGGCAGGCTGGTCGTGACGGGACCGTTCATGGCTGGCCTCCCTGGGGACGCGTACGGAACTGCCAGTTCCAGCGTGTGCGCCCGGAATGTCGGGGGCCATGGGCCACCCGGCCCCAGGCCGGGGCCGTCCGGCTATCGCGTGTCGCTCCACTTCCGGTAGGCCGCCACGGCCGTCGGCAGGGTAGGGAAGATCAGGTTCTCGCCGACCGAGGCGACCAGGCCGTAGGCCGCCAGGTCGTCCAGCAGGTCCTGCTTCACCCGGGCCAGGGCGAACACGACGCCCCGCCGCGTCAGTTCGCGGCGCAGTTCGTCCACCGCGTCCAGGGCGGTGATGTCGACCTCGACATTGGCCTCGGTGTTGAGGACGAACCAGCGCACCGGTTCGGTCTGTTCGTCCACGGCGGCCAGCGCACGCCGCCGGAAGTCCTCGGCGTTGGCGAAGAAGAGGGGGGAGTCGTAGCGGTACACGAGCAGGCCCGGAATGGTGCGGGCGGTCGGATAGTCGTCGATGTCGTGCATGCCGGCCACCCCGGGCACCAGGCCCTCGACGGCGTCGTGCGGACGGGCGACCCGGGTGAGCAGCTCGGCCACCGACAGGCCGACGGCGACGATCACCCCATACAGGATGTCCAGCGCGAGCACCCCGGCCAGGCAGCCCAGTGCCAGGAGCAGTTCGCGGCGGCGGAAGGAGGCCAGGCGGCGGAAGCCGGCCAGGTCGATCATGCGGGTGGCCGCGTAGACGACGAGCGCGCCGAGGACCGCCGAGGGGGTGCGGCTGAGCAGGGGGCTCAGGAACAGCAGGACGGCGAGCACCAGGGCTCCGGCCACCAGCGAGTACACCTGGCTGCGGGCGCCCGCCGAGGTGGCGAGCGCGGTACGGCTGGCGCTGCTGCTGACCGGGAAGCCGTGCACGACGCTCGCGCCGAGATTGGCCGCGCCCAGGGCGAGGAACTCCTGGTTGGCGTCCAGGACCGCCTCGTCGTCGTCATGCCCGGTGAAGGCGCGCGCGGTGAGGATGAAGTCGGTGTAGGCGACGAGCAGGACGCCGAGGGCGGGCAGGACCAGGTGCGGCACCTCGCCGAGATCCGGCAGGGCGAGGGAGGGCAGGCCCGCCGGGACATCGCCGATGACCTTGATGCCGTACCGGTCGTCCAGGTCGAGGACGGTCACGGCCACCGTGCCCAGGACCACGGCCAGCAGCGGCCCGGGCAGCGTGGGGAAGAAGTGGGACACCGTGAACAGCAGCGCCAGTATGGCAGTGGAGAACAGCACCGTGGCCAGGTGGACCTGGCCCAAGTGCCGTAGAAACGACCACAGTTGGGCGAAGAAGAGTGAACCCTTGACCGGTACGCCGGTCAGTTTGGTCAGCTGGTCGACCACCATGATCAGGGCCACGCCCGCCAGGTAGCCGATCAGCACCGGGCGGGAGAGCAGATCGGCGACGAAGCCCAGGCGCAGCAGCCGGGCCGCCAGACACAGCAGACCGACGGTCGCGGCGAGGGTCGCGGCCAGCACGGCGTACCGGTGCGCATCGGAGCCCGCCAGCGGGGCGACCACGGTCGCCGTCATCAGGGCCGTCGTCGACTCGGGCCCCACCGACAGCAGCCGGGACGAGCCGAGCAGGGCGTAGAGGGCGAGGGCGGGAAGGATCGCCCACAGCCCGGCGACCGGCGCCAGCCCGGCCACGCCCGCGTACGCCATCACCTGCGGCACCAGATACGCGGCGACCGTGGCTCCGGCCAGCAGATCGCCGCGCAGCCAGGCGCGCCGGTATCCGGCCAGCGCGGCGACACCGGGCAGCAGGCGGCGCCAGGCCGGCGCGGGACGCCCTGTGCTCTGTGACACGGCACTCCTTCCGCAGGGTGCGTACAGGATCTCCCGGCCGCCGCCCCCGTCGTGAACCGACCTGCCGCCGCGGCCCAACAGGCCCGCGGGAAGGGGCCCTTCAGCGATCGCTGAGCATGTCCACCAACCCGTTCGTCGACCACCACCTCGTCTACGCGGTGGTGCTGATCGCCCTGGCGGCCCCGGGCGCGGGCGCGACCTGGGGGCCGAGCCGGGCCTGGGCACGGCTGCCCTTCGTCAGCCGCCGCCCCTGGCTGCAGTAACGGCGGGAGGCCCGGCGAGCCCCGTGACGGGGCCCGCCGCGCCGAGCCGGTTGGGCCGGTCGGTCCCCGTGGGGGAAGAGCGGCCCCTGCAACGGCGAACCGCATGTCACGAGGCTGGAACCAGATCCCCCGATGAGGAGGCAGAACCATGGTCCGCAAGGTTGTCGCAGGTCTGGACGGCTCGGCCGAGAGCCGCGCCGCGGTTGAGTGGGCGGCCCGCGAGGCGGAACTGCGCGGCCTGCCACTGAAGATCGTGCACGCCTGGGAGCCCGTACCCGAGCCGATCGCCCAGGCACCCCTCGTCGGCGGCGAGACCCTTCAGCACTGGAGCGAGAAGATCCCCCGCGAGACCGGAGAAGGCGTCCGACTGCGCCACCCCGGCCTCGACGTCGTCACCGAACAGGTCGTCGGCACGCCCGCGAACGCCCTGACGGACGCGGCGAAGGGCGCCGAACTGCTGGCCCTCGGCTCCCGTGGCCTCAGCGGCGTCGGCGGCTTCGTGATCGGCTCCGTCGGCCTGTCCGTGGTCGCCCACGCCGAACGTCCCGTCGTCCTGGTCCGGGCCGGCGAGCAGGCCGCCGACGAGCACGAGCCCGACCCGACGGGCATCCCGACGGCCGCCACCCGCTACCGCCCCGTCGTCCTGGGCCTCGACGTCACCGGCCCCGACCCCTCGGTGATCGAGTTCGCCTTCGAGGAGGCCGCCCGGCGCGGCACCTCCCTGCGGGTCGTGTACGGCTGGAACCTGCCGCCGTACTACGCCTACGGCCTGGCCGGCGACCCCGAGTTCCACGAGGAGATCGCCGAACAGCAGGTCCGCGCCCTGGCCGCGGTGCTGGTCCCCTGGCGGGCGAAGTACCCGGCCGTCGAGGTGAGCGCCGAAGCCCGCGCGGGCAGCGCCGCCAACCACCTCGTCGACGCCTCCCACGAGGCGTCCCTCGTCGTGGTCGGCCGCCGCATCCGGCGCAGCCCGGTGGGCGCGCACATCGGCCCCGTCACCCACGCCGTCCTGCACCACGCCACCGCCCCCGTCGCCGTCGTCTCGCACGGCTGACCCGTCCCCCTTGAGGAGTTGACCCCATGAAGGCAGCCGTCGTACGAGCATTCGGCGAGCCCCTGGTTGTCGAGGAGCGCCCCGACCCGGAGCCCGGCCCCGGCCAGGTCCGCATCCGCGTCGAGGCCTCCGGGTTGTGCCACACCGACATCCACGCGGCGCACGGCGACTGGCCCGTCAAGCCGAACCCGCCGTTCGTCCCCGGCCACGAGGGCGTCGGCCTCGTCGAGAAGCTCGGCGACGGCGTCACCCACCTCACGGTGGGCCAGCGGGTCGCCGTGCCCTGGCTGGGCAGGGCGTGCGGGCGCTGCGAACACTGCTTGTCCGGCTGGGAGACGCTGTGCGAGCAGCAGATCAACACCGGCTACGGCTGCGACGGCGGGTACGCCGAGAAGATGCTCGCCTGGGCCGACTTCGCCCAGCCGGTGCCCGAGGGCATCACCCCCTTCGAGGCCGCCCCGCTGACCTGCGCCGGCGTCACCACGTACAAGGCGCTGAAGGTCGCCGACGTCAGGCCGGCCCAGCTGGTGGCGATCTCCGGCGTGGGCGGGCTCGGTCACCTCGCCGTGCAGTACGCGAAGATCGCCGGCGCCACCGTCGCCGCGATCGACGTCACCGACGACAAGCTCGAGCTCGCCGCCGAACTCGGCGCCGACCTGGTCATCGACGCCCGCAAGGAGAATGTGGGTGAAGTCCTCACGGCGCACGGCGGAGCCCACGCCGCCATCGCGCTCGCCGTGAACGAGGCCGCCTTCTCGGCCGTCAACTCCGGTCTGCGGCGCGGCGGGAAGCTCGTCATGGTGGCCCTGCCCGCGCACGGCACCGTCCAGGTCCCCATCTTCGACACCGTCCTCAACGGCACCAGCGTGATCGGCTCCATCGTCGGCACCCGGCAGGACCTCGCCGAGGTCTTCCAGCTGCATGCCGCCGGGCGTACGAAGGTCATCCACGAGCCCCGCCCGCTGGCCGCCGTCAACGAGTCCATCGACGCCGTCCTGCGGGGTGAGGTCAAGGCCCGCATCGTCTTCGACCTGGACGCGGGGCGGTGACGACGATGGAACTGCCCCTGGTGGTGGGCGTGGACGGCTCCGAGCCCGGTCTGCGCGCCGTCGACTGGGCCGCCGACGAGGCCGCCCTGCGCGGGGTGGCGCTGCGGGTCGTGTACGCCTCGCTGTGGGAACGGTACGAAGGCGCCTCCCTGGTCGGGGAGTTCGGCCGGGCGGGCGACGAAGGGCTGGCCGAGGCCATCGTCGAGGGCGCCGCCCGACGGGCCCGCGACCGGCACCCGGACCTCAAGGTGAGCGCCGAGGTCGTCCCCGAGGAGCCGGAGTACGTACTGCCGAGGCTGAGCCGCGACGCCACCGCCGTGGTGGTCGGCACCCGCGGCCGCAGCGGACTGGCCGAGGCACTGCTGGGCTCGGTGAGTCTGGCCGTCGCCGCGCATGCGCACAGCCCGGTGATCGTGGTGCGCGGCAGCCACGACAACCAGGCCCGCAGGCCGGTGGGCGGCCGGGTCCTGCTCGGCGTGGGGGACGACGGCGGCGCCGCCCTGCGCTTCGCCGCCGAGGAGGCGCGGCTGCGCGCGGTGCCCCTGGAGGCCGTACGCGCCTGGCGGTGGCCCGCGCACGAGACCACCGACCATCCCCTGCTCGCCGGCGAGCCCGCCCGGCTGCACGAGGAACGGGCCGTCGAGGCGCTGGATGCGGCGCTGCGGGACGCCCCGGCCGACGTCGACGTGCACCGCCGCACCGTCGAGGGGCACGCCCGCCGGGTCCTGACCGACCTCTCGCACCACGCCGACCTCCTGGTCGTCGGGACGAAGCAGCCGCACGGACACCTCGGCCGGGTCGCCCACGCGGTGCTGCACCACTCCGCCTGCCCGGTGGCGGTCGTACCTCAGGACGCGTGAGTCACAGGCTCGCCGCGTGGTCGGGAACGTAGTTCTGCAGATCGCGCGGCGGGCGCACATAGCCGGTCGACGCCGGCCGCTTCGGCAGTTCCAGGACCGGGGGCGGCACGTCGTGGTACGGCAGCGAGCCCAGCAGGTGGGCGATCATGTTCAGCCGGGCCCGGCGCTTGTCGTCGCTCTCCACGACGTACCAGGGCGCCTCGGAGATGTCGGTGTGCACCAGCATCTCGTCCTTCGCCCGGGAGTACGCCTCCCAGTGGGTGATCGACTCCAGGTCCATCGGCGAGAGCTTCCAGCGCCGCAGCGGATCCTCCAGGCGCTTGCGGAACCGCTCCTGCTGCTCGGTGTCGCTCACCGAGAACCAGTACTTGCGCAGCAGGATCCCTTCCTCCACCAGCATCCGCTCGAAGATCGGGCACTGGCGCAGGAAGAGCTGGTACTCCTCCTTCGTACAGAAGCCCATCACATGCTCGACCCCGGCCCGGTTGTACCAGGACCGGTCGAACAGCACGATCTCCCCGGCGGCCGGCAGGTGCTCGACGTACCGCTGGAAGTACCACTGGGTCCGCTCGCGCTCGGTCGGCTTCGGCAGCGCCGCGATGCGCGCCACGCGCGGATTGAGGTGCTCGGCGACCCGCTTGATGGTGCCGCCCTTGCCCGCCGCGTCCCGCCCCTCGAAGATCACGACCAGTCGGGCGCCCTCCGCGCGCACCCACTCCTGGAGCTTGACCAGCTCCGTCTGCAGACGCAGCAGCTCCCGCTCGTACGTCTTGCGCGGCAGAGCCGTCGCCGTCTTCTTGTCGGCCATGCCGTCGCCCCTTCCGTCGTCTGCGTGCGGACGCCGAGGGCCGGCCGGCCCTCGGATCACCGCCGGTCAGCCCAGGGAACCGCGCCCCGATCCGCTGGACGCTCGAAGTGTAAGGAAACCGGAGGAGAACCGCGATGACCGACGACACGACCGGTGCGCACCGAACCGCGCGGCGAGTTGACCAGGAACGTCGCCGCGGGTCGCCACCCGCAGATGGTGCTGCGTCTCGGTCACCCCCGGATCATCTGGTCCACCTCACGCCGCCCGCCGACGGAGGTGCTGAAGCACGCGCCGGTCGCGGTACAGCACTGACCCTCGTCACCCGAAGAACACCTCGAACTCGTCGTACAGCGACGGATCCACCACCTTGATCCGGCCCCGGGTGTCGTCGAGGGGGACGCGGACGATGTCGGTGCCGCGCAGGGCGACCATCGTGCCGAACGCGCCGTCCCTGACCGCGTCGACGGCGTGCAGTCCGAACCGCGTGGCCAGCCACCGGTCGAAGGCGCTCGGAGTGCCGCCGCGCTGGACGTGCCCGAGGACGGTGGTGCGCGCCTCCGTGCCCGTGCGCCCTTCGATCTCCTGCGCCAGCCACTCGCCGATGCCGGACAGCCGCACATGGCCGTACTCGTCCAGCGAGCGGTCCTTGAGGATCATCTGGCCCTCCTTGGGGACGGCTCCCTCGGCGGCGACGACGATCGGGGCGTAATGGATCTTGAAGCGGTTCTTCACCCACGCGCAGACCTGGTCGACGTCGAAGGGCCGCTCCGGGACGAGGATCGCGTTGGCGCCACCCGCGATGCCGGCGTGCAGGGCGATCCAGCCGGAGTGACGGCCCATCACCTCGACCACCAGGGTGCGCATGTGCGACTCGGCGGTGGTGTGCAGCCGGTCGATGGCCTCGGTGGCGATGCCGACGGCGGTGTCGAAGCCGAAGGTGTAGTCGGTGCCGGCCACGTCGTTGTCGATCGTCTTGGGCACGCCGACCAGCCTGACCCCCTGGCGGTTCAGCTCCGTGGCCGCGCCGAGGGTGTCCTCGCCGCCGATCACGATCAGCGCGTCGACCCCGTTCGCGGCCAGGGTGTCCTGGACGCGTCGCAGGCCGTCCTCGTGCTTGAGGGGGTTGGTACGGGAGGAGCCGAGGATGGTTCCGCCGCGCGGCAGGATCCCGCGTACGGCGGCGATGTCGAGCGGCATCACCGTGCCGCGGAGCGCGCCGAGCCAGCCGTCGCGCAGGCCGACGAACTCGAAGCCGTACTCCTGGACGCCCTTGCGGACGACGCTGCGGATCACGGCGTTCAGACCGGGGCAGTCACCGCCGCCGGTCAGCACTCCGATCTTCATGGCTTCCTCCGAGAGCCGGGAGCCAGGTGTCTCCTTCCCCATCATGAGCGCCCCCGCTGCCGGGGGCGACTTCCGTGGCGTCCGCTCGCACCCGGCGGAGACGGGACGGCTGTCGCGCCGGACTCTGTACGACAAGCCTTGAAGCCGTTTATAAGAATCGGCGAGTACGTTGCGAGGACGCGCCGCGCTCGGCAGGCGGCGCGGGGGAAGGGTGCCGGCGGCCCGCCCTCGCCCCTCTCGTCCGCGACCAGCCGCACGGTGCCGGAGGACGACATGTCCGCGACCAAACACCGGTCCACGGTCCTGTCCGTGCTGCCCTTCGCCATGATGGCCGCGGTCGCCCTGCTCGACGTCGCCAGGGGTCCGTCCATGCACTTCCTGCCGCTGGTGTCGCTCGGACCGGCCTTCGCCCCCCTGGTGGGCGGCTGGAGACGCACCGCCTGCATCGGCGCGATCGCCCTGCTGCTGTGCCTCACCCTGGCCTGGTACGACAACCTGACCGACGTGCGCCGCGCCTCCATGACCCTTGCCTCCGTCCTGGGCGTCACCGTCGCGGGACTCGTGGCGGTGTCCATGCGCCGCCAACGCGAGGCGGAGCTGGACAACGTCCGCTCGATCGCCGAAGCGGCCCAGCGGGTGCTGCTCAAGCCGGTGCCGAGGCTGGCCGGACGGCTGCGGGCGGCCGTCTCCTACACCTCCGCCGTGGCGGAGGCCCGCATCGGCGGCGACCTGTACGAGGTCGTCGCCGCGCCGGAGGGCGTCCGGGTCATCGTGGGGGACGTCCAGGGCAAGGGGCTGGAGGCGGTGGAGACCGCGGCCGTGGTCCTGGGGGCCTTCCGCGAGGCGGCGCTGGACGAGGCGGACCTGGAGCAGGTCGGGCACCGGCTCGAGCGGTCGGTGGCCCGGCAACTGGACGGCGAGAAGTTCGTGACCGCCATCCTCGCCGAGGTGAGCGACCATCAGGTCACCTTCCTCAACTTCGGCCATCCCGCCCCCATGGTGATCCGCGCCGACGGCACCACGGACTTACCTCAGCCCCGTGCCTACGCGCTGCCGCTCGGCCTCGGCGAACACGGGGGTGCCAAGCCGGAGCCGTTCGTCACCGACTTCCTCCCCGGCGACCAACTGCTGCTCTACACCGACGGCATCATCGAGGCCCGCGACGCCGACCACCGCTTCTACCCGCTCACCGAACGCGCCCACCTCCTCAAGGAACCGGATCCCGAGGCCGCGCTGGAAACCCTGCGCCAGGACCTGCTCCACCATGTCAACGGCCCGCTCCAGGACGACGCCGCGATGCTCCTTCTGCGCTACCGGTGACGCTCGCTCGAAGATCGCCCCATGTGGTGACAGGTTCTGGTCAAGGATGTCCCAAGCGTGGGGCATTGCCTCGCGCTCGGTGATCAGGTCTCTCCGACGGCTTCCGATGCCCGTGTGGGAGGACCTGGTGCCAGCACCGACCCGTAGAAGACGGTGGCTCACGATCTGTGCCATCACCGCATCCGCCGGCCTCGTCGCGATACCCGCGAGCGGCGCGCCCGGCGGGAACAGCAGCCCCTTCGGGGTCCGTGCGCTCAAGCAACTGGCCGCCGAACGTGGTCGGTCGGCGGGTGTCATGAGTCCGAAGGCGGAGGACGGCGACCCCGACGGCGGCAACGAGGCCGACGAGATCGCCGAGGGGGCCGACCAGTACGCCGAGGCCCGCACCTCGCCCGGCATCGTCGCACCCGGCGCGTACGGCGCCGCCTGGAGCAGCCTGTCCAAGCTGCCCGCAACCGGCGGCAGTTGGCGTGACATCACCGCCCTGCCCTACAACTCCGACGACTCCCGCTACCGGGACATCGACTCCAACTCCAGCGGCGGCTCGGGCAATGTCACCGGCCGTATGGCCGCGATCGCGGCCGACGACGACGGATACGTGTACGCGGGCAGCGCAGGCGGCGGTGTGTGGCGCTCGAAGCGGGGCGGCGGGCACTGGAAGCCCATCAGCGACAAGCTGCCCTCGCAGTCGACCGGCGCGCTCGCGCTGGACGGGGCCGGCCGGCTGTGGCTGGGCACCGGCGAGGCGAACACCAACGCGGACGCCTACCTCGGCAGCGGCGTGTACGTGCTGTCCGACCCGCACCACGGCAGCTTCTCCACCCGCAGCCGGGTCGGCGGTGACGAACTGGAGTCCACCACCGTCCGCCAACTCCGTTTCGGCGGGGGCAAGGTGTGGGCGGCGACCAGCGAGGGCGTGTGGAGCCACTCCACCAAGACGCTGAAGGGCGCCTGGAAGCTGGAGTTCGCGCCCAACCCCGACTATCTGCCGGGCGGTTCGAAGGCGAACGACGACTCGGCCGCGTACAAGAACATCACCAACGACATCGCCATCGACCCGAAGAACCCCTCCAAGGTGATCCTGGCCGTCGGCTGGCGCAGCGGCGACGACTACAACGGCTTCTACACCAAGAACGCCAAGGGCGCCTGGACGCGGATCACCAGCGGCTTCGGCGACCTGCCGACCGACGCGGACAACGTCGGCACGGTCACCTTCGCCCGCGCCGCCCACGGCTCGCGCTACTACGCCATCGACGAGTCGCCGGAGCAGATGGCGTCCAACCCGGACAGCGGCCTCATGGGTATCTACAGCGCCGCCTCGCCGTTCGGGCCGTGGAAGAAGGTCGCCGACTACAAGCAGCTGGCCGCCGACGGTTCGGCGCTGACCTCCAGCGGCTACATGCCGGGCGTGCAGGCCTGGTACAACCAGTTCCTGACCGTCGACCCGGCGAACCCGAAGCACGTGTACGCGGGTCTGGAGGAGGTCTACGAGTCCAAGGACGGCGGCACCACCTGGTCGACCGTCGGCCCGTACTGGAACTTCGGCTTCTCCTGCTGGAGCATCGACCCGGCCAAGCAGACCGGTGACTGCAACCAGACCACCCACTCCGACCAGCACGGCGTCGCCATCGGCCGCTACCACGGCAAGAGCTTCGTGTACGTCGGCAACGACGGCGGTGTCTACAAGCGGCCCGTGGGCGGCTCGCAGGACGCCTCCGGTCACGCCACCGACTGGACCTCCCTCAACGACGGCACCATCGACACCCTGCAGTACTACTCGGTCGGCGTCGGCAAGGACCTCGACCACGGCGGAGTCTCCGTCACCGGCGGTCTGCAGGACAACGGCCAGTCCGTGCTGCGCAGCAACGACACCGTGATGGGCTCGAACTTCGGTGGCGACGGCGGCGACACGCTCACCGACCCCGCCAATGGCTGCGACATCGCCGAGGAGTACGTCTACCTGTCCGTCCAGGTGACCCAGAACTGCGCCGTCAACGACGGCAGTTGGGTGACCGACGCGAGCAAGGCGACGTCGTACAACGTCGCCCCGGCCGACAACGCCACCAGCGAGGCCCGCTTCATCGCCCCGCTCGCCGCGGACGCCAAGGACAGCGACACCTGGATCGCGGGCGGCCGGCACATCTGGGTGCAGACCCACGGCTACGCCATCCGCAGCGGCTCCGAGTGGAAGAGCGTGTACGACCTCGGCGCCGGACGCACCGCGACCGCCGTCGCCGCCTCCGGCGGCAAGGTGTACGCGGCCTGGTGCGGCCCCTGCAACAACCAGGGCTTCGCACGCGGCATCTCCGTCGGCAACGCGGACGGCACCGGCTGGCACGACATCACCCTGCCGGTGAGCGGTACGGTCCCCAACCGCTACCTCAGCGGCTTCGCGATCGACCCGAAGAACGCCGACCACGTCTTCCTCGCCGTCAACGGCTTCTCCCGGCACTGGACCGAGGGCCCCGGCGCCGGCGTCGGCCACGTCTTCGAGTCCACCGACGGCGGCACCACCTGGAAGGACGTCTCCGCCAACCTCCCCGACGTGCCGACCAACTCGGCGATCGTCCTGCCGGGCGGCGGCCTGGCCGTCGCCACCGACCTGGGCGTCGTCTACCGTGCCCCGGGCCACACCAAGTGGCAGCGCGTCGGCTCGCTGCCGGCCGTCGCCGTGCTCCAGCTGAAGCTGAGCCCTGACGGCCGCACCCTGTACGCGGCCACGCACGGCCGCGGCATCCGCACCATCAAGGTCCGCGACTGCGACTGACGTCGTCGGACAGCGGCACAGGGCGGTGATCCCGGCTGACGGGGTCACCGCCCTGATGGGCCGCGATCGCAGCTCAGGCCGACAGCATCCCGCGGCCCAGCCAGTCGGCGGAGTCGCGGGCGCCGGGCAGGGCGAAGAAGTAGCCGCCGCCGGTGGGGGAGATGTAGTCGACGAGGGGTTCGTCGATGAGGCGGGTCTGGGTCGCCTCGAACTGGCGCTTCACGTCCTGCTGGTAGCAGCAGAACACCAGGCCCATGTCGAGGTTGCCGACGTCGTCGATCCCCCGGTCGTAGTTGTAGCCGCGGCGCAGGATACGGGTGTTGTCGGTCTCGGCGGTGCGCGGGTTGGCCAGCCGGATGTGCGCGTCCAGGGGGATCGCGGTGCCGTGCGGGTCCTTGGCGTAGTTGGGGATGTCCGTCTCCACGGCGCCGTCGAGCGGGGCGCCGGTGTCCTTGCGGCGGCCGAACATCTTCTCCTGCTCGGTGAGCGAGACCCGGTCCCAGAACTCCACCAGCATGCGGATGATCCGGATCACCTGGTAGCTGCCGCCCTTCGCCCAGGCGGGTTCGCCGTCACCGTCCCCGACCCAGATCAGCCGGCTGGTCTCGCGGGCCGAGGTGACGTCGGGGTTGGCGATGCCGTCCTTGAAGCCGAGCAGGTTGCGCTGCGCCCCGGTGGGCCGCGGTGTGTTCTGGAAGCCGTCGATGCGCCACTTGATCTGCATGGCGCCACGGGTGTGCTTGGCTATGTCGCGCAGCGCGTGCAGGACGGTGTCCTGGCGGTCGGCGCAGATCTGCAGGGACAGATCGCCGTGGCACTCGGCCGGCTTGAGATTGTCGTTGGGGAAGGTCCGCATCGCCGTCAGCCGGCTCGGCCGGGCCTTGGCGAGACCGTACCGGTCGTCGAAGAGGGAGGCGCCGACGCCGACGGTGACGGTGAGCCCGTCGGCAGGCACGGTCGGGCCGAGGATGCCGTTGTCGGAGGGCGGGGCGCCCACGCCGAGATCGGCGGGGGTTCCGCCGGAGGTGAGGAAGCGGGCGCGGGCGGTGATCGTCCTGAGCAGCTCCGCCAGTTCGGTCCGGTTGCCGGCGATGACGTCGAAGGATACGAAGGTGGCGGCCGCGGGGGCGGGCGTGACGATGCCGGCCTGGTGGACCCCGTGGAAGGGGACCTTGGCGGTGGCGCCGGGCGTCTGCGTGGCGGCCTGGGCTGTGCCGCCGCCGCTCTGCGCGAGCGCGAGACCGCCGCCCGCCAGGACCGCCGAGGCGGCTCCGGCCCCCAGGGCCGTCTTCACGAAGGAGCGGCGGCCGGCACCTGCGGGGCAGCCGCCCTGCGGGACGGGGGATGTGGCGGACGGCATGGGGGCGTTCCCTTCACTGCGTTCGGGCTCGTGCTGTGCGTGGTTCATCAGGCGGACTTCCGGATCTCCAGCAGGTCGGGGACCGGGGAGAGGTCCTCCAGGAGCTGGCCGGTGGCTCCGTCGAGACGGGCGCGGGTGGTCCGGTCGAGCCGCTCGACGGGGGTCCAGGAGGTGCCGTGACGGGCGGCGTCGAGAAGTGCCTGAAGCCGTGCGATGTCCGCGTCGACCGTCGGCAGCAGGTGCGGGGAGCGGGTGGTCAGCAACGGCCGGAGCACGGTGAGCAGTTCGCGGGTGCCCGCGAGGTTGGCGTCGGCGGTGGCGAGGCTGGTGCCGCTGCCCTCGTCGGTGTCGCCGGTCAGCTCGAACTGCAGGGTGTTCTCGAGGATCTCGTGGGCGCGCAGCGGCAGGTCGCCCGGGTCGAAGTCCTGGTGCGGGAACGCCTTGCGCAACCCGGCCGCGTCGACGGCCAGTTGCTCGGCGGGACCGGTGAGCGACGTCGCCGGTTCGCCGTGCCACAGGCCGTACTCGACGCGCAGGAAACCGGTGAAGTCCTTGTCGTGGACGCCGCCCGGCAGCCCGTCGGCCCGGCCGTCGATCCTCTGGTCGAAGTCCTCGAAGGTGCCGTAGGCGGCGCCGAGCGAGGCGTAGGTGCGATGCGCGGTGAGCCAGTCGGTGCGGGCCTTGCCGAGACGGCCGCCCTTGACGTCGGCCGCGAGCGCGCGGGTCTGGGTGACGAGCGTGGCGAGGCCCTGGTCGACGTACGCCTTGTACCGGGCGAGCGGGCCGGCGAGGTCCTGCGCGGAAACCGGTACGACCGCCTTCGCCGATCCCGAGCCGGTGACGCGGACGGCCCTGGAGGTGACCGCGGCGCCGCCGGTCGGGACACAGCGCCAGGCGTACGTGCCGCCGCCCACCGTGGCGACCAGCGCGCGGGTCGTGCCCGGGGCCAGGCCCTCGATCTCGCCGTAGACCGCGTTGGTGGCCGGATCGACCAGGTACACCTCGGAGGTCTTGTCACCGGTGTTGTGCATCTGGAAGGTCTGCCGGCCGGGCCTGGGCGCCGAGAACCCCTTGCCGCACTCCTTCTCGGAGACGGCCACGGTCTGTGCCGCGGCGGGCTTGGGGCGGCCGAGGGCGACGGCGAGGCCCGCGATCACGGCCGGCACGGTGACGACGGCGACCGGCACCACCCAGCCGGGGCGGTGGCGGACGGGCCGTGGGGCGTCCTGGGGCGGGGCGGTCTTCTCACGGGCCTCGCGGGTCTCACGGGTCTCCCGGTCCGGCTTCGGTTCGGTCGCCCGCACACCGCGCACGAACAGCGTCATGACGACGGCGAGGTAGCCGCCGTACCCGAGCACCTGGAGCCAGGTCATGGCCGGCGTCAGGTTGAACACGCCCTGCACGAGGGTGCCGTACCAGGAACCCGCGTCGACGCTGCCGCTCAGGTCGAAGGCGAGGGCGGTCTTCCCCGGCAGGACGCCACCCTCCTGCAGATCGCGCAGGCCGTAGCCGAGGACGCCGGCCGCGATGACGATCAGCACGGCGCCGGTGGCGGTGAAGAACCTGGTCAGGTTGATCTTCAGCACCCGCCGGTACAGGCCCCAGCACAGGCCGGCGGCCAGGACGAGGCCGATCGCGGCGCCGGTCAGCGGGCCGGCCGACTCGCCGGCGGCCTGGGCTGTGGTCCACAGGAACAGGGCCGTCTCCAGGCCCTCCCGGCCCACGGCGAGGAACGAGGTGACGATGAGGACTCCCGCGCCCATGCCGAGCGCCCCCGTCACCTTCTCCTTGATCTCGCCGGACAGGCTGCGGGCCGAGCGGCGCATCCAGAACACCATCGCGGTGACGAATGCGACCGCGATCACGCTGAGGGTGCCGCCGAAGGCTTCCTGCGCGGTCGCCGACAGGGACGCGGCGGTGAAGGTGAGGACCGCGCCGAAGCTCATCGCGAGCGCGATCGCCGCGAGCACGCCCGTCCACACCTGCGGCAGCCGGGAGCGGGCGTCGGCCCGGACCAGGGTCGCGACCAGGATGGAGACGATGAGTCCGGCTTCCAGTCCTTCCCGAAACCCGATCAGGAAGCTCGGAAACGCGTCATCCCACATGCGGCTCTCCCTGGCCCGCCTCCGCCACCGATCAGGTTCATTAGCGTAGGCATACCTAACTAGACGCGGACCATCATGACCACAGCTGTGCAGTCAAAAGGTCATGAGGAAGCAATTCCGGGGCAAAACCCTGGACCGCATATTCCCTCGGGAGCGAACCCTGTTCGCACATGATGTGGGCATGAAGATTCCCGACCGACGGATCGAACTGTTCACCGGCACCGGCAGCGAGGACCGGTTCAGCGGCCCGGCGACCGGTGACGAGCAGGCCATGATCGTGGCGATGCTCGACGCCCAGCGCGCCACGCTGAAACTCAAGTGTTCAGGTCTGGGGCCCGAGTTGGCGCTGCGCTCCGTGTCACCGTCCTCGCTCTCCCTGCTCGGCCTGGTACGGCACCTCGCCGATGTGGAACGCCGTTGGTTCCGGGCCGTACTCGCCGGCGACGACGTCGAGCTGCGGTTCTCGTCGGCGGCCGTCCCGGAGGGTGACTTCGACGGCGCCGACCCCGGGGCCGTCGAGGAGTCCTGGGCGGCCTGGCACGACGAAGTCGCCTTCGCGGAGGCGTTCGTCGCCGCGGCACCGCATCTCGACGTCGAGGGCCACGACGCCTGGCGCGGCACGGTCTCCCTGCGCTGGGTGCTCCTGCACATGATCGAGGAGTACGCGCGGCACAACGGACACGCCGACCTGATCCGCGAACGGATCGACGGAGCGGTCGGGGTGTGAGGGTCCCCGGGAGCACCTCGGCGGGCGGGACCGCTCAGCCGTACACCTCGCTCACGTTCGGGCGGGGCGCGGGGCGGTGACG
>NZ_WVUG01000182.1 GCF_017614965.1 Streptomyces griseorubiginosus | reverse complement strand
GAGCACCGCCGCAAGCAAGCGGCGGTGCTCCTCGCTCCCCGCATGGGGATCCGACGCCTGGTCAATCGGCCGGTGGCCGCGCCGGGCCTTCTATCGCGCTTGTTCCCTGTGCCCAGAGCAGCGCTTCCGAGTAGGGCGGTCGCGCCGGCCGGTACTCGTCCCAGCGACTGAGTGCCGGCGCTCGGGCGGCCCGGCCGGGCACAGCGCGATGCCCCAGGCCGCGGGCCTGGGGCGTGGGCACTGCTCTTACTCCAGATGGGGCCGATCTTGGTGAGCGCTTCTCCCCGGCGCTTACCGAATCCAGGCGGCGGTTCAGGCCGGGCGGCTGGGCGCGGGCCGTGGGGTGAGACCGCGGCGCAGGCGGGCGAAGGGGCGTGGCCGGTCGAGAGCCACCACCGCCGTGGTGACAGCGCCCGTCGGCGTGGTGTGCTCGTACACGCCCGCGAACCCGGCGCCGGTCGGTTCGCCTTCGACGAAGGTCAGCCTGTCACCGGGCAGCGGGCGCCCCGCCAACTGCAGCCGATGGCCGTACTGGTCGGACCAGAAGTACGGAGGGGCGTCCCCCGCTGTCGCGCCCGGAAGGCCAAGCAGGGCAGCGGCTGCCACGCCTGCCTGCTCCAGGGCGTTGGACCAGTGCTCCACTCGTGCTTGGCCGCCCAGGAACCGGTGGTCTGCCGAGGCGGCGTCGCCGACCGCGAACACCGACGGCACGCTGGTCCGGCAGGAGGAGTCGCAGGCGACCGATCCGTCCGCGGCCAGCGTCACGCCGGAGCCGTGCAGCCAGTCTGTTTCCGGCACCGCGCCCACGGCCAGCAGCACCACGTCCGCCGGTATCTCCCGCCCGTCGTCGAGCACCACCGCGCTGGGCCGGACCGATCCCCGGACGGCGATGACTCCCGCTCCGCACTCCACCCGGACCCCGTGCGCGCGGTGCAGCCGCAGCAGGACACCGGCCACCTCGGGGCCGAGCGCCGGGGCGAGGGGCATGGGCCCCGCCTCAACGACCGTCACCTCAAGGCCCAGTCCGCGGCTGGTGGCCGCGACCTCGCAGCCGATGAACCCACCGCCGATCACCACCAGTCGGGCACCGGGCCGCAGGTCCGCGGCGAGACGCCGCGCATCGTCCATGGTCCGCAGGACGTGCACGCCTCGGTCGGGTGCCGGCAGCGGAAGGCGCCGGGCCCGCGCGCCGGTCGCCACGACCACCGCGTCCGCGGTGACGGACGCCCCGTCGTCCAGCAGCACCCGCCGTTCGCCGGGCAGCAGCCCTGTGGCGCGGCGGCCCAGCAGCCAGCGCACGCCGAGGTCCTCGTCCGTGCCGAGCAGCGCCAGGTCCGCCGTCCCCGCCTGCCCGGCGAGCAGCGCCTTGGACAGCGGCGGCCGGTCGTAGGGCTGGTGCTCCTCGGCGCCGATCAGGGTGATCTCACCGTCGAACCCGTGGCCGCGCAGGGCCCGCGCGGTGCTCACGCCGGCCAGGGAGGCACCGACGACGGCGACGGAGCCGGTCATGGCGCTTCCGCCGTCGTCCGCACGAACACCGAACCGTCCCGCACGATCACCGGGTGTGTCCGCACGGGCTGCAGGGCGGGGGGACCCGACGGGCGGCCCGTGCGCAGATCGAAGCAGGAGGCGTGCAGGGGGCATTCGACCGTGCCGTCCTCGACGAAGCCGTCGGAGAGGTAGGCCTCCTGATGGGTGCAGCGGTCGTCGACGGCGAAGAACTCGTCGCCGTCTCTGAACACCGCGATACGGGTGTCCAATTGGACGACGATGACGTCACCGTCGTCCAGGTCTTCGACGCGGGCGACGAAGACCTCGGTGTTCGTGGTGTCCTGCGCCCCGTTCACGCCGCGTCCCCCAGCGAGGACAGGTACCACTGGTAGAAGACGCCGATCTGAGTCTGTTCGCTCGGCACCAGCACCCCGCCCTTCCGGTAGGCCCGGGAGGACATGTTGGGCTGGCACCACTCGGCCGCGGCGAAGTCCTGTTCGTTGACCTTGCTGAAGAGCGCGACGGCGTCGTCCAGGTCGTAGTCCCCGGCGTCGACGACCTCGGCCGGGAAAAGCCACTCGCACACCGCCCGGGTCCGGTCGGCGGCAAGCGGTTCGAACCGGTGGACGATCACGTGGTCGGACACCAGCGAGATGAAGCAGTTGGGGCGGACGACCATGCCGTAGTAGAGCCGGTCGTCCTCCGGCAGCAGATGCGCCAGCCGGGGCAGCACGGTGCGCCCGGTCAGTGAGAACGACTCCAGGTCGTCCGCTATGGCGTAGCCGGTCGGGTCGTAGCCCCCCGTCCCCATGGTCGGTGACTGGAATTCGGGGATGGTGCGCACCAGTTCCGGGTGGATGGTCCCGCAGTGGTAGCACTCCTGGAAGTTCTCGTAGATCAGCTTCCAGTTCGCGGCGACGTCGTACTCCACGCGTCCGCCGACCTTCAGGTCTCCGAGGCGATAACGCTCGAACTTGGAGTAGTCGGCGAGGCGGGCTTCGATCTGGGGGCGCAGCTGGTCGATCAAGGGGGTGGGCTGCTCGGCGAGGTTCACCCAGAGCAGTCCCTCCCACTGCTCCACGTGCACGGTGTGCAGTCCGTACGCGTCGCGGTCCATGGTGTCCATCGCCTGCCAGTTCGGCGCGGTGACGAGCTTGCCGTCCAGGCCGTAGGTCCAGGCGTGGTAGGGGCAGCGGATGGCCTTGCCCATGTCGCCGGTGTCGGTCAGGCAGAGCTGGGCGCCGCGGTGCCGGCAGACGTTGAGGAAGCCACGGATGACCTGGTCGCGTCCGCGGACCAGGATCACGGTTTCGCGGCCGACCGGGCGGCGCAGGAAGCGGCCGGGGGTGGGGATGTCGTCGGCGCGGCCGACGTAGTACCACTGGCGTTCGAAGATTCGTTCGTTCTCTGCATCGAACACGGCGCTGTCGGTGTAGTAGCGGCTGCTCAACGTGGGGGTAAGGACGGACTCCTGCGTGGTGGTCACTGCGTCTCCCGCATCTGCCGAGTGAATGGGCCGGTGACAGCCGCTGACGCTAGTCATGACCAGGCATCGCAGGGGTCCGGCAGAAGTCGGGAGTTGTCCGGCACCCGTACCGACATTTGTAGGAAAGCCCTGGCCGCGGAAACGTGGTGGTTACGTCACGCGTCTCGGCAGGGCTCATCGCGACACCTATGGTGGCGTGAAAGGGACGTCGGTGTGGTGGTTGAGGAGCCTTCGATGTTGGAAGACCGCCTGCAGCTTGTCGTCGAGCAACTTGCCGAGCGTCTGGAACGGTCGGTCATCATCGACGACTCGGCGCTGCGCCCGCTCGCGGTCAGTGCCCAGTTGGGCCGGGTCGACCAGTCACGGATCGACGCGGTGCTGCAGCGGCGCACGAGCGGCAGGATCCGGGCGGTCATCTCCGAGCACGGCGTGCAGCGCGCGCGTGGCCCGGTCCGTATCCCGGCCGACGAGGAACTGGGCACGCTGGCCCGGCTGGTGATCCCCCTGCTGGACCAGGGGCTGCACCTCGGTTCGCTGTGGCTCATCGACGATCCCGCCCTCACCCCCGCCCAGGTCGACGAGGCACTGGCGTGCGCCGCTGAGGCCAGTCGTCTGCTGAGCGATCGGGTGGCGCAGGACTCGCAGGAGGCGGGAGCCGCTCGCCGGCTGGTCGACAATCTGCTGCGGCCCGATGCCCGGGTGCGTGAGCGTGCCGCGGAGAGCATGCGCGAGCTGGATCTGATCGAGGACGCTCCGTCGTACGTGGTCGCCGTCGTGCGATCCCGCCCTGACTGCCCGGTGGGGGCGGACGGCGCCAACGCGACCGCGGACCTGCGTCGGCTGGCCGGTGACGTGCGCCGCCGCGTTCCGCACCGCACGGTCGTCTGCAGCACGCCGCGGGACGGCGAGCTCGTCCTGATCGCCCGCGGGGTCCTGCACGAGTCCTTCCTCGCCGCCCTGCGGGCCGGTGCCGGCGCGTACGCGGTGGGCACGCGCAGCGGCGTCGAGTCCTTCGACGCGGTGCGGGAGGCCCGCGAGGACGCCCGGTACGCGGCGGAGGTCGCCGGTGTCGCGGACGGTTTCGAGGGGATGGCCGACTGGTCGGACCTCGGCCCCTACGCGGCGTTCCAGCATCTCGAGCGGAGCCTGAGCGGGCTGGAGCGGCTGTGTCCCGGTGTCTCGACGCTGTGGGAGCCCGGGAACGAGATGTACGAGTGCACGCTCCGCTCCTACCTCGGTCACGGCGGGAACGTCCAGAAGACCGCGGCGGACCTGCATATCCACCGCACCACGCTGTACTGGCGGCTGGCGAACGTCGAACGAACGCTGGGCGTGGACCTGTCCAGCGGCGACGACCGCCTCCGCCTGCACATGGCCCTGCTGTTCGCCGAACTCCTCCCGCAGGTGAGCGTGGCGCGGTCGGCGGCGTCGGACGGCCTGGCACCCGCCGCACTACGACACGTGTAGGAACCCCTCCCCGCAGGTCTCGACGGTCGCCCGAGTCGGGGCCGCCGTCCGTGACCGTAGCGTCGACCCACCGGGCGGGCCGCGCGCCCGCGGGTCCGTGAGCAGAGGGAGTGCCCATGACGGCAGTGGACGCGCAGACCGTGGTTGTCGGTGCGGGAGCGATCGGCAGCGCGACGGCCTACTGGCTCGCCGAACGGGGGCAGAAGGACGTGCTCGTGGTGGAGCAGTACGACCTCGGCCACGGCAACGGCGCCTCACAGGACCATTCGCGAGCGATCCGGCACAGCTACCACGACAACGCCTACGGCAGGCTCACCCAGGCCGCCTTCGACAACTGGGACCGGTTGGTCGCGGAGAGCGGGCAGCAGGTGCTCCTGCGGACCGGCGGCGTCGAGATCGGCCTGAAGGGAACCGAGGGTGAGGAGATGATCGCCCGGTACCGCAAGGTCCTCGACGATCAGGGACACGCCTACGAACGGTGGGACAACGCGCGACTCGCCGAGCGCTACCCGCAGTGGCGGATCGACGAGCCCGCCGACGTGACGTACAGCCGTGACATGGGGCTGGTGGACATCGGCAAGGCGGGGCAGACCCATCGCGCGCTCGCCGCGGCCCTGGGTGTGACCTTCCGGCCCCGCACCCGGGCGGTCCGCGTCGAGAGCCTCGCGGACGCGGTGCGCGTGCACACCGCCGACGGCGGCTCGGTCGTCGCCCGCCACGTGGTGGTCGCCGCCGGGGCGTGGTCCGACGACATCCTCGCCGAGGTGGGCCAGACCTGGCGCACCACGATCAGCCAGGAACAGGTCGCCTATTTCGTGCCCAGAGTGCTGCGGGACTTCACGCCCGAAGCGTTCCCGGTGTGGGGCTGGTACGGCCCGACGCTGTTCTACGGCTTCCCGGTGTACGGCGAGGTCGCGGTGAAGATCGCCCGGGACATGTCCGGCCGGTTCGTCACCCATGAGACCCGCTCCATGGAGCCGGTGGCCGAGGAGACCGAGTTGCTGGAGGCGTTCCTGCGCGAACGTCTGCCGGACGCGGCGGGATTCGAGCTGTACAGCAAGACGTGCATCTACGACATGCCGCCGGACCGCAACTTCGTCATCGACGCGATGCCCGGACATCCGCGGGTCGTGGTCGGAGTGGGTGCGGGCCATGCGGCCAAGTTCGCCGGGCTGTTCGGGGAGATCCTGTCCCAACTGGTCGTCGAGGGCAGGTCGCAGCACCCGATCGAGGCGTTCGCCGCCGATCGTCCGGCGCTGACCGACCCGTCCTTCCGGCCGGTCTTCGGTTTGTGAGGCCCCCGCTCAGTGCCGTCCGCCCACGACGTCCGCGGCGTGTGCCGCGGCGGCGGGGCTGAGCAGGGTGTCGAGCCGCTCGAACAGTTCTCCCGCGGCCTCTCCCTTCCAGTCCTTCGGCAGGAGCTCCAAGGGGAGCCCGGGGTCGCGGTAGGGCAGCCGACGCCACTGGGTCAGCATCGGCACGTAGATCCGGAAGGCGTCCAGAGGGCGCGGCCGGCGTCCTTCGGCCTCGTCGAGGACGGGGCCGAAACGGTGCAGGAAGTCCGCGTACAGCTCGGTGAGTTCGTCCAGGTCCCACCACGCGCGGACCTTTTCGCGCAGGTCCCCGAAGGCGAAGTGGTCGCCGGTGAAGAGGTCGACGTACTCCGTCAGCGCCCGCCGTTCCAGGCTCCGCCGGGTCTCGGCGGCCAGGTTGCCCGGTGCGATCCACACCCCGGAGGCGGCGGTGCCGAAACCCAGCCGGGTCAGGACCGTCCGCAGCTCGTGGCGCTTCTCGCGCTCGGACTCGGGCACGGAGAAGACGGCGACGACCCAGCCGTCCTCGCGGGAGGCCCTGGCCCGCTGGAAGATGCGTACGTCTCCCTCGGCGAGCGTCTGCAGGGTCGTGTCGGCCAGCGCGTATCCCGCCACGCCCGCACGGCGCTCGCCGCGCAGCACCTCGCGGCGCTTCATACGGGAGATCGACGACCGTACGGCCTTGCTCTCCACGCCGAGGTCCGCCATGAGGCCGATCACCGACGCGACCGAGAGCCAGTTGTGCTCGTCACGCGCGTACAGGCCGAAGAGCGTGAGGATGAGCGGGGCATGGCGGGACTCGCGTTCGCCTGCCGCGGTGCTGGCTGATGTCGTCTGCGCCGTCATGTCCCGCCACCCTAACGTCTGGCCTGGGTGGGGCCGGCACGGGCTAGGTGAGCGGGGTCCGCGTCACCCTGTTGCGCAGTTCGCCCAGTCCCGCGACCCGGGTGACGACCAGGTCGCCGTCGTGCAGGAGGACCTGCGGGTCGCGCGCGCTGCCGATGCCGCTCGGGGTGCCGGTGAGCACGAGGTCTCCCGCGCGCAGGGTCATGCCGTGACTGAGCTCGGCGATGATCCGGGCGAAGGAGAAGGCCATCTGCGCGGTGGAGGCGTTCTGCAGCAGACGGCCGTTGACCTCGCACTGCACCTGGAGGCCCGCGAGGTCGTCGATCTCGTCGGCGGTGGTCAGCCAGGGACCGAGCGGCATGGTGGCGTCGATGCTCTTGCCCTTGAGCCACTGACCGCCGTGCGCCCGCTGGAGGTCCCGCTGGGAGACGTCGTTGGCGACCAGGTAGCCGAAGACGTGGTCCAGTGCCTTTTCCTCCGGGATCGAGCGTCCGTCCTGACCGATGACGAGAGCGATCTCGGCTTCGTAGTCCCACTGCGTGGACAGGGCGGGGTCGTAGGCGATGTCGTCGCTCGGGCCGATGACCGTGTCCGGACCTTTGGTGAAGAACGTGGGGCGCTGGGGGAGCGAGGCCGGGTCCTGGCCCTCGCGCCGGCCCCTCGACTCCTCGAAGTGATCCAGGTAGTTCCAGCCGGTGCACAGGACGTCCCGGTTGAAGCGGTGCAGCGGGGATGCGAGGCGGATTCGCGAGAGGGGGCGTACGTCGTCTCCGGCGGCGGCTGCGACGCGGGCCGCGGCGAGAGCGTCCGCGCCGCCGCGGACGATGTCGTCCACGGTGCCGAGCGGGGTCGGCAGCACCGTGACCGTCTGCTCGGTCTCGTCGACGGCGCCCGCCCGGCGTGCGCCGTCCAGGATGAAGGACGCGAGTTTCACGTCGGCCGCCTACGGGCGCGGTGCGACGAGTCGTTCCTCGGGGATCACGGCCACCCCGAGGATCTCGATCATCGCCTCCGGCTGCCACAGCGCGGTGCAGCCGATGCCGGCCATCGCCGGGTAGACGTTTCCGGCGAGTTCGCGCCAGACCTTGCCGATCTCCTTGCCGTGCGCCTGGTAGTCGGGGATGTCGGTGAGGTACAGCGTCACGCTGACCAGGTCCGCGGGTTCGCCGCCGGCCTCGCGCAGGGTGGTGAGCAGGTTGCCGAACGCCTGACGGAACTGCTCGACGATGCCGCCCGGGACGATCTTCATGTCGGCGTCGAGGGCGGTCTGTCCGCCCAGGTGAAGGGTGTTTCCGACGAGGGTGCCGTGCGAGTAGCCGCTGGGTGCCGGCAGGGCGAGCGGGTTCACGGGGACGGGGGGCATGAGGCCTCCGGCTCGGTTGGGTGCGGGCCCGCTCCGATCGGGCAGGCGTATTGACTTTAATTGACGACCGTGAAAAAAACGAGACATCGGATCGACGGCACCCGAACTTCATCCCACTGAACGGAGCCGAATCCCATGGAGCCCGACCTCAGCAACTACCAACTGGACGGGGACAATTCGATGTACCGCCTGCCGAGCGGCATCGTCGCCCCCGTCGTGACCCGCGGCGGCCTGGAAGACGCGAACACCGCCGACTCCGGCGGCGCGGTCCGGGTCTCGGGCGTGAGCATCCAGCACACCCCGGCCACCCGGCTCTGGTTCGGCAAGGTCCGCAACGAGCCCGGCTACCGCTCCGTCTCCCACCACCACGGGGAGGCCGAGACCGGCGGATACGTGCTCTCGGGCCGGGCCCGCATCTACTTCGGCGAGAAGTTCGAGGACTACGTCGACATGGAAGAGGGCGACTGGGTCTTCGTGCCGCCGTTCATGCCGCACGTGGAGTGCAACCTCTCCCGCACCAGGCCGCTGACCTGGATGACCACCCGGACGCCGGAGAACATCGTCGTCAACCTGCCCGACGTCCCCGACGCCGACCTGCGTGACTGGCTGGACCGCCGATGACCGACACGGCCCCCACCTCGGCCCTCTTCACCGCGACCGTCACCCTGAAGCCCGCCGAGCCCGAGCACTTCGACCTCGCCTTCACCGCCACCACCCAGCCCTGCCCGTGGCCCAAGGCCTACGGCGGCGACCTGGTCGCCCAGGCCGCCGCCGCGGCCATGCGGTCGGTCGCCGAGGGCAAGTCGCTGCACTCCATGCACAGTTACTTCCTGCGCCCTGCCGACATCGGCGCCGAGATCCGCTACGAGGTGGAGGTGCTGCGCGACGGCCGCGGCTACAGCACCCGCCAGGTACGCGGCTACCAGAACGGCAAACCGCTCTACGTCTGCCTGGCCAACTTCGCGGCGGGCGAACCGGGTTCGGCCTTCCGTACCACCCTCACCGAGGACGTACCCGACCCCGAGGACCTTCCCACGGCGGCCGAGTACCTCGCGCGGCACCCCGACGCACCCCTGTCCGAGGAGATCCGCACCTACTGGTCCGGCGGCCGCAGCTTCGACATGCGGCACGTCCCCGGCCCGCTCTACCTCACCGTCGACGGAGACCGCACGCCCCACCAGGCGGTCTGGCTCAAGCCCTACGACCCCCTGCGCCCCGTCGACGGACTGACCAACGCCCAACGCGACCTCGCCGCCCTGGCGTACGTCTGCGACTACACCATCCTCGAACCCGTCCTACGGGTCCTCGACCTGCCTTGGACCAGGCCCGGCCTGGTCACCGCGAGCCTCGACCACGCCATGTGGTTCCACCGCACGGGACCGGTGGACGACTGGCTTCTCTACGTCCAGGAAGCGGTGGCCGCCGACGCGGGCCGCGGTCTGGGCACGGGCCGCTTCTTCACGCGCGACCACCGCCACCTGGCCACCGTCGTCCAGGAGGGCATGATCCGCCCCACCTGACCCGCCGCCACCAGCCGGCGGGATCCCGGAAGGACACTTCCGATGACCCTCCCTCTCTCCCACTCGGCCCACGTCGACACCTTCACGCGCGACCATCTGCCCCCCGCGCACCTGTGGCCGGCCATCGAGTTCACCACCCCGGAACTGGACTACCCCGACCGGCTCAACGCGGCGACCGAACTCATCGACATCCCCCTCTCGCAGTACGGCCCCGACCGTCCCGCCCTGCGCACCCCGGCCGGCGAGGTGTGGACGTACGGCGAACTGCGCACCCGCGCCAACCGGATCGCCCAGGTGCTCACCGAGGACCTGGGACTGGTGCCGGGCCAGCGTATCCTGCTGCGCTCACCCAACACCCCCTGGATCGTGGCCTGTTGGCTCGCCGTCCTCAAGGCGGGCGGTGTCGTGGTCACCACCATGGCCGCCCTGCGCGCACGCGAGATCACCCCGATCGTGGAACGCACCCTGCCGTCCGTCGCCCTCGTCGACCACCGGTTCACCCAGGACATGTACGCCGTGCGGGACTCCGCGCTGCCCTCGCTGACCGTCGTCGAGTACGGCGGCACCGGCGCCGAGGACCTCATCACCCGGCTCACCGCCAAGTCGGGCGAGTTCACCGATGTCGACACCGCCGCCGACGACGTGGCGCTCCTGGGACCCACCTCCGGGAGCACCGGCGTCCCGAAGATCACCATGCACTTCCACCGGGACATCCTGTCCATCGACAACACCTTCGGCCGCCACACCCTCGGCCTGACCCCGGACGACCTGGTCGCCTGCACCGCGCCCCTGGCCTTCACCTTCGGCCTCGGCATGCTGGTCGTCTTCCCGCTGCGGGCCGGGGCCTGCGCCCTGCTGACCGAGTCCGCGACCCCATTGGAGCTCGCGGAGACCGTGCAGCGCCACGGCGTCACCGTCCTCGCGACGGCGCCCACCGCCTACCGGGCCATTCTGCGCGAAGGCGCCGAGCAACAGCTCGCCAAGCTGCGGACCGGGGTCTCGGCGGGAGAGCACATCCCCCACTCCACGTGGGAGCAGCTGCACCAACGTCTCGGTCTGAAGATCGTCGACGGTATCGGCGCCACCGAATTGCTGCACATCTTCATCTCCGCCGCCGGGGACGACATCCGCCCCGGCTCCACCGGCCGCCCCGTCCCCGGCTACCGCGCCACCGTCCTGGGCCCCGACGGCGAGGAAGTCCCTCCCGGCGAACCGGGACGGCTCGGCGTCATCGGCCCGGTCGGCTGCCGCTACCTCGACGACCCGCGCCAGCAGGACTACGTCCTCAACGGCTGGAACGTCACGGGCGACATCTTCCACAAGGACCAGGATGGCTACTTCCACTACCACGCCCGCAGCGACAACATGATCGTCTCCTCCGGGTACAACATCGGCGGTCCCGAGGTCGAGGCCGCCATCGACACCCACCGGGACGTCGTCGAGTCCGCCGTCGTCGCCCGCCCCGACAGCGAGCGCGGGTCGATCGTGTGCGCCTTCGTGGTGCTGCGGGACGGCGTGCCCGGCGACGCGGCCAAGGCCAAGGAGATACAGGACCACGTCAAACAGGTCCTGGCGCCCTACAAGTACCCGCGCGAGGTGCGCTTCCACAGCGCCCTGCCCCGCAACACCAGCGGAAAGCTCCAGCGTTTCGCGCTCCGCAAGATCATCGAGGATGAGCAGGCAGCCACCGAGGCCGTCGCCGAGAGCTGAGAGGAACTTCCTTGAACATCGCCATTGTCGGCGGCGGTCCCGGCGGGCTGTACTTCGCGGCCCTGATGAAGCAACTCGACCCCGCCCACGACATCACCGTCTGGGAACGCAACGCCCCCGACGACACCTTCGGCTTCGGCGTCGTCTTCTCCGACGAGACACTCGGCGGCATCGAGAACGCCGACACCACCATCGCCGAGGCCATGGCCCGCCGCTTCGCCCGCTGGACCGACATCGACATCCACTACCGGGGCGTGAGCCACACCGTGGGCGGCCAGGGTTTCGCCGCCATGAGCCGCAAGGAACTGCTGCGGCTGCTGCAGGAGCGCTGCCGCGATCTCGGCGTGAACCTGCACTTCTCCACACTCGCCCCGGACACGGAACACCTGCGCACCTCCTACGACCTGGTCGTGGGCGCCGACGGCGTCAACTCCCTCATCCGCGCGGCCCACCAGGACGTCTTCCGCCCGGCCCTGGACCGCCGGCACAGCAAGTTCATGTGGCTGGGCACGGACCGGGTCTTCGAGGCCTTCCAGTTCTTCGTCAAGGAGACGGAGTGGGGAGTCATGCAGGTGCACGGCTACCCGTACTCCGCGTCCGGCTCCACGTTCATCGTCGAGATGCACGAGGACGTGTGGCGACAGGCCGGCTTCGACGCGACCGAACACGTCGACTTCGCGCCGGGCGTCTCCGACGAGCAGGCCGTCGCCCGTGTACGCGACCTGTTCGCGGACGAGCTCGACGGCCACCAGGTGTTCGCCAACAACTCCAAGTGGCTGAACTTCACCACCGTACGCAACGAGCGCTGGCACCACGGCAACCTGGTCCTGATCGGCGACGCCGCGCACACCGCGCACTTCTCCATCGGCTCGGGCACCAAACTGGCCATGGAGGACGCCCTCGCGCTCGCCGCCTGCCTGCACGAACACCCTGATCCCGAACAGGCGTTGAACGCGTACGAGACCGAGCGGCGCCCCGTCGTGGAGTCCACCCAACGGGCCGCGCAGGCCTCGCTGGAGTGGTTCGAGAACATCGGCATGTACGTCCACCAGGAGCCGACCCAGTTCTGCTTCAACCTCCTCACCCGCTCCCGCCGCATCACCTACGACAACCTGCGCACCCGGGACAAGGAGTTCGCCGACCGGGTGGACACCGCCTTCGCCGGAGCCCAGGGTTTGAGCGAAACGGTCCCGGCGATGTTCCAGCCCTTCCGTCTGGGCGAGCTGGAGCTGAAGAACCGCGTGATCGTCTCCCCGATGGACATGTACTCCGCCGTCGACGGCGTACCCGGCGACTTCCATCTCGTCCACCTCGGCTCAAAAGCCATGGGCGGAGCGGGACTTGTCATGACCGAGATGGTGTGCGTCTCGCCCGAGGCGCGCATCACGCCCGGCTGCGCCGGCCTGTGGAACGACGAGCAGCGCGACTCCTGGGCGCGGATCGTGTCCTACGTCCACGACCACAGCACCGCCCGCCTCGGACTCCAGCTCGGCCACTCGGGCCGCAAGGGCTCGACCCGGCTGATGTGGGAGGGCATGGACGAGCCGCTTCCCGAGGGCAACTGGGAGACCGTGGGGCCCTCCCCGCTGGCGTACGGAGAGGGCTCTCCTGTTCCCCGGGAGATCAGCCGCGCCGACATGGACCGGATCACCGCCGAGTTCGCGGCCGCTGCCCGCCGGGGCGACGACGCGGGCTTCGACCTGCTCGAACTCCACTGCGCGCACGGCTACTTGCTGTCATCCTTCCTCTCCCCGGTCGCCAACCACCGCACCGACGAGTACGGCGGGTCGCTGGCGAACCGACTGCGCTTCCCGCTGGAGGTCTTCGACGCCGTCCGCGAGGCATGGCCCGCCGAGCGCCCGATGATCGTGCGCATCTCCGCCAGCGACTGGGTGCCCGACGGCAACACCGAGCACGACGCCGTCGAGATCGCCCGCGCCTTCATCGCGCACGGCGCGGACGCCATCGACGTCTCCTCCGGGCAGGTCACCAAGGACGAACGCCCGGCCTTCGGCCGCTCCTACCAGACCCCGTTCGCGGACCGCATCCGCCACGAGGTCGCCGCGGCCACCGGTACCGCCGTCATCGCGGTGGGCGCCATCGCCTCCTACGACGACGTCAACTCCATCCTCCTCGCCGGACGCGCCGACCTGTGCGCCGTAGGACGCACCCACCTGTACGACCCGCACTGGACGCTGCACGCGGCGGCCGAACAGGACTACCGGGGGCGGGGAGCCGAGTGGCCGCAGCAGTTCGCCGCTGGCCGGCGCAAACCCCCGACATCGCGCACCGACGCCGTACGCCCCCGGCTGTCGCTGCTCCGCCCCCACTCCGCCGACCAGGCGGTGCACCTGCGCTGGATCCCCTCCCGGGAGCCGGCCCATGTCTCGTGAGGGTGCCCGTGCCGTCCACCGGTGCCGGGTGGAATGGTCCGACACCGACGCCTCCGGCCACTACCACAACGCGGCGGTCGTGCGGTTCGTGGAGGCGGCCGAGGCGGCGCTGGTCCGCGAGCGCGGCATCACCGGATATTTCGGGGCCGCACCACGCGTGCGCTACGAGGTCGACTTCGCCGCCCCGCTGTGGTTCGGACAGGAGGTGACGACGACCCTCACCGTGGAGAGGATCGGCACCTCCTCGATGACGTACGGCTTCGAGGTCTGGGGCGAGGAGACCGACGGTCGCCCGCGGCAACTCGCGGCGTCCGGCCGGTACACGGTCGTCCACGTCCCACCTCGCGACCAGCGCGCCAGCACCCCCTGGCCCGCCGACTGGATCACCGCCCTCACCGCGACTCCTACACATGTCGCAGGGAACGCAACCAGTCCTCGACAGCCGTAGCTGCGGACCAGCCGCCTCACAGAGCAGACTTTCCCTCGTCCCGGTCCCCGTCCGAAAGGCACGCGATGTCCGATCAGAACTTCGACGCGGTGGTGATCGGGGCAGGCGTCATGGGCTGCTCCATCGCCCACGCCCTCGCCGCGGGCGGGCGGCGCGTCTGCGTCGTGGAGCGCGGGCCGGCCGCGGGCTGCGGATCCACCAGCGCCTCCTCGGCCGTCATCCGCTACAACTACTCGACCTGGACGGGCGTCGCCGCCGCCTGGGAGTCCAAGCACGCCTGGGAGGAGTGGAGTGATCACCTCGGCGGCGGCGACGAGGCGGGGCTCGCCCGGTTCATCAAGACCGGCGGCCTGCTCCTGGACTCACCCGGCCAGGACCGCGCCAAGGTCTACGAACTGTTCGACCGGGCCGGGGTGCCGTACGCCGACTGGGACGCGGCGACGATCCGCGAGCGCCTGCCCCTGGTCGACCCCGGCCGGCACTACCCGCCCAGGGCCATCACCGACGAGGCCTTCTTCGACGAGCCGACCGGTGAACTGAGCGGCTGCTGGATGCCCGACTGCGGCTTCGTCGACGACCCGCAGCTGGCCGCCCACAACCTGATGACGGCCGCCGTACGCCACGGGGCCACCTTCCGCTTCCGCGCGACCGTCAACGGCATCCCGGCGCGCGACCGCGTCACCGGCGTCGACCTCGCCGACGGCACCCGGCTGTCGGCGCCCGTCGTCGTCAACGCCTCGGGACCCCACTCGGGCGTCGTCAACCAACTCGCAGGCGTCGGCACGGACTTCTCGGTCTCCACCCGTCCGCTGCGCCAGGAGGTCCACGAGGTACGAGCGCCCGAAGGCTACGGCGGGGAGGGACGCGGGCTCCTCATCGCCGACCCGGACCTCGGCACCTACTTCCGCACCACCCCCGGCGGCGGCCTCCTCGTCGGCGGCACCGAGCCGGAATGCGATCCGCTGCAATGGCTCGACGACCCCGACGACTACCACATCCACCCCACGAAAGCGGTCTACGACGCCCAGCTCTACCGCGCCGCCCGCCGCGTCCCCAGCCTCACCGTGCCGCACACCCCGCGCGGGATCGCCGGGGTGTACGACGTCTCCGACGACTGGATCCCCGTCTACGACAAAACCGCGCTGCCCGGCTACTACGTGGCGATCGGCACCAGCGGAAACCAGTTCAAGAACGCCCCCGTCGTCGGCATGTTCCTCACGGCCATCATCGACGCCTGCGAGAACGGCCGTGACCACGACACCGAACCCGTCCAGCTCACCCTTCCCCGCACCGGCCACGAAGTGGACCTCGCGCACTACAGCCGCCGGCGCCCGATCAACCACGACAGCAGCTTCAGCGTCATGGGGTGACCAGTCATGAGCCAGCACACCGAACCGATGACATCGCGGCACAACACCAGGGAGATCGAGCAGGGCATCCACACGGACCTGCTCCGACAGACCACCTACGGCGGCTACCTCCGCCTCGACCGGCTGTTGTCGGCCCAGCAGCCGCTGAGCGATCCGCCGCACCACGACGAACTCCTGTTCATCATCCAGCACCAGACCTCCGAGCTGTGGTTCAAACTCGTCATCCACGAACTGCGCGAGGCCATGCGCCGGTTGGCGGCCGACGACCTCAGACCGGCGCTGAAATCCCTGGCCCGCGTCAAGCACATCCAACGCCAACTCGTCGACCAGTGGGCCGTACTGGCCACCCTCACGCCGAGCGAGTACGCCCAGTTCCGCGGCGCGCTCGGCCGAGCATCAGGCTTCCAGTCGGCGCAGTACCGGGTCGTGGAGTTCCTGCTCGGCAACAAGAACGACGGGATGAGCGCGGTCTTCTCCCATGACCCGGAGGCGCGTGACGCACTGGAAGAGGCCCTGCGCCTGCCGACCCTGTACGACGAGTTCCTCCGCTACCTCGCCCGCGCCGGCCACGCCGTCCCCGACGACCTGCTGAAGCGGGACGTCACCCGTGCCCACGAGTTCCACGACGGCCTGCTCCCGGTCCTGAAACGGATCTACCAGGACCCCGCGTCGCACTGGGAGGCCTACGAGACCTGCGAGGAACTCGTCGACATCGAGGAGAGCTTCCAGCTGTGGCGCTTCCGCCACCTCAAGGTCGTCACCCGGGTCATCGGCTTCAAACGAGGCACCGGCGGCTCCAGCGGAGTCTCCTTCCTCAAGGCCGCCCTGGACCTGACCTTCTTCCCCGAGGTACTCGCCGTACGCACCGAGCTCGGCTGAACGAGCTCCAACAACCCGCACAAGCGAAGGAATTGACGTCATGGCACAGGAAGTTCGAGCTGTCGTCGCCCTGAAGAAGGGCGCCCCCGTCAGCCTGGAGACGATCATCGTGCCCGATCCGGGGCCGGGTGAGGCGCTGGTGAGGGTCGAGGCCTGCGGGGTGTGCCACACCGATCTGCACTACCGCGAGGGCGGCATCAACGACGACTTCCCCTTCCTGCTGGGCCATGAGGCCGCGGGTGTGGTGGAGGCGGTGGGGGAGGGTGTCACCGACGTGGCGCCCGGGGACTTCGTGATCCTCAACTGGCGTGCGGTGTGCGGGCAGTGCCGGGCGTGTCTGCGCGGCCGGCCCTGGTACTGCTTCGACACCCACAACGCGCGGCAGAAGATGACCTTGCTGGACGGCACGGAGCTGTCGCCGGCCCTGGGGATCGGGGCGTTCGCGGAGAAGACGCTGGTGGCGGCGGGGCAGTGCACCAAGGTGGACCGCGCCGCCTCGGCGGCGGCCGCGGGGTTGCTGGGCTGCGGGGTGATGGCCGGGATCGGCGCGGCGATCAACACCGGCGACGTGGGGCGAGGGGACAGCGTGGCCGTGATCGGCTGCGGCGGGGTGGGGGACGCGGCGATCGCCGGGTCCCGGCTGGCGGGCGCGGCGAGGATCATCGCCGTGGACATCGACGACCGCAAGCTGGCCACCGCCAGGAGGCTGGGCGCCACCCACACCGTCAACTCCCGCGAGGGCGACCCCGTCGAGGCGATCCGCGGGCTGACCGGCGGCTTCGGCGCCGACGTGGTGATCGAGGCGGTGGGCCGCCCGGAGACCTACCGGCAGGCCTTCTACGCCCGTGACCTGGCCGGCACGGTGGTGCTGGTGGGCGTGCCCACCCCGGAGATGACGCTGGAGCTGCCGCTGCTGGACGTTTTCGGCCGCGGCGGCGCGCTGAAGTCGTCCTGGTACGGCGACTGCCTGCCCTCCCGGGACTTCCCGATGCTCATCGACCTCTACCTGCAGGGCCGCCTGGATTTGGACGCCTTCGTGACGGAGACCATCGCGCTGGACGAGGTGGAGAAGGCCTTCGAGCGGATGCACGGCGGCGACGTGCTGCGCTCGGTGGTGGTGCTGTGATGGCGGGTGCCCGCATCGACCATCTCGTCACCTCGGGCACGTTCTCGTTGGACGGCGGCACCTGGGAGGTGGACAACAACGTGTGGCTCGTGGGCGACGACCACGAGGTGATCGTCGTCGACGCCGCGCACGACGCGGACGCCATCGCCGGCGCCGTCGGCGGGCGGAGGCTGCGGGCGATCGTGTGCACCCACGCCCACAACGACCACATCGACGCCGCCCCCGCCCTCGC
>NZ_WVUG01000181.1 GCF_017614965.1 Streptomyces griseorubiginosus | reverse complement strand
CTCTCCGACGGGGTCGGGGAGACCGGGGGCTCGGACGGACCACCGCCGGGAGCGGAGGCGGAGGGGCCCGAGCCGGTCGGCGAGCCCCCGCCGGAGGCCGCCGGCTGACCCGTCGCGCCCTTGGTCGGGCGGGCCGACGCCGGGGCGGACGCGGAGGCGGTGGCCGAGGCGGTCGTACTCGCCGACGGGCCCGGCGAGGCACCGTTCGGCGCGGCGGAGGCGCCGGGTGAGGCGGACGGGGACAGGGACGCGGCGCCGTGTCCCGCCGGACCGCGCGAGGCTCCGCCGCCCGAGCCCGAGGCGTCCCGGGGGCTCGGGGCCTCGGCGGAGACCCCGGGCTGCAGGATCGGGGCGATCGGCGGCTGCTTGGGCAGCGGCTTCGGAGTCATGCCGGAGACCCAGGCGTAGCTGAGGCCCGTCAGACCGGCCAGGGCGAGGGCGCACAGCGCGATCCTCAGGCGCGGGCGGCCAGCCGTGGAGCGTTTCGCGGCGCGGAAGATACGGCCGCTCATCTTCACCGACAGATAGACGACACCGGCCATCGGGCACAGCAGCATCACGCAGCCGATCACCCCGACCAGCCCGTCGACGATCTTGCCGTCCGCCAACGCCGAACCCGTGCCGACGAGTTGCTCGGTCAGCGACCGTGTCATCGTGGCGAGGATCCGCGGCAGGTTCCACAGGGCGTAGCCCAGCTCGCCCACCAGCAGCGGCACCATGGTCAGCACCCAGGTGGCGACGATGGTCCGCGCCGACTTCTTCAGCCCCGCGACCTCCTTGCGGGCCGCCTTCCCCTTCGCCCCCGGCACCAGGCCGAGCAGGATCGGCTTGATCTTGCCGTAGAGGTCCGGCACGCCCGCGAGATCGCCCAGGATGTAGTAGCCGTCCAGCCGGACGGCCGGCATCAGCTGCTCCAGGATCTCGAAGTGCCCGAGGTAGACCGCGGCCAGGAAGAACTGCGCCCCGGTCGCGAAGTACGCCCCGGCCATGCCGAGCATGAAGACGACGTTGAAGTAGACCCCGCCCAGGTCGGTACGGATCCGCCCGGCCCGGCCGATCCGGTAGACGTCGGTGACGTCCGTGTACATGGACGGCCAGATCAGGAAGAGCCCGCAGCCGATGCAGCCGGGCCGCGCGCCGCCGTACTTGCACGCGGAGGCGTGGCCGAACTCGTGGAAGACGAGCGAGGCCACGGTCAGCACGAACACGATCAGGATGAGGACCGGCTGGTCCAGGACCTCCAGGACCGGCTCGATCGCCCCGAAGAACCCGAACAGCCACACGTCCATGGCCACGGCGGCCAGCAGCACCGCCACGACCACGGCCGGCCGGTGCAGCCAGGACAGCGCCCGTGCGATCCGTGCCGTGCGCCGCTCGTTGAAGATCACCCGGTGGCCCTTGAGGGCGAGCAGCAGGTCGGAGCGCGGGGCGTCGACCTCGTCGTCCTCCTGACCCTCGGGGACCGTCACACCGAGCGGCTCGAGCTTGTTCTCCACCAGGTAGCGGACGTTCTCGCCGCTGACCTCGCGGCCGAAGCGCGCGCTGACGCGGTACGCGATGGTCTCGACGTCACGGACGCCGTCGATGCTCGAGGCCACGAGATACAGCAGCCGGGACAGCTGCACGACCTGCCCGTCCCCCCGACGGGCGATGTACTTGGGGTCGGTGAAGCCCGACCCCTGGTACTCGCCGTGCAGCTTCAGCCCCGCGCTCAACCGCGGGACGGCCGGCGGCTGTTCGACGACCGGCAGGTTGCCCGTCGCCACCTGCTCGTAGGTCACCGGCCAGCCGCCGGGTCCGGGCACGGGCCCGGTGTCGTACAGCGCCGCGGTCCCGTCTCCGAGCACTGTCATATGTGGTCTCCCCCCACGTGTCCCCCGCGTCCGCGCTGTTTCCCCCCGGAACGCGCGCCGCCCTCCCGCCGGAAAGCCCGGCGGGTTCCCCCCGGAAAAGGCGCCACGGGGGCGGGCCGCGCCGCACATGAGCGCGGTCCGCCCCCGTGGCCGTCGTAGCGGGTGAGTACCGCTACTACGGTGTCGCTACTGGGTGACGTTGATCGTCTGCGCGGCCGAGGACTCGGCGGCGGACCACGAGGAGTGGTCGTTCAGGGCGGCCGACTCGTTGTGCGCCGAGATGTTGGCCACGTGCTTGGTGACGTTGACCGTCTTGCCGAAGCTGAACTTCAGCCGGCCCAGGGCCTCGCGACCCGGCAGCAGCTCGGCGGACTCGGTCTCCAGCTCGTTCATGTCCATGCTCATGACGGATGTCCTTTCGGTGATGTTCTGGGTTCGTTCGGAGGTGGAGCGCGAGCGTTACTGAGCGACGTTGATGGCCTGGGCGGCGCCGGAGTCGGCCACCGACCACGAGGAGTGGTCGTTCAGGGCCGCGGACTCGTTGTGCGCCGAGATGTTGGCGACGTGCTTGGTGACGTTGACCGTCTTGCCGAAGCTGAACTTCAGGCGACCGAGGGCCTCGCGACCCGGCAGCAGCTCCGCGGACTCGGCCTCAAGCTCGTAGGCGTCCATCATGATCAATTCCCCCTCAGGGATGGGCGTTTCCGATCGGACAGCGTCAGGTTCCCCCCGGACTCTGTCCAATCTGGTCGGACGAGCTGTCCAACGAGATTGGACACTAGGGCCTCGGAGGGCCGGTGCGCAAGCCGTTCGCGGAATCACCCTTTCGGCACCCCGGGGACGCGACCGTAGAATCGGCCCCGACATGGACGGTCTTGCCGACACAGCCAGCAGGAAGTGACCCACCCGTGGCCAACGCACTGCAGCAGTTGATCCGTGAGCGCCTCGACCGCAAGGGCTGGTCCTACGGCGACGTGGCGCGCCGCGGCGGCGTCCCGCGCTCCACCGTCCACCACCTGGCCACCGCCGACCGCGTCGTGCGCATGCCCCAGTCGGCCACCCTGGAGGGACTGTCCAAGGGCCTGGAACTCCCGCTGGACACCGTCCGCCGCGCCGCCGCGGAGGCCTGCGGCATCCACGTGTACGGCAGCCCCGAGGCCGGCGACACCCCCGCGAACCCCGCCGACCCCGAGGTCGACCTCCTCATCGCGAGCGTCCAGAAGCTCTCGTCGGACGACCGCCGCCATGTCGCGGCCCTGGTGGAGTCCCTGCTGGACCGGTCGTCGCCGCGTACACCCAAGGAGTGACGCCACCCGAACACGGATGCGTCGCATTCCGTCAAGTCGGAAAAAGAACGTCAACTGCCCCCGAACGCTCCAAGATCCCCCGCTAGTCTCTCGTCCTGCCCGAGGAGCGAGACCCGCACGTCCACCCCGGGCTCCTTGGGGGGAATGTGTTGTTCGTGCATGGCGGACCGGCCACGGCCGTGGTCCGCGGGCCCGCGGGCCAGTCCGTCGTCCTGCTGTCCGGGGAACTGCCGGAGATACTCACCGAGGGAGCGGTCGCCGAGCTCGTCGACCTCGCCGCCGCAGTGCTGGACGCGGACGAACTGGAGCTGTTCCACAGCTGTCTGGACAGACTCCGCACCGACGGGATGCGCGCCGGCCGCCGGATCGAGGTCGAGGGCGCGGTCCTGACGGTCTACGAAGGATGACGGTCCACAAGGGATGACGATCCATGAGGGACGACGGTCCACGAAGATCGACGCTCACGAAGGGTCACGCACGCCTACGGAACGCTCCGTTCCGTAGGCGCGGAAGTGCCCGGAGCCGGACTTGAACCGGCACGCCCGCGAAGGGGCAGCGAGGTTTAAGCTCGCCGTGTCTGCATTCCACCATCCGGGCAGGCCATGGGCTCCGCGTCGAGGTCCCGAGCCTATCGGGATGCTTCCCCCGAACAGCCCGGACCGCAGCCCGATGTTGTCTTATTTTATTGATGTCTGAGGGTGCATCAGCACATGGAACACGCCATCCGCACTTGCCAGTAGCCTTACGCCCGACACCCGCGCACGCATGCGGAATGACGGAATTTCACCGCCCGAACGAGGGTGCTCCACCGGTTCTCGACACCCCCCGGCGCAAGCGCTTGCCATGTACTCGACGAAGCGAGTTCTCAGGGGCCCCCGTCATCCCCAGGTATGACGCAGCGTCGCCGGGTCCGCCCCGAGTCGCCCCCCTGAACCGGAACTGCGACTGACTACACGGGCATCCCCGGCCCCCACGATGGAACACGTCCCCTTCCCACGACGTCGTCCCTCGAGGAGAGCCTTCCCGTGACCACCACACCCGTCGCCGGCCGGGCCACCGAAACCGTGGCCGCACGCGCCACGGACCTGTCGAAGATCTACGGACAGGGCGAGACCCAGGTGGTCGCCCTGGACCGGGTCTCCGTCGACTTCCGGCAGGCCGAGTTCACCGCGATCATGGGCCCCTCCGGCTCGGGCAAGTCCACGCTGATGCACTGCGTGGCGGGCCTCGACACCTTCTCCTCCGGCTCGGTGCGCATCGGCGAGACCGAACTCGGCTCGCTGAAGGACAAGCAGCTCACCAAGCTGCGCCGGGACAAGATCGGCTTCATCTTCCAGGCCTTCAACCTGCTGCCCACCCTGACGGCCCTGGAGAACATCACCCTGCCGATGGACATCGCCGGGCGGAAACCGGACAAGCAGTGGCTCGACCGCGTCATCGAGATGGTCGGCCTCCGGGACCGTCTCGGCCACCGCCCCTCCCAGCTCTCCGGCGGCCAGCAGCAGCGCGTCGCCGTGGCCCGTGCCCTCGCCTCCCGGCCCGACATCATCTTCGGCGACGAGCCCACCGGAAACCTCGACTCCCGCTCCGGCGCCGAGGTGCTGGGCTTCCTGCGCAACTCCGTACGGGAGTTGGGACAGACCGTCGTCATGGTCACCCACGACCCGGTCGCCGCCGCCTACGCGGACCGGGTCGTCTTCCTCGCCGACGGCCGGATCGTCGACGAGATGTACCGGCCGACGGCGGAGAACGTCCTGGACTTCCTGAAGCAGTTCGACGCGAAGGGCCGCACCAGCTGATGTTCCGCACCGCCCTGCGCAACGTACTCGCGCACAAGGCCAGGCTGCTGATGACCGTGCTCGCCGTGATGCTCGGCGTCGCGTTCGTCTCGGGCACGCTGGTCTTCACCAACACCATCTCCGACGCGTTCCAGAAGAGTTCGGCCAAGGGCTTCGACCAGGTCGACGTGGCCGTGCGGGCCAAGTACCAGGAGGACAAGGGCAACACGGTCGGCAAGACGCCCGAGTTGACCCAGGCGATGCTGGACAGGAGCGCCAGGGTGCCGGGGGCCGCCGACGCCATCGGTGTCGTGAGCGGCTTCACCGCCATCGCCGACAAGGACGGCAAGCTCATCGGCGGCGGCTTCCGCTCCGAGGGCGGCAACTACTGGGGCGGCAAGGACCCGCGCTACCCGCTGAAGGACGGCAGCGCGCCGCACGGCGCGAACCAGGTCGCCATCGACGCGGACACCGCCCGGCGCGCCGGCTACAAGGTCGGCGACACCGTGCGGATCTCCGTGGACGGCCCGGTCCTCAAGCCCGTCATCAGCGGGATCTTCACCACCGACGACGGCAATGTCGCCGCCGGCGGCAGCCTCGCCCTCTTCGACACCGCCACCGCGCAGAAGCTGTTCGGCAAGGCGGGCACGTACGACGAGATCGACGTGAAGGCCGCCTCCGGGACCTCCCAGACCGCGCTGAAGACCTCCCTCGACGGCGCGCTCGGCACCCGGCTCGTCGAGACCACCACCGGCAAGCGGCTCGCCGACGACCAGGCGCAGCAGATCTCCTCGTCGATGAGCGGGCTCAAGCAGGGTCTGCTGGTCTTCGCCGGCATCGCCCTCTTCGTCGGCACGTTCATCATCGCCAACACCTTCACCATGCTGGTCGCCCAGCGCACCAAGGAGCTGGCGCTGCTGCGCGCGGTCGGCGCCTCCCGCCGCCAGGTCACCCGGTCGGTACTGATCGAGGCGTTCGTGGTGGGCGCGGTCGCGGGCGTCACCGGCCTCGTCGCGGGCATCGGCATCGGGGCGGCGCTGCGCTCCCTCATGAACACCCTCGGCGCGACGGTCCCGGACGGACCGCTGGTCATCACGCCGGGCACGGTCGCGAGCGCCCTCGCGGTCGGCGTCGTCATCACCATGCTGGCCGCCTGGCTCCCCGGACGGCGGGCCGCGAAGATCCCGCCGGTGGCCGCGATGAGCAGCCTGCACGCGAAGGCGACGACCAAGTCGCTGGTGCTGCGCAACACGCTGGGCGCGCTGTTCAGCGCCGCGGGCGTGGCGACCGTGCTGGCCGCCACGTCGATGAACGGCAGCGACGGGCAGGCCCCGATGGGGCTCGGCGCGGTCCTGCTGATCATCGGCGTCTTCATCCTCACGCCGCTGCTGTCCCGCCCGCTGATCGCGGCCGCCGCACCGGTGCTGCGCGTCTTCGGCGTCTCCGGCAAGCTGGCCCGGCAGAACTCGGTGCGCAACCCGCGCCGTACGGCCGCCACCGCCTCCGCGCTGATGATCGGCCTCACCCTGATCACCGGCATGACGGTGATGGCGGGCAGTCTGCAGAAGTCCATCGACAAGATGGCCAGTTCGGCGATCCGCGCGGACTACGTGGTCTCCATGGCGAACGGCAACGAACTCTCGCCCGACGTCGACAAGAAGGTCTCCGCCACGGACGGCGTCACCGCCACCAGCCCGCTGCGCAACGTCTATTCGCGCATCGACGGCACGGGCGAGTCCCTGACCGGTGTGACCGGATCGGCGATCGGCCAGCTCACCGACCTGAAGCTCGACAGCGGTACCTTCGAGGTCGGCGGCGCTCAGGCCGTCGTCGACAAGGAGACCGCCAAGTCCCACGGCTGGAGGGCGGGTTCGTCCTTCACCGCGCACTACGAGGACGGCAGGTCCTCGCGTCTGACGGTCTCCGGCGTCTACGAGGGCAACGAGCTGATCCGGGGCATCCTGCTCGACGACTCCGTCGTCACCCCGCATGTGAAGGACCCCGGCGACATGCAGGTCCTGGTGAAGACCGCCCACGGCGCGTCCGACGCGACCAAGGACCGGCTGGAGAAGGCGCTCGGCTCCAACCCGGCCATCAAGGTCCAGGACAAGAAGGACCTCTCCAACAGCATCGCGCAGACCTTCACGCTGATCCTGAACATGGTCTACGGCCTGCTCGCCATGGCGGTGGTCGTCGCGGTCCTCGGGGTCATCAACACCCTGGCGATGTCGGTCTTCGAGCGCTCCCAGGAGATCGGGATGCTCCGCGCGATCGGTCTGGACCGCAAGTCCGTCAAGCGGATGGTCCGTCTGGAGTCCCTGGTGATCTCCCTGTTCGGCGGGGTGCTCGGCATCGGCCTGGGCGTCTTCTTCGGCTGGGCGGCCGGCGAGCTGCTCGGCACGAAGATGCCGACGTACGAACTGGTCCTGCCCTGGGCCCGGATGGCGGTCTTCCTCCTGCTGGCCGCCACGGTCGGCGTCCTCGCCGCCCTCTGGCCGGCCCGCCGCGCGGCCCGCCTGAACATGCTCTCGGCCATCAAGTCCGACTAGCGGTACGGCAGTCGGGGCCCCGTCCGGCGACCGAACGGGGCCCCTTCACACATACGCGGCTCAGGCACCCCAGGTCCGGGCCCGCAACGGCATCCCGGAGGCGCCGCCCTCCGAGGTGCGCACCGCCAGCACCTGGTTGACGCCGATGCGATGGCGCTCCAATAAGACCGCGGAAGCGGCCCGGTACGGCAGTTGGGGCCCTGTCCGACGACCTGGACGGGGCCCCCTCGCCCGTACCCGGCTCAGCCGCCCCAAGTCCGGGCCCGCAACGGCATCCCGGAGGCGCCGCCCTCCGGGGTGCGCACCGCCAGCACCTGGTTGACGCCGATGCGGTTGCGCTCGAAGGAGAGCGCGGAGGCGGCCATGTACAGCCGCCAGACGCGGGCCCGCCCCGCTCCGGCCAGCCGTACCGCGCGGGCCCAGTCGGCCTCCAGGTTGGCCACCCAGCGGCGCAGGGTGAGCCCGTAGTGCTCCCGGAGCGCCTCGACGTCCCGCACCTCGAACCCGGCCCGCTCCAGCTGGGTGACGGTGGTCCCGACCGGGGCGAGCTCCCCGTCGGGGAACACGTACGCGTCGATGAACTCGTCGACGTTGTACGAGGATTCGTCGCGCTGCGGACGACGGCCGATCTGGTGGTTGAGCAGCCGCCCGCCGGGCCGCAGCAGCCGGTACAGGTCCTCCGCGTACTCCAGGTACCGGTCGCCGCCCACGTGTTCGGCCATGCCGATGGAGGAGATGGCGTCGTAGGGCCCGTCGGCGACGTCCCGGTAGTCCTGCACCCTGATCTCGACCAGGTCGGTCAGACCCTCGTCGGCGGCCCGTTTACGGGCGTACGCGGCCTGTTCCTGGGAGAGGGTGATGCCGACGACGCGCACGCCGTACTCGCGGGCCGCGTGCAGGGCCAACGAACCCCAGCCGCAGCCGACGTCCAGCAGCCGCTGACCCGCCGTCAGTCCAAGCTTCCGGCAGACGAGATCGAGCTTGTCGTGCTGGGCCTGTTCGAGCGTGGCGTCCGGGGCGGGCCAGTAGGCGCACGAGTAGACCATCGACGGGCCGAGGACGATCTCGTAGAAGTCGTTGCCGACGTCGTAGTGGTGGCTGATGGCGCGTCTGTCGGTGCGCTTGGTGTGCAGATGGGTGCGGGCCCTGCGGACCTCCTCGCGGGGCGGCGCGGGCGGCAGCGGCAGCCCGGCGATCTTCACGAGGCCCCGGGCGGCGGCCCGTACCTTCGGGTCCCGCAAGGCCTGCAGCAGGGTTCTGGCGCCCTCCCCGCGCTCCCAGACGAGCTCCGCCAGCAGGTCCAGGGCCTGGTACAGATCGCCCTCGATCTCCAGGTCCCCGGCGACCCAGGCCCGGGCCAGCCCCAGCTCCCCCGGTTTCCACAACAGCCGGCGCACCGCCCGGCGGTTGCGCACGACCAGCGCCGGTGCGTCCGGCGGCCCCGCCTGCGAACCGTCCCAGGCGCGGATCCGCACCGGCAACGGCACTCCCACCAACTGCTCGACGAGGCTCTTCAGCCGCAGCGCGGCGTCAGCCATGGCGCACACCTCCGTGACGAGATCCCGGAATGTCCCATACCCACGAAAACATCGTTGAGGTGGCCGCGCAGTCCCCCACGGCTGTTACGGATCAGAAAAAACCCGAAGGGCCTCCCGCACCACGGATGGCGGGAGGCCCTTCGGTTCGTTCAGCGACCGGAACCGGTCAGGAGGCCTTGGCCTCGGTCTTCTTCGGCTCGGCGGCCGGCACCGGACGGGCGGCCTCGTAGAACTCCTCGCGCGGGTGCTCCATCGCGCCGAGGGAGACGACCTCGCGCTTGAGGAACATGCCGAGGGTCCAGTCGGCGAAGACGCGGACCTTGCGGTTCCAGGTCGGCATCGCGAGGCCGTGGTAGCCCCGGTGCATGTACCAGGCGAGACGGCCCTTGAGCTTGATCTTCATCTTGCCCATGACGATCATCGCGACGCCCTTGTGGAGGCCGAGACCGGCCACCGCGCCCTTGTTGGCGTGGCTGTAGTCCTTCTGCGGGAAGCCCCGCATGCCGGAGATCACGTTGTCGCCGAGGACCTTGGCCTGGCGCAGCGCGTGCTGGGCGTTCGGCGGGCACCAGGCGTTCTCGTTGCCCGCCTTGCGGCCGACCAGGTCCGGGACCTGGGCGTTGTCGCCGGCGGCCCAGATGTAGTCGGTGCCCTTGACCTGGAGGGTCGGCTCGCAGTCGACGTGACCGCGGGGGCCGAGCGGCAGACCGTAGCGGGCGAGGGCCGGGTTGGGCTTCACACCGGCGGTCCACACGATGGTGTTGGAGTCGACCTCGAGGCCGTTCTTGAGCACCACGTGACCGTCGACGCAGGAGTCCATCGAGGTGGAGAGGTAGATCTCCACACCGCGGCTCTCCAGGTGCTCCTTGCCGTAGGCGCCCAGCTTGGGGCCGACCTCGGGCAGGATCTTGTCGGCGGCGTCGACGAGGATGAAGCGCATGTCCTCGCGGGAGACGTTCTTGTAGTACTTGGCCGCGTCGCGGGCCAGGTCCTCGACCTCACCGATGGTCTCGGCACCGGCGAAGCCGCCGCCGATGAAGACGAAGGTGAGCGCCTTGCGGCGGATCTCCTCGTCGGTGGTGGAGTCGGCCTTGTCCAGCTGCTCGAGGACGTGGTTGCGCAGGCCGATGGCCTCCTCGATGCCCTTCATGCCGATGCCCTGCTCGGCGAGGCCGGGGATCGGGAAGGTGCGGGAGACCGCGCCGAGCGCGATCACCAGGTAGTCGAAGGGCAGCTCGTACGCCTCGCCGACCAGCGGGGCGATCGTGGCGACCTTGCGGTCCTGGTCGATGGTGGTGACCCGGCCGGTGAGGACCTCCGCCTTCGGCAGCACGCGTCGCAGCGGGACGACGACGTGGCGCGGGGAGATGTTGCCGGCGGCGGTTTCGGGAAGGAAGGGCTGGTAGGTCATGTACGACCGGGGGTCGACGACCGTGACGGTCGCCTCTCCGTAGCGCATCTTCTTCTGGATGCGCCGAGCTGCGTACAGGCCTACGTACCCACCGCCTACTACGAGGATCCTGGGACGCTCCGTGGTGCTCATGGCATCGAGTATCCACCCGCCCCAGGGGGGTCGCTCGTGCGCCCCTTCACAAGCTCTTGCAGGGGGTGTGTTATCCTGCGCGACCCACGTGACGTGGATCATGATCGCGCGGGGAACCCCCCGCCCGGTACGACCCGTTGTCAATGCCGCGTGAGCAGCCTCTCCGGCCTGATGGCGCTCTCGTGAGCGGCCCGAAACAACCCTTCGGAAGCCCCTTCCCCCACCCCCTTGCACGCTCCTATTGAACGTGTTCAAGGGCCTGTTGGACCCCCGGAAGGCCCAAGCGGGGCCTTTTCGTGGTTCGACACGGTGGAATTCCTTGTGAAGAACTTCACGAACTTTCCCGGCGGCGTGTCGCCGGGGGGCCCGCGAGGGCCCCCCGATCATGCTCAGACGCTACCCGACCTGCTCGTCCGAGTGCTACCGATCAGTAACAAACGAGACCTACGCCACCGACCACGCGATGCCGTCGAGGATGTCGTGCTCGCTGACGACGACCTCCCCCGCACCGGTCCGCTCCATGATCGACAGCAGGACGAGGGCCCCGGCGGCGATGACGTCGACCCGGCCCGGATGCATGGACGGTACGGCGGCCCGCTCGGCGTGGGTGGAGTGCAGCAGCCAGTCGGTGATCTCCCGGACACGTTCGCGGGAGACCCGGGAGTGGTGGATGCGGGCGGAGTCGTACTCGGGCAGCTCCTGGGCGATGGCCGAGACGGTCGTCACCGACCCCGCGAGCCCGACCAGGGTGCGCGCCTCACGCAGCGGGACCGTCTCCTCGGCGAGGTCCAGGGCCCGCTCGATGTCGGCCCGCATGGCGGCGATCTGCTCCTCGGTGGGCGGGTCGGTCACGGCGCCCTCCCGGACCAGGTGCCGCTCGGTCATCCGCACACAGCCGACGTCCACGGAACGCGCCGCCCGCACGTGCTCCTCACCGACCACGAACTCGGTGGACCCGCCGCCGATGTCCACGACCAGGTACGGCCTGTCGAGGTGATCGGCGCCGGCCAGCTCCCTGGTCGCCCCGGTGAAGGAGAACTCGGCCTCCTGGTCGCCCGAGATGACCTCGGGCTCCACGCCCAGGATGTCGAGGACCCCGCGCACGAACTCGTCCCGGTTCTCCGCGTCCCGCGAGGCGGAGGTGGCCACGAACCGCAGCCGCTCGGCGCCGTGCTCCTTGATGACGGCCGCATACTCGCGGCAGGCGGCGAAGGTCCGCTCCAGCGCCTCGGGCGCGAGCCGCCCGGTCCGGTCGACGCCCTGCCCGAGCCGCACGATGGTCATGCGCCGGTCCAGATCGACCAGCTCCCCGGTCTGGGGGTCCGCGTCGGCGACGAGCAGCCGGATGGAGTTCGTACCGCAGTCGACGGCGGCGACACGGGTCACTTCTCGTCCTCCTTCGCGGGCGTCACGCAGGTCCCCTTGGCCCACCACTCGGGCAGCATCGCCAGCGCCTCGTCGCCGAGCGGGTTCACACCCGGGCCGGCGGCCAGCGAGTGGGCCACCAGGACGTGCAGGCACTTCACCCGGTCCGGCATGCCGCCGGCACTGGGGAAGCCGGTCAGCTCCTCGATCTCGTCCCGGCGCCGGACGTAGTCCTCGTGCGCGGCACGGTACGCGGCGGCCAGCTCGGGATCCGTCCCCAGCCGCTCCGTCATCTCCTTCATCACCCCGTTCGCCTCCAGCGTGCCGATGGCGGAGTTCGCCTTGGGGCACGTCAGGTAGTACAGGGTGGGGAAGGGGGTGCCGTCGGGCAGACGGGGTGCCGTCTCCACGACGTCCGGCTGCCCGCACGGGCACCGGTGGGCGATGGCGCGCAGGCCGCGCGGCGGACGCCCGAGCTGCTGCTTGAAGGCCTCGACGTCCGCGTCGGTGGGCTCGGTGCGCGGGGTGGTCGGCGGAGGCGTTTCCACTACGAACTTGTCTCTCTCGTCACGTCACTGGTCGGAGGCGTCGGACTTGTCGACCCCGTCCCAGACATTGGCGTACCAGGGCCGGTCGGCGGCCCCGAGGTCGGCGCGGGACTGCTTGGCCGCGTCCGGGTCGATCACGACGTACCCCGTCTCGCCCGGCATCACATAGTGCAGCCGCTGCCGGATCTGCTGCTCGGCGTACGCGTCGTCCTGCCAGCGCGCCTTGAGGTCGCGCAGCTGCTCGACCCGCTGTCGCTCCCGTTGCTGCTGCCGCTCCAGGTCGGAGATCTGGGCGCGCTGGGAGACGTACTGACGCATCGGATAGGCCAGCGCCACCACCAGCGTGCACACCACGAGCGCGAGCAGGGCCGCCCGGCCGGTGAGGCGGGAGCGGCGGGCCTGGCGCCGGGTCTGGGAGCGGTAGACACGGGCGGCGGTCTGCTCGCCGAGCAGCCGCAGTCTGGTCGCGGTGGAGAACCGGTCCCGGTCCTTCACGGCCATGTTCCCCGCCTCCCGTCACACGTGCGTACGTCCCCGCACACGGTACGGGACCGGTACGGGGACGTACGTACGACTGGCTAAGGCTTAGCCCCGTAAGGATCAGCCGTCGACGGTGCTCAGCCCTTGGCGCTCAGCCCTGCGCGCTCAGCCCTTGAAGCGCGGGAACGCGCTGCGGCCCGCGTACACCGCCGCGTCGTCGAGGATCTCCTCGATGCGCAGCAGCTGGTTGTACTTGGCGACGCGCTCGGAGCGGGCCGGGGCTCCGGTCTTGATCTGGCCGCAGTTGGTGGCGACGGCCAGGTCGGCGATGGTGACGTCCTCGGTCTCGCCGGAACGGTGCGACATCATGCACTTGAAGCCGTTGCGCTGGGCGAGCTCGACGGCGTCCAGGGTCTCGGTCAGCGAACCGATCTGGTTCACCTTCACGAGCAGGGCGTTCGCGGTGCCCTCCTCGATGCCGCGGGCGAGGCGCTCGGGGTTGGTGACGAACAGGTCGTCGCCGACGATCTGGACCTTGTCGCCGAGCTTGTCGGTGAGCACCTTCCAGCCGGCCCAGTCGTCCTCGAACAGCGGGTCCTCGATGGAGACCAGCGGGTAGGCGGCGACGAGCTCCTCGTAGTACTCGGTCATCTCGGCGGCCGAGCGGGACTTGCCCTCGAACTCGTACTTGCCGTCCTTGTAGAACTCGGACGCGGCGACGTCGAGCGCGAGCGCGATCTGCTCGCCCGGGACGTACCCGGCCTGCTTGATCGCCTCGAGGATGAGGTCGAGCGCCTCGCGGTTGGAGCCGAGGTTCGGGGCGAAGCCGCCCTCGTCGCCGAGGCCGGTGGCCAGGCCCTTGCCCTTCAGGACCTTCTTCAGCGTGTGGTAGACCTCGGCACCCCAGCGCAGCGCCTCGGAGAAGGACTCCGCGCCGATCGGGGCGATCATGAACTCCTGGATGTCCACGTTGGAGTCGGCGTGCGAGCCGCCGTTCAGGATGTTCATCATCGGCACCGGCAGCAGGTGCGCGTTCGGACCGCCCAGGTAGCGGAAGAGCGGCAGGTCGCTGGCCTCGGAGGCGGCGTGGGCGACGGCGAGGGAGACGCCGAGGATGGCGTTGGCGCCGAGGGAGCCCTTGTTGTCGGTGGCGTCCAGGTCGAACATCGCCTGGTCGATCAGGCGCTGCTCGGTGGCGTCGTAACCGACCAGCTCCGGGCCGATCTGCTCGATGACGGCGAGGACGGCCTTCTCGACGCCCTTGCCCTGGTAGCGGTTGGGGTCACCGTCGCGGAGCTCGATGGCCTCGAAGGCGCCCGTGGAGGCGCCGGACGGGACGGCGGCACGACCCGTGCTGCCGTCGTCGAGGCCGACCTCGACCTCGACCGTGGGGTTGCCTCGGGAGTCCAGGATTTCCCGGGCTACGACGACGTCGATGGACGGCACGAGCATCTCCTTCTTCAATGTGACGCGGCTGTGCAGCGCCGCGGTGGCTCTGCGAGACGAGCCTAACCGCCCAAGGCCGATCGGCCACGCCGCCGACCATCTCTTGGGCAGAACCGAGAGTAAATTGTTTCTGAACGGAACAAAGAGGGTGGGGCGCTCCCGCGCGAAAACTGCGCGAGCACCCGCGCCCGAGCACCCGCGCATGAAAAAGCCCCGCCCCGGTGCGTACGGGGGAACACGCACCGGAGCGGGGAGCCCGTGGGGACGGGGGGAGGCCCTCACGTGTCCTCCACACTGGGGGACACGGCTGTCAGGGCCCTGTGGTTCAGCTATTACTTCAGGTGCAGCTGCTGACCCGGGTAGATCAGGTTGGCGTCGCTGATGATGTCCTTGTTCAGCTCGAACAGCTTCTTCCAGCCGCCCTTGACGCCGTGCTTGGCGGCGATGGAGCTGAGGGTGTCACCCTTGACGACCTTGTACTCGCCGTCACCCTTCTTGACCTTCTTGCCGGTCGGGGTGGTGACGGTCTTCTGGCTCTTGTGGGTCTTGGCGGCCGGACGCTCCGAGGAGCGGGAGGCGGCCTGCGACTCGGTCGAGCGGTTGGTGGTGCCGCTGGAGGCGCTCGCACCGTTGTAGGCGGCGCTGGACAGACCCTTGCCGCAGACCGGCCAGGCGCCCTTGCCCTGGGAGGCGAGGACCTTCTCGGCGACGGCTATCTGCTGCGCCTTGCTGGCCTGGTTGGCCTGCGGGGCGTAGGCGGTGCCGCCGTACGCGGCCCAGGTGGAGGCGGAGAACTGCAGGCCGCCGTAGTAACCGTTGCCGGTGTTGATGGACCAGTTGCCGCCCGACTCGCACTGGGCGACCGCGTCCCACTCGGAGGCGGTGGCGGCGGAGGCGTTGCCGGCCGCCATCAGCGGAGCGGCGATGGCGACACCGGTGACACCGGCGAGCGCGGCGGCACGGGTGGCCTTGGACGGACGGCGGTGCTTGCCCTTGCTGGAAAACAGCATGGTTGATCCCCTCACCGACGCCTGCGAGGTGAGCTGTCGGGTTCGGGCCGGTTGAGTTGCCCGGCCGCGCCCTCGCTTCCACGAGACGCGGCTCCACCCCAAGCCGCCACCGTCAACTGCCCGGTGGGGCACTTACCTTGGGTCCCCCGCTCCTGCCTACGGCGCTGTCAAGCGACGACTGTTCCCGTACGGCCACTGGCAGGATTCGGCGTTGCGGCCGTCGGGGCTCGGATTGCCGAGCGGTGAAGACCGTAGACACGGAATCGGCGGAATTTCAAAGACGATCAGGGCTTCTGAGACTCATCCCACACTTTCGCCAAACCGGACATTCAGCGCGAAGTGTGACGTGAACTCCCGCCTTTTTCCGCCCCGTTCGCCCCTTATTCAACCGGAAGTTCGAGCGTCTGACCGGCGGAGACGTGGTTCGGGTCGGCGCCGATGGCCTGCTTGTTCGCGCCGTAGAGCGCGCGCCATCCGCCGTCCAGGCCAAGGGTGTCGGCGATGGAGCCGAGGGTGTCGCCGGCGCGCACGGTGTACGTGCCGCCCTTGGCGCTCTCCGTGGCGGCCTCCTCGGCGCTCGCACCGCGATGCCGTCCGGTGCCCGTGACGGAGGCGACGGCGCCGGTGTCCACGAGGCTCCAAGAGCCCACCGCCTGCTGCTCATTGTCCGAGTCGTCGCTTTTCGACCGACCTGTCGACGGACTGTCGGCCGTCTGTGAATCCGAGGGGGACGCGGAAGGCGAGGCGGAGTTGTCCGGTTTGCTGGACTTGCCCGCCGGAGCGGAGGGAGAGCCGGTGGAGGCGGAGGGCGACGGCGAGCCCTCCGTCGAGGAGGAGTCATCCGCCGAGTCACCCGAGGAGTTGGACAGACCCGTGGAGCCGGACCCGTCCGAGGTGTCGGACGAACCGGATGAACCGGACGAACCGCCGGACACGCCGGTGTCGATGTCCACCGAGGCCGAGTCCTTGGTCAGCCCGGAGGTCAGTCCACAGGTGTGGAAGGCGCCGACGCCCTCGGCGTCGAGGATCTTCTCGGCGACGGCTATCTGCTGGTTGCGGCTGGCGAGGTCGGGGCGCTCGGCGTAGTCGAGGCCGCCGTACTTGTCCCAGTCGTCCTGGGTCAGCTTCAGGCCGCCGTAGAAGCCGCCGCTGTTCTCGCTCCAGGAGCCGCCGGTCTCGCAGTTCGCCACCTTGTCCCACGTGGTCCCGTCAGCCGCGTTCGCGCTCGCCGCACCGAGGAGCGGGATGGCGATGGCGGAGCCGGTCACGCCGGCCGCGACGAGCAGGGCCGGAGCCTGGCGGGGGCGACGGTGACGACCGTTCCCGGAGAGCATGTGCGGGGCCTTTCGCGAGACAGCACTGAACACGGCGCGTGAAGCGTGGGCCAAACCCTGGCGCCGCTGTTGATCCGTGAACGTATCGCCAGACGATCACTTGTCACAAGTTAATGCCGCGTAGATCACGTGAAGATCACAGACTTGAGCGCGTGTCATGTTTGCCGGGCGTTCGTCCGGCGGTGTCTCCTCACCCGGCCGGGGTGAACTCCACGGGAAGCGTGCGCAGTCCGCGCATGATGAGCCCGCCCCGCCACCTCAACTCGGCCGGCTCGGCGCCGAGTTGAAGATCCGGCAGCCGGGTGAGCAGCGTGGCCAGCGCGGTCTGGCCCTCCAGCCGGGCCAGCGGGGCGCCGAGACAGTAGTGGATGCCGTGGCCGTAGCCGAGGTGTTGGTTGTCGCGCCGGGCGAGGTCGAGGGTGTCGGGGTCGGCGAACCGCTCCGGGTCCCGGTCCGCGGCGGCCAGGACGACGAGGACGGGGTCGCCGGCCGCGATGTGCCGCCCGCCGATGGTGAGGGGTTCGGTGGCGAACCTCCAGGTCGCCAGCTCCACCGGACCGTCGTAGCGCAGGAGTTCCTCGACTGCGGTCGCGAGCAGGCCCTCTTCGCCGGCCGCGAGGGAGGTCTGGAGGGCTCGCCGCTGCTCGGGGTGGGTGAGCAGGGCGTAGGTGCCGTTGCCGATGAGGTTGACGGTGGTCTCGAACCCGGCGAACAGCAGGATGAACGCCATCGCCGCGGCCTCGTTCTCGGTGAGGTGCTCGCCGTGGTCGGAGGCGCGGATGAGCCCGGAGATGAGGTCCTCGCCGGGAGCGGCCTCGTCCGGGAGGGCCTGGCGCTTCTTGTGGATGAGCTCGGCGAGGTATCCCCGCATCTTCTTCACCGACCGCGCGACCCCGCCCCTCGGTCCGCCCC
>NZ_WVUG01000180.1 GCF_017614965.1 Streptomyces griseorubiginosus | reverse complement strand
GTCCTGGTCGTCGCCGAGCAGAGGGGCCACCTCCTGGGGCGCGGCTCCCAGGAGCAGTCGTACGAGGGCCGAGGAGCGGGCCGTTCCGGTGCCGCTCTGGTGTTCGTCGGTGAGGAGGGAGAGCAGGACGGCCGCGACCGAGGCGATGGTGTGGTCGCCGGGTTCGCGGGTGGGGGAGGCGACCCCGAGCGCGAAGCCCCGGCCGGCGCCGAGCGCGTACGCGGCGAGGTGGGTGCCGGCGGTGGAGTCGGTGGCGGAGGTCGGTGTCCCGGGGCCGGTGGGGTGGACGACCCGGGTGAGCTCCGTCAGGGCGTCGAGGACGGCGTCCGGCAGCGGTCGCCCCGCCGCCGCGACCTCCGCGCCCTCCGGCCCGTACAGCACCGCCCCGCCCCCCACCCGCTGGGCCAGCTGACGCAGGACCGACCGCACCGGATCCGGGCGGGACGCGGCCGCGGCCAGGCTCTGCTGGGCCTCCGTGACCCGGCGGAGTTCGGCGAGCCGTGCCTGCGCCATGAGCTGCCAGACCGCGCGGGCGATGCCGGAGAACGTGGTCCGCGGCGGCACCTCGACGAGCGGCAGCCCGTACGCCTCGCAGGCCGCCACCAGCGCCCGCGGCACGGTGTCGTGCACGGGAGCCAGGCCGAAGCCGAGGGCGGCACCGCCCGCCGCGACGATCCGCGACACGTAGTCGTCGAAGTACGTGCCGGTACCGGCGGCCTCCGGCACATGGACCCCGGCCGTCAGCAGCAGCTCCCCGCCCAGCAGATACGGATACGGGTCCGCCATCTCCGAGGTGTGCGCCCAGTGGATCACGATGTCCGGATCGGACGGCCCCGCGATCTGCCGCAGGGCCAGGTCCTCACGGGCCAGCAGGGACGCGAGGGGCACCGGGGGAGTCGGGGGAACCGCGGGATCCGGCATGGTGTGCGTACCCTCCACCTTGAACCGACCAAGTGGATGAAACGTACACTTCGCAGTCGCTTTCCGGCCACCTACTGTCGAGGAAACCCCGCGAAGGAGGCTGCCGTGGCCGTCGACTACACCGTGATCGTCGTCTACCTGGCCGGCATGCTGGCCATGGGCTGGTGGGGCATGCGCCGCGCCCGCTCCAAGAGTGACTTCCTGGTCGCCGGACGCCGTCTGGGCCCGGCGATGTACTCCGGCACCATGGCCGCGATCGTCCTGGGCGGCGCGTCCACCATCGGCGGCGTCGGACTCGGCTACCAGTACGGCCTCTCCGGTGCCTGGATGGTCTTCACCATCGGCCTCGGCCTGCTCGCCCTGTCCGTCTTCTTCTCCGCCCGCATCGCCCGGCTGAAGGTCTACACCGTCTCCGAGATGCTGGACCTCAGGTACGGCGGCCGGGCGGGCGTGATCTCCGGCGTCGTCATGTGGGCGTACACCCTTATGCTCGCCGTCACCTCGACCATCGCCTACGCCACGATCTTCGACGTCCTGTTCGACATGAACCGCACCCTCGCGATCGTCCTCGGCGGCTCCATCGTCGTCGCGTACTCGACGCTCGGCGGCATGTGGTCGATCACCCTGACGGACATGGTGCAGTTCGTGGTGAAGACCATCGGCGTGCTGCTCCTGCTGCTGCCGATCGCGGTCGTGAAGGCGGGCGGCTTCGGCGAGATGAGGGCCAAGCTGCCGACCTCGTACTTCGACCCGCTGGGCATCGGCGGCGAGACGATCTTCACGTACGTGCTGATCTACACCTTCGGCATGCTCATCGGCCAGGACATCTGGCAGCGCGTCTTCACGGCCCGCGGCGACCGCACGGCCAAGTGGGGCGGCACGGTCGCCGGCACCTACTGCCTCGCCTACGCCCTCGCCGGCGCGGTCATCGGTACGGCGGCCAAGGTGCTGTACCCGCACCTCGGCAGCCCGGACGACGCCTTCGCGACCATCGTCAAGGACGAACTCCCCGTCGGTGTGCGGGGACTGGTGCTGGCCGCCGCGCTCGCCGCCGTGATGTCCACCTCCTCCGGCGCGCTGATCGCCTGCGCGACCGTGGCCAACAACGACATCTGGTCGCGGATCCGCGGGAAGGCCAGGTCCGGCGAGCATGAAGAGGTGCGGGGCAACCGGGCGTTCATCCTGATCATGGGCCTCGGGGTGATCGGCACGGCGATCGCGCTGAACAACGTCGTCGAGGCGCTGACGGTCGCCTACAACCTGCTCGTCGGCGGACTCCTCGTCCCCATCCTCGGCGGGCTGCTGTGGAAGCGCGGCACCGTGCACGGTGCCCTCGCCTCCGTGGTCGTCGGAGGCCTCGCGGTCATCGGCCTGATGGCGGGTTACGGCATCCTCGCCAACGAACCCGTCTACTACGGCCTGCTGTCCTCCCTGGCGGCCTACGTCGTCGTGTCCCTGGCGACCAGGCCCACCGACGAGACGGTGCTGGCCGCCTGGCGCGAGCGGCTGGCCGGCCGCGGCACCCCCGAACTCGAGTCCGAGCGGGTTCCGGCCGCCCAGTAGAGTCGTACACCGAAGCAGTACATACGCGATGAAGCGTAGGAAAGAAGGCATTACCCCATGAGCAGCAACGAGACGCCCCGCGGCCCCGTCGACTCCTCCCGGATCCCGCGGTACGCCGGCCCCGCCACCTTCGCCCGGCTGCCCCGCCTCGACGAGGTCGGCCGTACCGATGTCGCCGTCGTCGGGGTGCCGTTCGACTCGGGTGTCTCCTACCGGCCGGGCGCCCGCTTCGGCGGCAACGCGATCCGCGAGGCGTCCCGGCTGCTGCGGCCCTACAACCCGGCGCAGGACGCCTCCCCCTTCGCCCTGGCGCAGGTCGCGGACGGCGGGGACATCGCGGTGAACCCCTTCAACATCAATGAGGCCGTCGAGACGATCGAGGCCGCCGCCGACGAACTCCTCGGCACCGGCGCCCGGTTGATGACCCTCGGCGGCGACCACACCATCGCGCTGCCGCTGCTGAGGTCGGTCGCGAAGAAGCACGGCCCGGTCGCGCTGCTGCACTTCGACGCCCATCTCGACACCTGGGACACGTACTTCGGCGCCGAGTACACCCACGGCACGCCGTTCCGCCGGGCGGTGGAGGAGGGCATCCTCGACACCTCGGCGCTCTCCCACGTCGGCATCCGCGGCCCGCTGTACGGCAAGCAGGACCTCACCGACGACGAGAAGATGGGCTTCGGCATCGTCACCTCGGCGGACGTCTACCGCCGTGGCGCCGACGAGGTGGCCGACCAGCTGCGGCAGCGCATCGGCGACCGTCCCCTCTACATCTCCATCGACATCGACTGCCTGGACCCGGCCCACGCGCCCGGCACCGGCACCCCCGAGGCGGGCGGCATGACCTCCCGCGAGCTGCTGGAGATCCTGCGCGGCCTGGCCTCCTGCCATCTGGTCTCCGCCGACGTGGTGGAGGTGGCCCCGGCGTACGATCACGCGGAGATCACGTCGGTGGCCGCGTCCCACACGGCGTACGAACTGACCACGATCATGACCCGCCAGATTGCCGAGGCCCGCGCGAAGTGACCCACGACCACGACCTGGAACTCCGCCCGACGCCGGCCCAGACGGAGGCCGCGCTGAACCCTCCCCCCGGCCGCAACGGCGGGGACCTGGTCGTGGAGACGCTGGCCGGGCTCGGCGCGACCACTGTCTTCGGGCTGCCCGGCCAGCACGCGCTCGGCATGTTCGACGCGCTGCGCCGCTCCGACCTGCGGTACCTCGGACTGCGGGTGGAGAACAACGCGGGGTTCGCGGCGGACGCGTACGGCCGGATCACCGGCGAGGCGGCCCCGCTGCTGCTGTCGACGGGCCCGGGCGCGCTGACCTCGCTCGCCGCGCTCCAGGAGGCGGCCGCGGCCTCGGCGCCCGTGCTGGCGATCAGCAGCCAGATCCCCACCGCCGGTCTGGGCGGCGGCCGCCACGGCTATCTGCACGAACTCCCGGACCAGGCGGCCTCGTTCCGGGGCGTGGTCAAGTCCGTCCACACCGTGCGCACCCAGTCCCAGATCCCGTCCGCGATCGCGGCGGCCTGGAAGTCGGCGCTGACGGCCCCGCACGGCCCGGTGTGGGTGGAGATCCCGCAGGACGTGCTGCTGGCAAAGACGCCGGTCCCGGTGGTCACGGCGGTGGACGCGACCCCGGACGACCTTCCCCCGCGCCCCGAACTCACCGCCGTGGCCGCCGACTTGCTGTCCCGGGCCGCCCGCCCGGCGATCATCGCGGGCGGGGGAGTCGTCCGCGCGGACGCGTCCGGCAAGCTCCGGCAGCTCGCGGAGACGCTTCAGGCGCCCGTCGTCACGACTCCCGGCGGCAAGGGCGCGTTCCCGTGGCAGCACCCCCTGTCCCTCCAGTCCTGGATCGAGGACCGGCACACCACGGACTTCCTCGAGGACGCCGACGTCGTGCTGGTGGTCGGCTCCGGCCTCGGTGAACTCTCCTCCAACTACCACACGTTCAGGCCCCGTGGCCGGCTGATCCAGATCGAGGCGGACCTCGGCAAGCTCGAGTCCAACCATCCGGCGCTGGGCATCCACGCGGATGCGCGCCTCGCGTTGCAGGCGTTGCTGGAGACGGTGTCGCCGAGGGAGGACGCCGGGGCGCCCGAGCGGGTCCGCACGGTCCTCGCGAAGGTCGCCGACCGCATCGCCTCCCAGGAACTCACCCTGGAACAGGACGTGTTGGCGTCGGTCCGCAAGGCGCTCCCCGCCGACTCCCCGTCCTTCTGGGACATGACGATCCTGGCGTACTGGGCCTGGTCGGCGTTCGACGCCAAGGGCCCCAACCGCATGCACTCCGCGCAGGGTGCCGGCGGCCTCGGCTACGGCTTCCCGGCGGCCCTGGGCGCGGCGGCCGCGGACCCGACGACCCCGGTCCTCGCGGTCTCCGGAGACGGCGGAGCCCTGTACTCCGTCGCCGAGCTGGCGACCGCCCGCCAGTACGACCTGAACGTCACCTGGCTGATCGTCGACGACGGCGGCTACGGCATCCTCCGCGAGTACATGACGGACGCCTTCGGCGAGGCCACGGCGACGGAACTGACCCGCCCGGACTACGTGGCCCTCGCCGAGTCCTTCGGCGTCCCGGGCATCCGCACGACCCCCGAGACCCTCGAGACCGACCTGACGAAGGCCCTCAGGTCACCGGGCCCGTCGGTGGTCGTACTCCCGGCGGTGCTGCGGATGTTCGCGCCGACGCATCTGTAATTCTCTTGAAACGGTAAAGAAAGTCCCATAGGTTTCCCCCTGTCCCTGCTGTACCGCATGGGCACATCAATTTCATAGCGGGCTCTGGGGAGAGCCCGGGGGGAGACAAGGGCATGACCAACCCTTGGTTCCGGCGGCTTCGTGCTGCCCGGACGCTCGGCGTGCTGCTCGGCGGCGCCGTGGTCCTGGGCGCGTTGCCCGCCGTCACCACTCCGGCCGACGCGGCCGGCAGTACACCGGCCTCGGCCGAGGCGGCCGCCTTCCAACGGGCCGCCGACACCGGGAAACCGGTGGAGATCGTTCAGCGCCGTACCGAGGACGAGCTCGTCTTCGCCAACCCGGACGGCAGTCTCACCAGCGAGACCAGCGTCCAGCCGCAGCGGGTGCGGCGCGCCGACGGCGGCTGGGAGAAGGCCGACGCCACGCTGGAACGGCGGGCCGACGGCACCGTGGGCCCGAAGGCCGCGGTCGTCGACCTGGCCTTCGCGGGCGGCGGTTCGACCGATCTGATCACCCTCGGCGACGAGGGCAGGTCCTTCACCCTGCGCTGGCCCAGGCCGCTGCCCGAGCCGGTCCTGGACGGCGACACCGCCGAGTACCGCGAGGTGCTGCCGGGCGTCGACCTGCTGGCGAGCGCGACGGTCACCGGGTACTCGTACGTGCTGAAGGTGAAGACCCCCGAGGCCGCGCACAATCCCGAGCTGGCCCGACTGCGGCTGCCCCTACGGTCCGAGGGGCTCGACCTGACGACCGGTCCGGCCGGCGGACTGCAGGCGGTGGACGCCTCCGGCGAGCGGCTCTTCGGTGGCCAGGCGCCCAAGATGTGGGACTCCGCCACCGCCGCCGAGAAGGTCCCGGCGGACGCCGTACCGGCCTCCGGCCCCGGCGCCCCCGTCGAGGCCGCGCCCGACGCCGCCGCGAAGATCGCCGACATGGACCTGGACGTGACCGCGTCCGCCGTCACCGTCGAGCCCGACGCTTCCGTGCTGACCGCCGCCGACACCGACTTCCCGGTCTATCTCGACCCGGAGGCCGGCATGTCCAAGAGCGAGTGGCTGTACGTCTCCAGCGCCCACCCGAGCACCGAGTTCCACAAGTTCAAGAAGGACGAGGGCGTCGGACGCTGCTCGTACGCGTCGATCGGCGGCACGTACTACGTGTGCAGCTCCTCGCCGTACACCAACCGCATGTACTTCCAGTTCGACACCTCCGGCTGGAAGAACCGCACGATCTCCAAGGCGGTCTTCGAGGTCTACGAGACCTTCTCCTTCTCCTGCCAGAAGAGCACCGTCAACCTGCACGCGGTCGCCGAGGGCGGCGTCGACTCCGCCACCAACTGGAACAACAAGCCCAAGGACGGCGACCTGATGGTCGACCGCACGGTGGCCTACGGCCGCGGCGACAGCTGCAGCCCGGACGCCCCGCCCAGCTGGGTCGACTTCCAGGACAACCCCGACGAGAGCAACGAGAACCTCACCGCCACCGTCCGCAAGAAGGCGAAGGCCGAGGATCCCATCGCCTTCTCGCTGCGCGCCGCCGACGAGGACGACGCCAACTCCTGGAAGCGGTTCCGCGGCGACAACGCCAAGCTCGTCGTCACGTACAACACCACCCCGGGCAAGCCGTACAACGAGCGGCTGACCAACCCGGAGGAGAAGACCTGCACCACGGACAACACCAAGCGCCCCTGGATCCGTGACGACACCCCGACCATGGCGGTCAACGGCACCGACGCCGACTCCTACAGCGACGGCACCGGCCAGAACCTCACCGCCACCTTCCGCGTCTGGGACCAGGTCGACGGCCGGCCCATGGTCTACGAGGGCAAGGACGGCCCGCAGAACGAGGGCGTCTTCGAGGAGAACATCCCCGTCAGGGAACTCGCCCACGGCCACGGCTACAAGTGGCACGCCCAGCTCTACGACGGCTCCACCGGCAAGCTGAAGGACTCCGGCTACTCGGACTGGTCCGACTGGTGCGAGTTCGTGGTGGACGTGAAGCCGCCCACGACCAAGCCGCTCGTGCAGGCGGCGGACGACGAGGCCGACCTCCCGGTGGGCGCCAGGCGGCACTTCACCCTCTCGGCGAACGGCAACGCCGACCCGGTCTTCAAGAACGACGTGGAGTACTACGAGTGGGACCTCGGCAGCGACACCCCGGGCCGGCGGGCCACTCCCGCGAGCCTCGGCGGTGACGCCGCCATCGAGGTGCCGACCTCCACCTTCGGACCGAACGTCCTCTACGTCCGCAGCGTCGACCAGGCCGGCAACCGCGGGCCGTTGGAGAAGTACGTCTTCACCGCGGACCGGGCCTGCCCCGACGCCCTGGCCGACACCTGCGCCGCCGCCGTCTACGGCCTCGACCAGACCTCCGGCGCCACCGCCCCCGACACCTCCGGCCACGACCGCGACCTCACCGTCAAGGGCGCCGACTGGGTCGCGGGCAACCACTCCGCCACCGAGGCCGGCGACAAGGCCCTGCGCTTCAACGGCAGCAGTGACTACGCCACCGCCGCCTCCGCCGTCCACACCGGGCAGGCGTTCACCGTCTCGGCGTGGGTGCGGCCGACCTCGCTGAGCGAGAACATCTCGGTGATCAGCCAGGCCGGCGGCAGCGGCAACGGCCTCAACCTCTACTACTCGACGGCCTACAAGCGCTGGATCTTCGGCCGTCACCTCGCCGACAAGGACGGTTCCGACCTCGTCCGCGCCATGGCGACGAGCGAGCGCCCGCCGACCGTCGGCAAGTGGACCCACCTCGCCGGAACCTACGATCCGGCGGCCCGGAGGTTCACCCTCTACGTCGACGGCGAGGAACAGGGCAGCGCCACCGTCACCGGCGTCTGGAACGCCACCAAGGGCCTGAACATCGGCCGCGCCCAGTACGACGGCACCTGGAGCGACTACTTCGCCGGCGACATCGACGACGTACGCCTGGTGCCCGGCCTGCTCTCCGGAGCGGAGATCCACCGGCTGGCGAACGACTAGCCGCCGCTGACCACGGCTGCTTCGCCCGGGCGTCGGGCATCCACCCGCGCCCGGGCACCCCACATCACACGGGAGGGGAGCGCGCATGCGCTCAACACGCAGACATCACGCTCATAAGTGGGCGAAACATCTGGCCGCGGCGGTGTCCGCGGCCCTGACCCTGACCCTGCTCCAGGTGGCCCCCGCCCTCGGCGACGACGACGCCCGGGAGCAGCGCCGCCCCAAGACCCAGGACGTGCCCTCCACCCCCGTGGTGGAGGAGGGCGGCCGGGTCACCCCGCTCAAGCACCTTGCCGGATACGGCAGTTCACCCGCCCCGAAGGCGGCCTGGCCGAAGCCGGGCAGTGCCACCGTCGCCCTGGACGGATCCGGCGCCCGCGCGGGCATCCGCGCGGGCGGTCTGCCCGTCCGGCTCGCCGCCCCCAACTCCCGCTCGGCGAAAGCGGCTTCACCGACCCGCGCCAAGGTCGACCTCCTCGGTCACGCCGCCGCCCGCAAGGCGGGCATCGACGGCCTGCTCCTGAAGGTCACGCGCGCGGACGGCCGCACAGCCACGTCCGGCAAGGTCGCCGTCCAGGTCGACTACGCCGCCTTCGCCCAGGCCTACGGCGGCGACTGGGCGCAGCGCCTGCGCCTGGTCCAGCTGCCCGCCTGCGCGCTGACCACACCGAAGGCGGCCGCCTGCCAGGGCGTCACCCCTCTCAGCACCAGCAACGACGTCCGCGCCCGGAAACTCACCGCCGACGTCCCCGCCGGCATCGGCGCCGCGGCCCCGCTGCTCGCGGTCTCCGCCGCGCCTTCCGGCAGCTCCGGCTCCTACACCGCGACCTCCCTCGCGCCCTCCGCCTCCTGGCAGGTCGCCGCCCAGACCGGCGCCTTCACCTGGCAGTACCCGCTGCGGGTTCCGCCCGCCATCGCGGGTCCCTCCCCGCAGCTGGGCCTGGCCTACAACTCGGCGTCCACCGACGGCCGTACGGCCTCCAGCAACAACCAGACGTCCTGGGTCGGCGAGGGCTTCGACCTCAGCGCCGGGTACATCGAGCGGACGTACCGTTCCTGCACCGAGGACGGCCACGACGAGGCCGGCTCGCAGAAGTACGACCTGTGCTGGCACTCCGACAACGCCACCATGAACTTCGGCGGCCGGGCGGGTGAGCTGGTCAAGAAGTCGGCGAACGAGTGGCGTCTGAAGCAGGACGACGGCACCACGATCGAGCGCAGGACCGGCGGCTTCAACGCCGACGACAACGGCGAGTACTGGGTCGTCACCACCACCGACGGCACCCGCTACTACTTCGGCAAGGGCAAGCGCGAGGCCGCCGACACCGAGTTCACCGGCTCGTCCTGGGAGGTCCCGGTCTTCGGCGACGACAAGGACGAGCCCTGCCACAAGGACACCTTCAAGGAGTCCCGCTGCCAGCAGAGCTGGCGCTGGAATCTCGACTACGTCGTCGACGTGCACGGCAACACGATGACGTACTACTACGGCACCGAGACCAACAAGTACGACACCGTGCGCGGCGACAAGGTCGTCTCCTACGACCGCGGCGGCTGGCTCAAGCGGATCGAGTACGGCGAGCAGGAGGGCAAGGAGAACTCCACCGCCGCCCCCGCCCGGGTCGTCTTCGACACCGCCGAGCGCTGCAAGGGCGCCGCCGCCGACTGTGAGCCGGCCGACCTGAAGGAGGCCACCGCCACCCGCTGGCCGGACGTGCCGTTCGAGCAGATCTGCACCTCCGACACCGAGTGCAAGGACCAGTGGTCCCCGACCTTCTTCTCCCGCAAGCGCCTGACGAAGGTCACCACCCAGGTCCTGAAGTCCGACGGCAAGACGTACGACGACGTCGACGAGTGGGAGCTGGCGCACAAGTACCAGAGCGCCGACACCACCCACTCCCCGTCCATGTGGCTGGAGTCCATCACGCACTCCGGCAAGGACGGTGCGAACAAGCTCCCGAAGGTCACCTTCTACGAGCGGCAGGACGCCAACCGCGTCGACACCGGCGCCGACGACCGCCTGCCCATGTACAAGTGGCGCATCCGGGCCATCCAGTCGGAGACCGGCGGCACCATCTCGGTCACCTACAAGCCGACCGAGTGCACCCCGTCCAACCTCCCCACTCCCGAGACCAACACCAAGCGCTGCATGCCGTCCTTCTGGTCGAAGGAGGGCACGGTCGGTGAGAAGGAGGACTGGTTCCACAAGTTCGTCGTCGACACGGTGACCGAGGACGAGGTCACGGTCACCGGCCCGAACAAGGTCACCTCCTACGACTACTCGGGCGCCGCCTGGGCCTTCGACGACAGCGAGCTCGTCAAGACCAAGAAGAAGACCTGGAACCAGTGGCGCGGCTTCCGCACCGTCACCGTGCGGACGGGTGACGAGAACAGCAAGCAGCTGCGCACCCAGACCACCTACCTCCAGGGCATGGACGGCGACCGCGAGAAGGAGTCCGGCGGCACCAAGTCCGTCTCGGTCACCGCCTCCGACGGCACCAAGGTCCGCGACGACGCCCGCCACCAGGGCTTCCAGCTGGAGCAGCGCACGTTCAACGGCTCCACCGAGGTCAGCGCCACCGTCAGCACCCCCTGGAAGTCCGCCGCCACGGCCACCGAGGGCAGCGACGAGGCGACGTACGCGGCCGTGAAGTCGACGAAGACCCGCACCGCGCTCGACGACGGCAAGGTCCGCCGCACCGCCATCGAGCACTTCTACGACTCCTACGGCATGCTGGAGCGCTCCTCCGACTCCGGCGACCTGTCCGACCCGGACGACGACACCTGCACGACCGACACCTACAACCGCAACACCGACGCGAACCTGCTGACGCTGCTGAAGCGGGTGACGGTCGTGCCGGTGGCGTGCGACGACGGCCCGCCGTCCTATGAGGGCGAGGCGATCAGCGACGTCCGCACCTGGTACGACGACCCCGACACCTATGGCACCAAGCCCACCAAGGGCGACGTGGTCCGCAGCGAGAAGGTCAAGGGTTACGCGGACGACGGCACCCCGCAGTACGTGACGACGTCGACCGCGAAGTACGACATCCACGGCCGGGTCACGGAGTCCGCCGACCAGCAGGGCAACACGACGAGGACGGCGTACACGCCCACCACGGGCGGCCCGGTGACGGGGATGAAAGTCACCGACCCGGCGGGCAACTCGACGACCTCCACGGTGGACCCCCGCTGGGGCCTGGTCACCGCCACGGTCGACGCCAACAAGCAGCGCACCGACCTGGACTACGACGCCCTCGGCCGACTGCTGAAGGTGTGGCTGCCGGGCCGAGCGAAGTCCTCGGACACACCGTCCCTGGAGTACGCCTACCTGGTCCGCAACAACGGCCCGGTCGTCACCACCACGAAGTCGCTCCTGCCGAACGGCTCGGTGGCCACCAGCCACCAGCTCAGCGACGGCCTGCTGCGCGAGCGCCAGACGCAGACCCCGGCCGCCAACTCCGGCCGTGTCGTCACCACGACCGAGTACGACTCCCGCGGCCTGGCTGTCAAGGAGATCGGCCCCTTCTACAACTCCGCCGCCGTCGGCACGACCTTCGTGGGCGTGGCGGACGCCTCCGAGGGGACGCCTCGGGAGACGGAGACGGTGTACGACGGGGCGGGCCGGGCGACGGACGAGATCTTCCGGGTGGCCGGCGCCGAGAAGTGGCGCACGAAGACCGAGTACCACGGTGACCACACGACGGTCGACCCGCCGGCCGGCGGCACGCCCACCGCGACGTACACCAACGCGCAGGGGCAGAAGACCAAGGTCCTGGAGTTCAAGGCATCCTCGCCCACGGGCGCGGCGGACACCACGTCGTACGACTACGACGCCGCGGGCCGCCTCACCGAGGTCAAGGACACGTCGGGCAACGTCTGGTCGTACAAGTACGACGTGCGGGGGCGGCAGACCCGGGCCGTCGACCCGGACGCGGGTACGACCTGGATGACGTACGACGACCTCGACCAGGTCAAGACCGTCCGCAACCAGCGCGACACCACCCTCACCTTCACCTACGACAAGCTGGGCCGTCAGCGCTCGCTCCACAACGGCGACAAGAAGCTGACGACCTGGGAGTACGACAGCGCCAGCGTCCCCAACGGCAAGGGGCGCCTGGCGTCGGCCACCCAGTGGGTGGGCGACGACGCCTACACGAGTTCGGTCGACGCCTATGACGCGGCGGGCCGCCCGACGAAGACGTCGGTGACGATCCCCGCCGCCGAGGGCAAGCTCGCCGGCACCTACACCTCGACGGCGTCGTACAAGCCGGACGGTTCGATCGACGACGTCGGCGTACCGGCGGCGGGCGGTCTCCCGGCGGAGACGGTCACCACCGGCTACACGGCGACCGGACTGCCGTCCTTCACGGTGGGCGACACGACCGACTACGCCCGCGAGACCCGCTACTCCAACTACGGCGAACTCCTCCAGCTGACGCTGGGCACCGCCAGCGCCGACAAGTACACCTGGCTCACCAACACCTACGAGGAGGGCACCAGGCGCCTGGAGCGCGCCCGCATCGACCGGGAGATCGTCAAGACCCCCGACTCCGACATCACCTACGGCTACGACGCCACCGGCAACATCCGCAAGGTCGCGGACACGCCCGAGGGCAGGACCGCCGACGTCCAGTGCTTCACGTACGACTACCTGCGCCGTCTGACCGAGGCGTGGACCCAGACGGCCACCGACTGCGCCGCGAGCGCCGGTGAGGCGACCGTCGGCGGTCCGGCGCCGTACTGGCACTCCTACGCCTACGACGCGGCGGGCAACCGCACCGGCGAGGTCCGCCACGCCACCGGCACGACCGGCGACGCGGCGATCACGCAGTCGACGACGTACGTACCGACGGCCCAGGACGCCAAGGGCGGCACGCACGCCCACGCCCTGAAGTCGGCGGAGGTGCGCACCTCGACCTCGGGCTCGTCGGCGAAGGAGGTGACGGCGGCCCAGAGCTTCCGGTACGACGAGACGGGGAACATCGTCCGCCGTACCAAGGCGGCGACGGACCTCTCCCCGGCGGTCGACCAGAAGCTGGACTGGGACGAGGAGGGCCGCCTGAGCGCGGTGACCCCGTACCTGTCCGGAGACGACCTGGACGAGGCGAACAAGACCTCGTACGTGTACGGCGCCGACGGAAGCCGCCTGCTCCGCAAGGAGAAGGGCGCGGTCACGCTGTACCTGGGCAGCCAGGAGATCCGCCTCGACACGACCAAGAACTCCCTGTCGGGCACGCGTTACTACTCACACGGCGGCAAGCTGATCGCGGTGCGGACGTCGGCCGGGGTGACCTGGCTGGTGGGTGGCCAGAACGGCACGGCCGAGATCGCGATCAAGGCGGCGGACTCGTCGATCGTCCAGCGCCGCACCCTCCCGTTCGGTGAGGTGCGCGGCGCCAAGCCGACGGCGGGCGCGTGGCCCGGTGACAAGTCGTTCGTGGGCGGTACGGCCGATGCGACGACCGGCCTGATCCAGCTCGGCGCACGCGCGTACGACCCTGCCGCCGGCCGCTTCGTCTCCGTGGACCCGAAGCTCGACCTCGCGGACCCGCAGCACCTCAACGCCTATGCCTACGGCCGCAACAACCCGCTGGCCTTCCCGGACCCGACGGGCCTGTACTGGGGCGAGTCCTGGATCAGCCCGATCGGCCACGGAGCCCTCGACGTCGTCGGCCTGGTGCCCGGCTTCGGCGAGCCCGCCGACCTGATCAACGGCCTGTGGTACACGGCCGAGGGCAACTACATCGACGCGGGTCTGTCCTACGCCTCGGCCATCCCGCTCGCCGGTTACGGCGCGTCGGCGGCCAAGGGAGCCCGGTACGTCGACAAGGCCGTGGACGCGGTCGATGCGGCGACGGACACGGTGAAGGCCGCCGACAAGGTCAAGGACGCCACCAAAGCCGTCGACAACGTCACTCCGCCGGCGGCGCCGAAGCCCAAGCCGACGCCCAAGCCCGCCCCGCCGGCCAAGGCCAAGGAGGCGCCTCAGACGAAGAAGGGGGACTCCGGCGGAGCGAAGACCGAGAGCGGCGGCAAGGGCGGCAAGGGCGGCAAGGGCGGTGACGGCGGTGGGAAGAAGAGCCCCGCAGGCAGCGCCGACGACGACCTCCCCGAGTGGACGAGGGGGCAGGCCAAGAAGAGCGGCACCAACAACACCGCCGGTGCCGGGGCGCGCGACGGGTACACGGGAGAGCGCCGCTACGGCGAAAGCGGCGCTGTACCGGGAAACGTCCACCCAGATCTCGCACCCCGCCTGAGGGAAGCACAGGACCTGCAGGCCCAGGGGAACCATCTGGAGGAGTGGGATCCGGGCACCTGCGCGGAGTTCCACGCGTGCAACAACCTGATGAATGATGTCGGAGCAAGCCTCGATGAGATCGACTACTTCACCATCACCCGGGCGGACGGAGCGCCGTTCCCGTCGTGCGGCTGGTGCAGGAGAATTCTGGGAGGAGGCGGCGCGAGTGACGGAGCGGCCGGATAGCCCTCGCGAGGCAGGACTGCGGCAAAGGCTGTCGGACATCCTGCCGGAGGACGCCCGGCGGGTGGCCTCCGAAGCGGACATTCGACATGTCCGGGACGTATGGGAGGAGCTGGGAATCCACTGCTCGCCCACGGCGCTGCGTTTCGTCGAGGAATTCAACGGAACTGGCTTCGACTACCCGCGCCATCCGCTCGATCCGGGGACGCACAGCTGTGAACTGAACGCCGAGCGGGCGAGTCGCATCGTCAACGGCGAAAAGCTGAGGGGATACGAGCAGCGAACGGGAGAGAAGCTGACGCCCGTGGGCACCGCGGCTTCCGGTCCCCTCGTGCTCCTCGTCGCCGAGGGGGGCCGGACGTACGGCGCCTACGATGCGTTTCTCGCCCTCTATGGCGGGAGCCCGGAGGAAGCGTTGGTGCATCTGGTCGACAGGGTCCGTCCTGAGCGGCTGGACTGACGGCGACCATGACACACGACCGTCGGCCCTGACGTGACAAGGCTTTCGGCCCCCACCCTGTCGGTCGGGGGCCGAAAGCCTTGTTCCTCGGCCGTACAGGCGGATGACCCCCGCGCGGCCGATCTCACCGGTCCGTCTACCAGATCGCGTCGACCCACTCCGGGTGGTCGATGAACGGGTTGCGGTTGTGCTGGTAGGTGTCGTAGATGACCTGGTTGCGGTTCTCCTCGAAGGCGCTCGGCGGGTCCTCGTCGTTCCACTGCTTGAGGACCGAGAGCTTGCCGATGTAGGGGGTGGAGCCGTTGTTGACCTTGTCGTCGGGCTCCAGGTTCGCGAAGCCGTCGTCGCCCTCGTAGCGGACGGCCATGTAGAGGATCATGCGGGCCACGTCGCCCTTGACGGCGTCGCGCGGCTCGAAGGAGTCCGAGTCGACCTTGCTGCCACCGCTGTTGGTGAAGGCGGACCCGCCCTCGTCGAAGTCGAGGTTGCCGCGCTTGCCGTTGACCGCCACGTCCTCCGGGCGGATGTGGTGCAGATCGGTGCCGGGGCCGGTCGAGGTGGTGAGGTCGCCGTGCGAGATCGCCCACACGTGCTCGCGGTTCCAGTCGCCGCTGTCACCGCCGTTGAGGGACTTGCTGCGGGAGATGCCCGAGTACAGCAGGATCACGTTGTTGCTGTTGTTCGGGTCCTGGTCGGTCTTCTTCAGGGCGTCCCACAGCGCCGAGTACGACAGCTTCGTCACGCCCGAGCTGATGATCGTGTGCAGGGACGACTTCAGGCTCGTGCCCGTCTTGCCGATCGCGTTCTTGTAGTACGTCGAGTCGTACGCGGTCGTCGTGGCGGCGGCCGGCGTGGCCGTCAGCGCCGGGGCCGCGAGGCCCACCATCACGGCGGCGGTGGCCAACGCCACCGACTTCCCTCGCCGTACGCGTGTCACCGGCATAAAGGTTGTCCCATCTACGCGGGTTGAATGGAGGCGGCAAGAGGGAGAGTGACATGGACATGAGGTCTTGTCGATGAACGGGACGTTAAAAAGGGAAGTAAAGAACGGCCCCCGACCACGGGGTCGGGAGCCGTTCGGGGTGGGGCCGCGTCAGCTGACGTCGGACGGGTCCAGGCGGTAGAGCGACGCGGTGCTCGTGCTCGACGTGGAGGCCGAACTCTTGCTGTACGCGCTCGCCTTCACCGCCGTGCCGTGCTGCTTCACCCAGGTGGACACCTGCGTGCTGAGGGTGTTGCCGCCGCCGGGGCCGCCCATACCGCCGCCCATGCCGCCGCTGCCGATCTGGATGTAGTGCAACTCGCCCTTCTTCACGAGCTCCTTCAGCTTGGCCACCGTCATCGCGTTGTCGGAGCCGGTGAAGCCCCACATGGAGATGACCGGCTCCCGGGCGCTGAGCTCGATCTGCGCGGCGCTCTGCGAGTTGGAGACCGCCAGCAGCCACTCGGCGCCGTCCTGATGCTTCTTCAGGTACGAGATGAGCTCGCTGTCCGCGCCGCCCATGCCGCCGGGCCCGCCGCCCGCGCCGCCGCCGAAGCCGCCACGCTGTCCGGCCGTACCACCGCTCTCGCCGGTTCCGCCAGGAGCCGTACCGCCGTTGTCACCGGTGCCGCCCGAAGCCGTACCGCCCGAAGGTGTACCGCCAGGAGCCGTACCGCCCGCCGTGCCGGTGCCGCCCGGAGCCTGGCCGGTGCCGCCCGCCTGGGGCAGTTCGCCGTTTCCGCCGCCCGGCGTCATCTGCCCGCCGCCCGGCAACTCACCGCTCTGGCCCTGCTGTCCGCCCGGGAAGCCGCCCTGCGCGTCACCGCCGGCCTGGTTGCCGCCGCCCGGCAGCTCGCCGCCCGCCTGGCCGTTGCCGCCCGGCGTCTCGCCGCGCCCCGGGAAGCCGCTCCCGCCGCGCATGCCGCCGGGTCCGCCGCCCATGCCCCCACCCGTGGAGGGGCCGGCCGTCGGGTTCGTGCCGCCCATCATGCCGCCCGAGGAGCCGAAGGCCGGCGACGCCGCGTACGCCGTCGGGCCCGCCAGTGCCGCGACCAGCGCCGCCGCCAGCGAGGCCATGAGCAGCCGGACTCGGTTGCCGGAGCGGAAGACCAGCATGCCCACGATGCCGGCCACCGTCAGGACGCCGATCGTCGGCCACAGCCAGGTGTTCCAGCCGGAGGCGCGGCGCAGCAGGGCGATGGCCCAGATGCCGGTGATCGCGAAGGCGGCCGGGAGGACCCACACCCAGCGCTTGTCGCGCCGGAAGGCGTCCAGCAGCATCACGCCACCGCCGCCGCACAGCGCCGCGATGCCCGGGGCGAGCGCGGTGGTGTAGTAGGGGTGCATGGTGCCCTGGGCGGTCGCGAAGATCACGTAGTGCAGCAGCGTCCAGCCGCCCCACAGCACCAGCGCCATCCGCCGGAGGTCGGTGCGCGGGGCGCGCCCGCACAGCACCAGGCCGCCGACCAGGGCGATCGCGGAGAAGGGCAGCAGCCAGGAGATCTGGCCGCCGAGGATGTCGTTGAACATCCGGCCGAGGCCCGAGGAGCCGGAGAAGCCGCCGCCCCCGCCTCCGC
>NZ_WVUG01000017.1 GCF_017614965.1 Streptomyces griseorubiginosus | reverse complement strand
GTGCGGTTCCGTCGACGCGTACGCGGGCGCGTGGCCCGCGTACGGCAGGTCCTGCCCCTGCGGGCCGGGAGCGCCCTGCGGAGCCGGCGGGAGCGGGGTGGTCGGCGCGCCCCCCTCGGGCGCCGCCGGTGCCGAGGGAGCGGGAGCGTCCACCGGCACGGGGGGTGCAGACGGGGCCGGGGGTACCGCGGTGCCCTCGTTCTCGGTGCTCACAGCTTCTCTCCTCGATCCACGGCTGTTTCTTCTCGGTCGCACTCGGTCACGCCCGTTCACGTTGCTCGACGGTCCGGCGCGCTGCAGCTGTGCATGTCCTTTTGTATGCCGTCAGCTTTTCCCATGAGCCGTCAGGGCACCATAAGCGGTGCCTGTGGGTCCGGGGCCATTCCTTATATAGGTCATGACTCGCAAAAAGGATGCATTCTCTGCCTCTTCGACGCCACGACTACCCCCTGGCGGTGGCACCATGACGCGGTGACCCACGTACGGCAGCACACGATCCAAGTCGTCGCCCACCGCGGAGCCTCCGAGGAGGCCCCGGAGCACACCCTCGCCGCCTACAAGAAGGCGATCGAGGACGGCGCGGACGCCCTCGAATGCGATGTACGCCTGACGGCGGACGGCCACCTCGTCTGCGTCCACGACCGTCGCGTCAACCGTACGTCCAACGGCCGGGGCGCGGTGTCGGCGCTGGAGCTCGCCGATCTGGCCGCCCTGGACTTCGGTTCCCGCAAGGCGCGCGAGTTCTGGCGGACGCGCGACGAGGAGCCCGACTGGGAGTACCTGCCCGAGGGGCGTGAGCACACCGCCGTCCTCACGCTGGAGCGGCTGCTGGAGCTGGTCGCGGACGCCGGGCGGCGTGTGGAACTGGCCATCGAGACCAAGCACCCCACGCGCTGGGCGGGGCAGGTGGAGGAGCGGCTGCTGGTGCTGCTGAAGCGGTTCGGGCTGGACGCGCCCGCCTCGGCCGCGGAGTCCCCGGTCCGCGTGATGAGTTTCTCGGCGCGATCGCTGCATCGCGTGCGGGCCGCCGCGCCGAATCTGCCGACGGTCTATCTGCTGCAGTTCGTCTCGCCGCGACTGCGGGACGGGCGGCTGCCGGCCGGTGTCCGGATCGCCGGCCCCTCGATCCGGATCGTGCGCAACCAGCCGGGGTACATCGAGCGGCTGAAGCGGGCCGGCCACCAGGTGCACGTGTGGACCGTCAACGAGCCCGAGGACGTGGACCTCTGCCTGGAGCTGGGGATCGACGCCATCATCACCAACCGCCCGCGCGCGGTGCTGCGTCAGCTCGGCCGTTGATGGTGTGCCACTGGTAAAGACCTGTGAAGAACTCTTGACCCTTCGCCCCCTTTAACGCCATTCTCCCACTCCGGCGACCGTCGAAATCAGGCCACTCGACTACAGGGAGTGCTCCGGCGCGTTCGATCCGTATTCGATCGTTGCGAATGCGTCACCGGGCTCGTGCCGGCCGGTTTCCGGTACAGGCCAATGGGGCATCCACACCGTGGCGTGGGGCGAAGGAGGTCTCGGGGGTGGCGTTGGTGGTGGCACAGGAGGTGCCCACGTCGTCGAGCATGGCCGTACCCCATGGCCCTGCGGGCGTGGGGGAGGCGAGACACCGTATGCGTGCGCAACTGCGCAGGGGCGGTGTGTCGGAAGCGGTCATCGACGATGCCGTACTGATTCTTTCCGAACTCTTGAGCAACGCGTGCAAACACGGCCGGCCCCTGGGCGACGCCCTGGCCGGTGACGGTGACGTCCGTGCGGCCTGGCGGGTCGACGTGAACGGCAGGCTCACGGTGGAGGTGACGGACGGCGGCGGGCCCACCCGCCCGGCTCCGGCCACGCCCTCGGTCACCGCGCACGGCGGCCGCGGGCTGAACATCATCTCCGCACTGGCCGACGACTGGGGCGTGCGGGACGACGCCCGGGGCGAGGTCACGGTGTGGGTGGTCGTCCACGAGGACGTTCACGACCCGGACGCCGGACGCCGACGCGACGACTTCGCCACGCGTGTCACAGCACCGACGGTGTCACGGATCCCCGGAATGCCCGGCCTGGAGTTCGCGGACGCGTTCGACGACCTGGACTGAAACGCCGCTTCCGGGACAGGCCGGAGCGCTAACGCCGCTTCCGGGACAGGCCGGCGCGCTGTCCACGCCGGCGCGCAGTCCACCGCACGCGCGTCATCCACAGGGTCGGCACGAGCGTCGCCGGTTGTCCACAGGCTCCCGTCGCTCATGGCGTGAACGGCTAGGCTCCCGACGTACGAGACGAGCCGTAACCGGGAGACACCCACGATGGCCAAGAAGCGACCCCAGACGAAGGCCAAGCCCCAGATCGCCGATGGAGAGATCCCGGTCGTCGGCGCGCGCGAGCCGTGCCCCTGCGGCAGCGGCCGCCGCTACAAGGCCTGTCACGGCCGGGCCGCCCAGCACGCGGCGACCGAGCTGGTGCACCGTCCCTTCGAGGGACTGCCCGGTGAGTGCGACTGGGTGGCGCTGCGCGAGCTGGTTCCGGCGGCCACGGTCGAGCTGACGCTGAAGGACGGCCTCCCCGAGGGCGTTCCGTCGGTCACGCTCGCCACGGTGCTGCCGATGGCCTGGCCGGCGCTGCGCCGCGACGACGGCTCGGTGCTGCTCGGCCTGCAGAACGACACGGCGTCGGGCGACATCAGCCGCGACCTCGCCGACACGCTCCGGCGCGCGCTCACGGCCGAGCCGGGCACCCCGGTCGAGGGCCGGAGGGCGCCCTCCGACGGTCCGCGGCTGCAGGAGCTGCTCGATCCCGAAGGCCCGTTCGAGCCAGTTGTGCACAGCGGTTTCGAGTTCTGGGTCCCCGACCCGGAGAACGCCACCCCGGACGTGACGGCCTCGCTGGAGCGGGCCAACGCCGCGGCCATCCCGACCGTGAAGCTGACCGGGGTGGACGCCGCGTACTGGTGCGAGACGCCGGAGAAGAACCACCTGCGCTGGGTCATGCCGCACGAGGAGGAGCGGCTTCTGGACGCTCTCGCGCGGCTGCACGCGGCGGGCCGGTCGAACCTCGGTGACGGCACCCGCCTCGTGGGTTCCTTCCGCGCTCACGGGCTCACCGTGCCGGTCTGGGACCTGCCGAGTTCGGTCACCGCTGAGGACATCGAGAAGCCGGCCGCGGAGTTCGCCGAGCGGCTCGCCGGTGCCCTGGCCTCGGACGCGCCGCTGACCGCCGACGAGCGCCGCGCGCGCGGCGGCCTCACCAACCGGCAGGTCACGCTCAGTTGACAGGCGGTGACGAAATCGGACGGGGCTGAACGGCGGATCAGCCCCGCCGGGTCGCGGCGACCGGCGACCGTGCGCACAAGTCCCGCCAGGGGCAAGGCACATGGGTGACCGGAAAGCCCGGATCGAATTTGCGAACCGCCGATCTCTTGTTACCGTTCGAGTAGCCCGGTTGCTGGTGCATCCCCCGTCGCCAGCAACCGGGTCTTTTTCATGCCGCGCTTCCTTTACGGAATGCGGCCGCTCGTCAACTTCCCGCGGTGTCCCCGGAGTTGCTCCCGGACCGCAGCAGCAGCGGCCCGCTCCCGGCGCGCTCAGCGAATTCCGACACGGCCGTGTAGCCGTCCAGTGGGCCCCGGGTGCGCTCCCGTGGCGTCTCACAGGTCCCCGGCTCGTCCCCGCCGTCCACGGCGCAGTTCGTCTGCACGGTGCGGCCGCCGGGGCCCATGAGGCTCAGGACGGAGTCCAGGGCCCGGCCGGTGGCGTTGCGGTAGTAGGTGCGCGCCCAGGTGTCCTGACCCTGCGTGAGCACACAGGTCTGCGCCTCGACGCCCTCGGGGGAGGTGAGCTGGGGACCGCAGCGGGCCGCGGTGGCCAGGCCCAGGCCGAGCAGGAAGGGGGAGCGGCTGGGCTCGGCGGCGGGCAGCTTGGGGTCGTCGTGGGTCAGGGTGCGTACGACGGCCCGGCCCTGGTCGCCCACCGGGCCCGCGGACGCCACGGCCAGCGGCAGCGCGACCGCGCACACCACGACGGCGGTGAGGGCGAGCAGACGGGTTCGGGGGTCCGTGGGGTGCCCACCAGAATGACGCGGCATAGAGCGGAAGATAACGACCACGCGCGCGTGTGCCGTCCCACGCGCGCTCGACACCCCTACAACTCGGGCGCGCTCACACCCGTACGAGTGAGGACCTCCACCGCCGCGTCCACCACGGGCGCGACGTCCGGGACCCAGGGGGAGGCGGAACCGGGCAGCGGCGCGCGCTCCCAGCGGATCTCGCCCTCACCGGTCTCGGACGGCGGCAGCGCGAGGTAGCCGCCCTCGCCGTGGAAGCGCAGGGAGCCGGGGACGAAGTCCTTGGCGTAGAGCAGTTCTCCCAGTTGCTCCAGGGAGTACGGCTTCACCAGGATCGCCCAGCGGCCGGGCGAGGCCACGACCGGGCCCAGGCGCAGGCCCATGCGGTCCAGGGCGGTGAGGGTGTGCGCTGCGGCCAGGGCCGGCAGGCTCACCGCACAGGGCGCTGAGCCGCCGGTGGCCAGGACGATCGGCGCCGCGGGCCGGTTGGTCCACCACCAGCGCACCATCCGGGCGTCGGTGGTGGCGGCGAGGAGACCGGGGTCGAAGGGATGCGCGCCGGGCACCGTGCACTCGGGGTCGGGGCAGGCGCAGCGGGAACGTCCCTGCGGATCCGCCGCCACACCCGGGAGTACGGGCCACTGCCATTCCGTCGCGAAGGTCAGGGCCGCGCTGATCAACTCAGGCCTTCCGTCACTGCGCTGGGACAGGAGCCTGCGTCGCCTTCCGAGGATCTCGCGCATGAGCGCTCGTTCCTTTCCGTTGCACCGCTGGCAACACCGTGGGCCACATCACACCATGTGTCGATCACTTCACTGTGCGTACCTGTTGGCGCATCACACCCCTGCTGGAGGCAAGGGGAACCCCTATGGGTAGAACGTGGGCTGCTTCCGTGGCAGCCTCGCCACCCATACTGCGTCAGTCAAAAGCATGGGCATGGCGGGGGGTGGCGAAGTCTGGCGTTTTGCCGTCCCGCGTATTTCTCTTCGCCTCCGCCACGGGAGGATGGGGCACGGTCGTCGGTGGATAGGACGCCCGGGTCGGTCACCAGGTTCCGGGTGGCTGTCAACCGCCCCTGGTCTTCTCCGAGTACGTACCCATCACGACCGCTGTGACGCTCCGTGGAGCAAGGCCAGTCGACCGCAATACCCCGTTACCCGAGGCAGTTTTAGGCCAACTTTGCTTTATGGCAGGCGAGGCACTCGCTTACCACGGACACCAGGAATCCCAGCAGGACAATGCTGGACATCCCCTTACGAGTGCGTGTACATGTGGAGACACTGCTAGCGGCGCAGAATGACATGGGGGTTTGCGATGCTTTTGAGCAGTACGCACCGGTCGGAAAGCCGGACACCATGAACGCCCCTCACCCTCCGAAAGTGGCTGGAATCGATTCAACGGTTCCCGCGCCCGCACACACTGTCGCGCCCGCGCCCGTCGCCCCGGGAACCACTCCGGTCCCCTCGCCGAACGCACCGGGAGCACTGCTCCAGGACCGCCTCGCCGGCTGGGTCTCGGACCTCACGACCCTCCATGAACTGACCGAACGGCTGGTCCGCACGGACGCACTCGCGGACGCCCTGACCGAACTGCTGCGCGCCGGAGCCGCCCTGGTGGGCGCCCGGCGCGGTCTCGTCGTACTGGAGCCGGCCGACGGACTCGGCCCGGCCACGACGATCGGCCTGGGCCTCGGCCGGGCCGACCTCGGTCACATCGAGACCGTGCCGCGCAGCGCGATGCCGTACGGCCGCATCCTGGACGGACTGCCGGGCGCGGACGGCGAGATCGCCGAACCCGACCTGCTCTCCGAGGACGGCCTCGACCCGCGTCACCGCGAGGTGGCCGCCCGGCTCGGCTACGCCGCGAGCTACTCCCTCCCCCTGTCCGCCGAGGCCACGGGCCGCATGGGCGCCGCCGTGTGGCTGTACGACGAGCCCGCCGAGCCGGTCGAGCGCCAGCGCCACCTCGTCGGCCTGTACGCGCGGTACGCCGGTGAACATCTGGGCCGGCTGGTCGAAGTGGAGCGCACGCGCGCGTGCATGGCGACGATGACCGAGGAGCTGTTGCCGTCCCGGCTCCCCCGCGTCGCCGGCGTCCAGCTCGCCGCCCGGCACCGCACCGGCCCGCGTGGCGGCGGCGACTGGTACGACGCGCTGCCGCTGCCGGACGCCGCCCTCGGCCTCGCGGTCGGCTCGGTCACCGGTTCCGGGCCGAGCGCCGTCGCCGCGATGGGCCGGCTGCGGGCCTCCCTGCGCGCGTACGCCGTGATGGAGGGCGAGGACCCGGTGGCCGTCCTGTCGGACCTGGAGCTGCTGCTGCGGCTCACCGAGCCCGCCCGCTCCGCGACCGCCCTGTTCGCCTACTGCGAACCCGCGCTCCGCAAGGTCACCCTGGCCGGCGCCGGCCACTGCCCGCCGCTGCTGGTCGGCGAGCGGCGCACCGAGTACGTGGAGACGTCGGTGTCCGCGCCGCTGGGCATGCTCGCCTGCTGGGAGGCGCCCAGCGTGGAACTCGAGGCCCAGCCCGGCGAGACGGTGCTGCTCTACACCGACGGCCTGCTGCACCGCACCGGGGACCCCACCGACCGCGCCTTCGCCCGGCTGCACGCTGCGGCGGCCGGCGTGCCGAGGGCGCTGCGGCACGACCCTGACGCGATCGCCGACCACGTGCTGCGCACGGTGCTGCCGGAGGGGCTGGACGCGGCGGACGGCGAGGAGGACGTCGTCCTGCTGGCGGCGCGGTTCGAGTGAGCCGGAGGTGTGTTCTTCCGTACGCGCGCCGCTTCCCTCGGTAACAGGCCTTTCGTCCCTGGGCCCCCTTCCGTACGACCGTACGATGGAGGGGGTCCAGTGCCGTATCGAGGAGGATGACCGTGGCCGAAGAGCTCAATCCGGCTGAGACATCCGCTGCTGCCGCAGCGGACCCGGAGACTGAGTCTGAGGAGCCGATCAAGCAGCGCAAGAACGGCCTGTACCCGGGTGTGTCCGACGAGCTGGCCGAGAACATGAAGTCCGGCTGGGCCGACACGGAGCTGCGCGACCTGGAGCCGATCGCCCAGGCCGCCGAGACCGCGGCCCGCCGCGCGGCGCTGTCCGAGCGCTTCCCGGGCGAGCGTCTGGTGATCCCCGCGGGCAACCTGAAGACCCGTTCGAACGACACGGACTACCCCTTCCGGGCTTCGGTCGAGTACGCGTACCTCACGGGCAACCAGACCGAGGACGGCGTGCTCGTGCTCGAGCCGACCGCCGAGGGCCACCGGGCGACGATCTACCTCCTGCCGCGCTCCGACCGCGAGAACGGCGAGTTCTGGCTCTCCGGCCAGGGCGAGCTGTGGGTCGGCCGCCGGCACTCGCTGACCGAGGCGGAGAAGCTGTACGGCATCCCGGCCTCCGACGTGCGCGAGCTGCCCGACGCGCTGCGCGAGGCGACCGGCCCGGTGCGCGTCGTGCGCGGGTACGACGCCGGGATCGAGGCGGCGCTGACCGACAAGGTCACCGCCGAGCGCGACGAGGAGCTGCGGGTCTTCCTCTCCGAGGCGCGGCTGGTCAAGGACGAGTTCGAGATCGGCGAGCTGCAGAAGGCCGTCGACTCGACGGTGCGCGGCTTCGAGGACGTCGTACGCGTGCTCGACAAGGCCGAGGCGACCAGCGAGCGGTACATCGAGGGCACGTTCTTCCTCCGCGCTCGGGTGGAGGGCAACGACGTCGGCTACGGCACGATCGCCGCGGCCGGGCCGCACGCGTGCACGCTGCACTGGGTGCGCAACGACGGTCCCGTGCGCTCCGGTGACCTGCTGCTGCTGGACGCGGGCGTCGAGACGCACACGTACTACACCGCCGACGTCACGCGGACGCTGCCGGTGCGCGGGCGGTTCAGCGAGATCCAGAAGAAGATCTACGACGCCGTGTACGACGCCCAGGAGGCCGGTATCGCGGCCGTGCAGCCGGGCGGCAAGTACCGGGACTTCCACGACGCCGCGCAGCGCGTGCTCGCCGAGCGGCTCGTCGAGTGGGGGCTGGTCGAGGGCCCCGTGGAGCGGGTGCTGGAGCTGGGGCTGCAGCGGCGCTGGACGCTGCACGGGACGGGCCACATGCTCGGCATGGACGTGCACGACTGCGCCGCCGCGCGCGTGGAGTCGTACGTCGACGGCACGCTGGAGCCGGGCATGTGCCTCACCGTCGAGCCGGGGCTGTACTTCCAGGCCGACGACCTGACGGTGCCCGAGGAGTACCGGGGCATCGGTGTCCGCATCGAGGACGACATCCTGGTGACCGAGGACGGGAACCGGAACCTGTCGGCGGGCCTGCCCCGGCGATCGGACGAGGTCGAGGCCTGGATGGCTTCGCTCAAGGGCTGATACGGGACGGATGGCCGGGTACCAGTGAGGTGCCCGGCCATCGACGTGCCCGGACACACGTACCTAGGGGGAGGGTTTTCGTGAACGACTTCTTGGCCGGTGTCGGGGTCGACCTGCATCTGGAGCCCGATGCCGGTGACGGCCGGCGGGTCGGGCTGGAGCGGGCCCTGCGGGACGCCGTGCGGGACGGGCGGCTGGCGCCCGGCACACGGCTGCCCGCCACCCGGCGGCTCGCGAGTGAGCTCGGGATCTCCCGGGGGACCGCGAAGGCGGCTTACGACCAGTTGGTCGCCGAGGGGTATCTGACCGCTCGGCAGGGGTCGGGGACGCAGGTCGCGCAGCTGCCCTCGGCCGACCAGGAGGCGCCCGACGCGGCCACGCACGCGCGTACCCCGCGTTTCGATCTGCGGCCGGGCAGCCCGGACGTCGGGGCGTTCCCGGCGGCGGCCTGGCTGCGGGCGCTCAGGCGCGCCATCGCCACGGCTCCCCTGCTGGCGTACGACTACGGGGACCCGCGCGGCCGCACGGAGCTGCGGCAGGCGCTGTCGGGATACCTGGGGCGCGCGCGAGGGGTCATCGCGCCCCCGGAGCGCATCGTGATCACCTCCGGGTACGTGCAGGGGCTCGCGCTCCTCACGCGCGTGCTGGAAGGCGGCGAGATCGCCATGGAGGATCCGGGGCTGCCGTTCCACCGGGAGGTGGTACGGCACAACGGCGGCACCGTGGTGCCGGTGCCGGTCGACGAGCGCGGGGTGTGCGCCGACGCGTTGGCGGACGCGAAGGCCGTCGTCGTCACCCCCGCCCACCAGTACCCGACCGGCGTCACACTGCGCCCCGAGCGGCGGCGGGCGCTGACGGACTGGGCACGCGCGCGTGGCGGGCTGATCGTCGAGGACGACTACGACGGGGAGTTCCGCTACGACCGCCAGCCGGTGGGCGCGTTGCAGGGGATGGCTCCCGGGCAGGTCGTCTATCTGGGCACCGCCTCCAAGACGCTCGGGCCGGCGCTGCGGCTCGGCTGGATGGTGCTGCCGCCGCACCTGGTCGACGCGGTCGCCGACGCCAAGCTGCACAGCGACCACCACACCGAGTCCATCGGCCAGCTGGCGCTCGCGGAGCTCATCGACAGCCATGCCTACGACCGGCACGTACGCGCGTGCCGGCTCAGATACCGCAGGCGCAGGGACCAGCTCCTGGACCGGCTCGGCGGGCGACGGAACGTCCGCGGGATCGCCGCCGGGCTGCACGCGCTCGTGGAGGTCGCCGACGAGGCGGAGGTACTGAAGCGCGCCGAGGCGGAGGGGCTCGCGCTGGGGCGGCTCGGCGACCACTGGCACACGCCGGGCGAGGACCGGGCCCAGGGCGTGATCGTGGGGTACGGGACGCCTCGGGAGCGGGTGTATCCGGAGGCGTTGGAGGTGCTGGGCAAGGTACTGGACGGCGGCTGAATTGGGCCAGCGAGACGGCGGGCGATTGGGCCTGTCCGAGGGTCCATTGGCTTCGTAGTGTCGCTGGCATGACCTCTCGACTCGTTCCGCCCGCCGGTCCGCGGCGCGTGCTGGCGCTGGCCCAGCTGGCCAACTCGATCGGCGACGGCGCCTACTACGTGACCTCCGCGCTGTACTTCACGCATGTCGTCGGTCTGGCGCCCGCGCGCGTGGGGCTCGGGCTGACCGTCGCCTGGGCGGTCGGGTCGCTGGCCGGGGTGCCGCTCGGGAGGGTCGCCGACCGGCGCGGGGCGCGGGGTGCGGCCGTGCTGCTGGCGGTGGGAACCGCGGCCGCTGTCGGTTCGTTCCTGGTGGTGCGGGGGTTCCTTCCGTTCGTCCTCGCCGCCTGTGCGTACGCGACGGCGCAGTCGGGCATGGCGGCGGCCCGGCAGGCGCTGCTCGCGGGACTGGTGACGGCCGGGGAGCGGACGGGGCTGCTCGCGCACCTGCAGGCGACGCTGAACGCCGGGCTGGCGGTGGGCGCGGGGCTGGGCGGACTGGCGTTGCAGGCGGGGACCCGGGCGGCGTACCTCGGGGTGTTCGCCCTGGACGCGGCGAGCTTCCTGGTGTGCGCGGCCCTTCTGCTCCGGCTGCCGACCGTGGCACCGGTCACGGTGGGCGAGGGGCGGGAGCAGGGCGTGCTCCGGGGGCGGCCGACGCGGGAACGGGACGGGCTCGGTGTGGTGCGGGACCGGCCGTATGTGGTGGTCGCGTTGCTCAACACCGTGCTGCTGTTGCGGATGCCGCTGCTCAGTCTGGGGCTGCCGCTGTGGATCGCCGAGCGGACGACCGCGCCCGCCTGGCTGGTCTCGGCGCTGTTCGTGCTCAACACCGGCGCGGTGATGGCGTTCCAGGTACGGATGGCGCGCGGTGTCACGGGGCTCGGGTCCGCCACGCGCGCGGTGCGGCGCTCGGGCTGGGTGATGCTGGCGGCGTGCGCGGTGTTCGCGCTCTCGGCAGGGGTGCCGCGCCGGCCGGCGGTGGGGTTCCTGGCCGTCGGGGCCGTGCTGCAGGTCGTCGCCGAGATGGGGCAGTCGGCCGGTTCCTGGCAGCTGTCCTTCGATCTCGCGCCGGTGGACCGGGTCGGCGAGTACCAGGGCTTCTTCGGCACCGGCGTGACGGTGGCCCGCACCCTGGGCCCACTGGTGCTGACCTCGCTGCTGGTGGGGTGGGGCACGCCCGGGTGGCTGCTGCTGGGCGGGGCTACGGTGGTGGCGTCGCACGCGATGGGGCCGGCTGCACGGTGGGCCGCCGACCGGATGACACGGCCGGGTGTGGACGCGGGGCGCGAGGGTGCACGGACCGGGTGGGTGACGGGCCCAGTGCGCCGGGGCCAATGGATCTCAAACTCACCCCCCAAGTAAATCCTTGGTAAAAAATCGCCGAGGTCGGAGCTGGTCAGGTATTCCTTGGACTCCTATCGGAGGAGCCGTCGAGCGCGTTTCCGCCACTCCGACCCTTCTGAGGCGGGGGTCTGAATGGGATTTTCTTACTGCTCAACTCCATTACAGGTGCTGGCAGTTGGGGCGCGACCAGGCGCGTCGCGATCCTTTCCGGCCGTATGGTTTCATGGCTCCCCCAGACTCACGAGCGTGTTCGCCAAGCGGTGCGCTCCAGGTATCCGTAATATCCGCTTCGTGTGGATTGTGTCTTCTGGCCGGTCCAGCGGACACACGGAAGATCGAGGTTCGCCCATGAGCACGTCCACCAACGCCTCGGCCGAAGAGCCGGGGAAGCCGTCGACCGACGGGCCCGAGCGGGTCCCGCTGGTACGGCTCGCCGCCCGCCCGGACGGTGTCGCGTCCGGTGCCCTGACCCGGGTGGTGTCGCACGGTGCTCCTGAGCGAGGTCCCGCCCGCGTCTCGGTCGCGGCGTTCCAGTCGGCCGTCTGACCCCCCGCCCCTCGGGCAGGAATCGAACAGTGCGCTCATGGACCCCTCGCCTCACCCCCTGAGCCAGTTCGTGCTGAAGATGCACAGCCGCTGCGATCTCGCATGCGATCACTGCTACGTCTTCGAACACGCGGACCAGAGTTGGCGAGGTCGCCCCAAGGTGATCTCCGACGCGGTACTGGACATCACCGCCGAGCGCATCGCCGAGCACGCCCGAACCCATCGGCTCGACACCGTCCACGTGGTCCTGCACGGCGGGGAACCCCTCCTCGCCGGCCGGGCCAGACTGCGTCGTGCGGCGGAGGGGTTACGCGCCGCCCTCGCCGACGTCTGCGGCCTCGACCTGCGCATCCACACGAACGGCGTCACACTCGACGAGAAGTTCTGCGACCTGTTCGCCGAGCTCGACATCAAGGTCGGTGTCTCGCTCGACGGCGACAGGGCCGCCAACGATCTGCATCGCCGCTACCGCGACGGACGCAGCAGCCACGACCGTGTCCTGCGCGCGATCGCCCTTCTGCGGCAGCCGCGCTACCGGCACCTCTTCGCCGGCATTCTCTGCACGATCGACCTGCGCAACGATCCGGACACCGTCTACAGCGCCCTCGCCGCACTCTCGCCGCCCCGCATCGACTTCCTGCTCCCGCACGCCACCTGGGACGACCCCCCGCCGCGTCCGTCCGCATCCGCGACGGCGTACGGCGACTGGCTGCTCCGGATCTTCGAACGCTGGACGGCCGACGGCCGCCCGATGGGCGTGCGTGTGCTCGACTCCGTCCTGCGCACACTGCGCGGAGCGAGCAGCCTCACCGAGTCCCTGGGGCTGGCGCCCGTGGAACTGGCGGTGATCGAGACGGACGGGGCGCTGGAGCTGGCGGACAGCCTCAAGACGGCGTACGACGGCGCTCCCGCGACCGGAATGCGCGTGCAGGCCAACTCACTGGACGAGATGGCGACGCATCCCGGCATCGTCGCCCGGCAGCGGGGGCTGGACGGGCTGAGCGACACCTGCCGCGCCTGTCCGGTCGTCCGTTCCTGCGGCGGCGGTCTGTACGCGCACCGCTACCGCACCGGGAGCGACGCGAACGGGTTCATGAACCCGTCGGTGTTCTGCGCCGACCTCAAGCAGCTGATCCTCGGCGTCCGCGACAGGGAAACCCAGAAGATGTCCATGCCACCCTCGCTCAGGAACGGCGTGCACCTCGCCGAGCTCGCCTCCGGCTTCGGTGGCCACGAGGCCGTCGAACTGCTGGCCCGGCACGAACTCACCGTCAACCGTGAGCTCCTGGCCGCCGTCTGGCACGAGGTCCCGCACAGTGCGACGGGGACGGCCGCCTGGGAGACCTTGACGGTCCTCGACGCGGAGGCTCCCGGATCGGTCGACGCCGTGCTGGCCCACCCTTATCTCAGGCCCTGGGCGCTGCGCTCCCTCGGGGGTGACGAGGAGGCCGGCCCGGTCGCGATGCGCGGCGTCGCCGAACTGGCCGCCGCGGCGCTGGTGCGAGCCGGCCGGCCGGGCACGGTGACGGTTCCCGCCCACTCCGGGGTGCTGCGGCTGCCGACCCTCGGGGCACTCAGGGTGGGCGACGCCGCCGAGGGACGGGTGACCGGGAACATCGACGACGGTTTCGCCGTGCGTGTCGGGAGCCGGGAGCATCGGATCGGGCACAAGCAGGGGACGGATCCCTCGTGGCTCGACCGGCACCTCTTCGAACTGCCCGACTGGACGATCGCTTTGGAGGACACCGACCCCTGGCGCGACGTCCACGGGTACGCCGTGCAACCGCGGCTGTCCGACGCGGCGGCCGAGAAGTGGCGCGCCCGGCTCACGGCCGCCTGGGAGTGGATCCGGCGTGAACTGCCCGCCTACGCCCCCGGACTCGCCGCGGGGCTGAGCGTTGTCACCCCGTTGCGGGCGGGCGTCTCCGGCGCGGACATCAGTTCGGCCGCGCGAGACGCCTTCGGTGCGGTCGCCGTCGCCCGACCCGATGCGCCGGAGACCCTGGCCTGTCTGCTGGTGCACGAGTTCCAGCACGTCAAGCTGGGCGCCCTCCTCGATCTGACCGACCTCTACGACCCCACGTGCGAGCAGTTGTTCTACGCGCCCTGGCGCCCCGATCCGCGCCCCCTGGAAGGGCTGCTGCAGGGGACGTACGCGCACATCGCCGTCGTCGACTTCTGGCGCGCGCGTCACAGGACCACGGACGGTGCCGAGGCGCGCGCCGCCGAAGCGCAGTTCGCGCGGTGGCGCGAGCAGACCGCGCAGGCCGTGGACACACTGGCCGCCTCGGGAGCCCTGACGGAAGAGGGCGAGCGGTTCGTGACGGCCATGGGGGAGACCCTGGCGAGCAGGCTGACGGCGCCTCTGAGCCCGGACGCGCTGGCCGAGGCACGCAGGGCGGCGACGGACCACAAACGGCGCACGGCGTCCTGAGCGCACTGCCGCTTTCCTCGCCCTCCGCGCCGGAAGCCCTTCCGCCCTCGCACAACTCCCGGATTTCGCGGCCCCGTTCCGCGAAGGGAGCCTGGTTCCTACACTGAAGCTCCGTCGGCGGCTCATCGGGGGGCATTCGTGCGAGTGGACGCAGAGGACCCCAGGAACAGACGGCCGTACTTCTTCCTGAGCTACGCCCACACCCCGCGCAACGACTCCGAGGTCGCCGGTCCCAACGCATGGGTGAAGAAGCTCTACGACGGCCTGTGCGCCCACATCCTGGAGATGACGTCGTTACCGGTGGGGGCGAGGGCCGGGTTTCTGGACCAGGGAATGGCGCTGGGAACGCGGTGGACGGACGAGTTGTCGGAGAACCTGGCCCGGTGTCAGGTGTTCGTTCCGCTCTATTCGCCGCGCTACTTCATCAGCGAGCAGTGCGGCCGCGAGTGGTGGGCCTTCTCCCAGCGGGAGATATACCGCCACACCCGGCGCGGGGATTCCCGGGAGAGCGCCATCGTCCCCGCGTTATGGGTGCCCGTCGAAGTCGCGCAACTGCCCCAGGTGGCCAAGGACCTGCAGTTCCAGCACGCGGACTTCGGTGAGGACTATGCGGCCGAGGGGTTCTACGGACTGACCAAACTCAGCTATCTGAAGGACCAGTACGAACTCGCCGTCTACCGGCTGGCGCAGCGGATCGTGCGGGCGAGCCGGGCCGTGGATCTGGAAGAGGGGCAGATCTACCGGGACTACGAGTCGCTGCCCAGCGCGTTCGGCGACACCGCTCATCCACCCGGGTTCGACGTCACCGTGCTCGCCCGCTGCCGCGCGGACCTGCCGGACGGCCGGGTGCCGGACTACTACGGCGAGACCCCGACCGAATGGAACCCGTACTTCCCCGTCTCGACCCGTTCACTGGTGGAACACGCCGCCGATCTCGTCCGGGCCATGAACTTCCGCGTCACCGTGAGCGACTTCGAGAACGAGGCCGACCGTCTCCTGTCCTCCGGGCCGCCCACCGCGCCCGCCTTGCTGCTGCTCGACCGGTGGGCCCTTGACTCCCCGCGCGTCAAGGAGCTGATGGCACAGCTGGCCGAGCGCCGTCGGCCGTGGATCAGCGTCATGATCCCCCAGCACAGGGACGACACGATCCCGCCCGAGCGGGACCGGCAGCTGCAGGAGCTCACCGACCGGCTGCTGGCCACGCGACAGGCGGCGGGGTCGGGCCATCGGTCCCCGGGCGGCGGCATCCGAACCCTGGAGGGGTTCGCCGTCGAGTTGCAGAAGGCCGTACGACAGGCCGTCAGTTACTTCGAGGCCCACGCGATGACGTATCCGCCGAAGGGGCCGGCGGCCGATCCCCCCTGGCTGCCCAGGCAGGTGTACCCCGTCTAGGCGGGCGCCGAGCACCCGCGGGACGCACTCGGGCAGCACACGGACAGGCACGGCACAGGGAAGGGCAGGCCGAGACAGTGGAGGGCTCCATGACCGAGAACCGCAAGGGCTCAGTGATCACCTTCTACTCGTACAAGGGCGGGACCGGCCGCACGATGGCTCTCGCCAACGTGGCCTGGATCCTGGCCGCCAACGGCTATCGCGTCCTCGCCGTCGACTGGGACCTGGAGGCCCCGGGACTGCACAGGTTCTTCCACCCGTTCCTGAGGCCCTCCCTGCTGCGGGCCACGCCGGGCCTGATCAACCTGATCGACGACTACCGCCGCGAGGCGCTGCGCGACCTTCCCGACCGCGAGCCCGACTGGCACCGCCGCTACGCCCGGGTCCGGCCGCACGCCATCTCTCTGGACTGGCCGTTCCAGGCCCCCGGCAGCCTGGACTTCCTGTCGGCCGGCATGCGGCACCGCGACTATCCGATCGTCGGCAACATGGACTGGGACCGCTTCTACAGCAGTTATGGCGGCGGGCAGTTCTTCGACGCGATGCGCGCGGACATGGAGCGCTACTACGACTACACGCTGATCGACAGCCGCACCGGTCACAGCGATCTCGCCGACATCTGCACCGTCCAGATGCCCAGCACGCTGGTGGTCTGCTACACCCTCAGCGACCAGAGCATCGACGGTGCCGCCTCGGTCGCCCGGGACATCGAGGAGCGCTACGGCGAGAAGGGGATCCGCATCCTCCCGGTCGCCATGCGCATCGACGACGGCGAGAAGGACAAGGTCGACGCGGGCCGGGCCCTCGCCCGTGAGCGTTTCGACGGTCTGCCCAGTGGCATGAGCCCCGACGAACTCGTCGCCTACTGGGGTTCGGTGGAGATCCCGTACCGTCCGTACTACGCCTACGAGGAGATCCTCGCCCCCTTCGGCGACCCGCCCAAGGTGGCCAGTTCCATGCTGACAGCCTGCGAACGGCTGACCGCGGTCATCACCGAGAACCGGGTGACCGGCCTGCCGCCCATCAGCGAGGTCAAGCGCGCCCAGTACGTCGCGGCCTACACCCGCCGCCGCCCCCTGCCGCCCTCGAAGCTGCTGCTGCAGTACGTCTCCGAGGACCGGATGTGGGTGGACTGGCTGGAGACCGTGCTGCGCGAGTCCCGGTTCGACGTCTCCTCCCAGGACGTGCGGTCGATGACGACCCTGGAGGTCGGCGCCGGATCCACCGGTGGCTCTCAGCGAGTGCTCGCGGTCGTCTCCTCCGCGTTCCTCGGCTCACGGACGGCTCGCGCGGCCTGGGAGGCCGCGATGCACTCGGACGGTTCGCAGCAGCACCAGCCCGTCGCACTGCGCGTCGGGGACGTACCGCAGATTCCCCACGCCGGCCGGAACGGCACCATCGATCTGGTGCGGCTGGACGAGGACTCGGCGGCCGCCGCGCTGCTCATGGGTCTGGGCCGGCCGAGTTCGCCGGGAGCGGTCGGCAACATGCACGGCGTGCGGTTCCCGAACGCCAGCACGAGCGTGTCCAACGTCCAGCCCCGCTACCCGTTCTTCACGGGCCGCTCGTCGATCCTGGACCAGGTGCGGCGGCAGTTCGTCGCCGGCGCCTCCGGCCAGCGGCTGCCGCAGGTGCTGCACGGGCTCGGCGGGGTGGGCAAGACCCAGCTGGCACGCGAGTACGCCAACCGCTTCAAGGCCGACTACGACCTGGTGTGGTGGGTCGACGCCGAGCAGCCCGACCTGGTCCCGCCCAAGCTCGCCGACCTGGGCCGCCGGCTCGATCCCGGCATCGGCGACGACGTCAACGAGGCAGCCCTGGCCGCCCTGCAGGCGCTGCGGGCCGGACGGCCGTACAAGCGCTGGCTGCTGGTGTTCGACAACGTCGAGGACCTGGACCAGGTGCTGACCCGGTTCGCCGACCTGACCGCCCCGATCCCGGACGACCTCTACGGCCATCTCCTGGTCACCACCCGGACCAAGCCGACGTCGACCCAGGTGCAGCCGGTGGAGGTGGAGGTGTTCACGCGCGAGGAGAGCGTCGAGCACCTGTCCCGGCGGGTGCCGGGACTGCGCGACGAGGATGCGATCCGGGTCGCCGAGGCGGTCGGCGACCTTCCGCTGGCGATCGAGGTCGCCGCGGCCTGGCTGGAGACCACGGCGACACCGGTCGGCGAGTACATCGAACAACTCAGCGAGCAGAGCACCCGGGTGCTGTCGGTCCCGGCCGCCGTCGACGCCGTGGAGTACCCGTCCTCCGTGGGCGCCACCTGGAACATCTCCATCAACCGGCTGCGCCAGGAATCCCCCGCGGCCGCCCGGTTGCTCGAACTCTGCAGCTTCCTGTCCGCCGAACCGATCTCGATGACGCTGGTCGGCAGCGACGCGATGATCAGGGCGTTGCTGCCGTACGACAAGGATCTGCGTGCCCGGTACATGCTCGGCAAGGTCACCCAGGCGCTGAACAGGTTCGCGCTGGCCAAGGTCGACTCCACCGACAACTCCATCCAGGTGCACCGCCTGGTGCAGGCCGCGGTCCGCGACAGCATGGAGCCGGAGGCGTTCAACGACACCATTCACGAGGTGCACCGCATCCTCGCCGCGGCGCGGCCGCCCGAGGGCGCGGTGGACGACCCCGCCCAGTGGCCCGGGTTCGAGGTGATCTGGCCGCACCTCGTGCCCTCCCAGATCCGCGAGTGCGCGGAGGAGGAGCCGCGGCAGCTGATGGTGGACCGGATGCGCTACCTGTGGAAGCGCGGCGAACTGCACGTCGCCCGTACCCTCGGCACCCAGCTGAACGAGTTCTGGAGCACCGAGTTCCCCGACTCCAACGACGAGCAGATACTCAACCTCCGCTTCGAACTGGCCAACATCGTCCGCTCCCAGGGCGAGTACCAGACCGCCCGTGAGATGGACGAGGACACCCTGGAGCGGCAGCGCCGACTCCTCGGTGAGGGCCACCCGTCCCTGCTCATCACCTCCGGCAGCGTGGCCGCGGACCTGAGGGCGCTCGGCCGCTTCAACGAGGCGCTCGAACTGGACCAGCGCATCTACAGCGGCTTCCGCGAGATCTTCGGCGAGGACCACCCGCGCACCCTCAGCTCGGCCAACAACCTCGCCATCGACTACCGCCTGACCGGGGAGAGCAAGGCCGCCCGACGGCTGGACGAGGACACCGTCCGACGCCGTACCGCGCTCCTGGGTCCCCTGCACCCCTACACGCTGACCACGCGCAGCCACTACGCCCGCGACCTTCGGGAGCTCGGCGAGTACGACGAGTCCGTGCGGATCCTGCAGGAGGTGCGCGAGTTGTTCGGGCAGGTCCTCAACCCGTACGTGCCCGAGGTGCTGCGGGTCGACAAGAGCCTCGCCGTGTCCTTGCGCAGGGCCGGGCGGCACCAGGAGGCGCTGCGGCTGAGCGAGCAGACCTGGGAGACCCATGCCCGCTCCCGTGACCGGTACGGCCGCTCCATCCCCGAGGAACTCGCCTGCGGGCTCAACCTCGCCGCCGACTACCTGGCCACCGACCCGGGTCAGGGACCTGAGCGGGCCGTGCAGCAGGTCACGGACGTGCTGGAGGGATACCGGAACTCCTTCGGCGCCGATCATCCGTTCACGATGTTCTGCATCAACAACCTGGCCGTCTACCACCGGGCCAAGGGCGACGCGCGGACGGCCGCCGACCTGGCCGAACAGGCCCGCTCCGCGCTGGCGGGAGCCCTCGGCAACCTCCATCCGGCCGTCCTCAGCGCGGGGACCAGCCTGGCCAACACCCTGGCCGACCTCGGCCGGCACGAGGAGGCGGAACACTGGGAGCGACTGACCATGACCGGCCTGCGTAAACGGCTCGGTCCCACCCATCCCGACACCGTGAGCAGCATGGCCAACCTCGCGATCACGCTGCGCGACCTGGGCCGGGGAACGGAGGCCACGGAACTCCACCACGAGGCGGAGTCCGAACTGATCCAGCGTCTGGGTGAGACACACCCGCTGAGCGAGGCGGCGGTGGCCTGGCGGCGCATCGACCGGGACCTGGAGCCGCAGCAGGTGTGACAGGGCGCGCCGGCTGCCCCGCACGCCGGGCCTCGGCCACCCCCGAGCTACCCCCAGTGCCAGGCCCGCCGCTGTTCCTGCCCCTTGTGCTGCGAGGCCCAGCCGATGACGCGGGTCATCACACGCAGCGCGCCGAAGTGGGCCGCGTCGCGTTCGACCTCGACCCGCGCGCCGGGGATGTTGCGGCCGAGCCAGCGCGTGTGGGCCACCGGGGCGAAGATGTCCTCCTCCCCGTGCCAGAGGTAGACGGGGGCCGTGATGCCCGAGAGGTCGAAGCCCCAACTCGTGCTGAACGCCATGACGTCGTCCACCCAGCCGTCCGCGGAACTGCGCAGCCCCTCGGCGAAGTTGCGCTCCAGCATGGCCTGGATGCCGGCGTCCGCGACGATCCAGCGGTCGGACTCGGGCAGTTCGCTGCGCATCTCGGCGACGGAGGCCGCCGGGTCCGCGCGGATCGTCAGCGACCGGCGCCCCAGCGCGGCGGTGAGCCGCTGCCGGCCCGCGGCCGCGTTGACGTACGCGTGGACGTTGGCCTCGGTCATGCCGTCGAACCAGTCCAGGTCGGCGGCGTCCGGAGGTGCGAGGCCCACGAGCGCCCCGGCCCGTGCCGTACGGTCCGGGAGCAGGGCCGCGCAGGCGAGGGCGTGCGGGGCGCCGCCGGAGCGGCCCACGACGCCGAACCGGTCGATCCCCAGGGCGTCGGCGATCAGGCTCACGTCCTCGGCCGCGGCGCGTACGGTGCGTCCCGGCCTGCGGTCGGAGTCGCCGTATCCCGGCCGGTCGAACGTGATCAGGCGGACGCCCATGCGGTAGAGCACCGACGGCCGCGGCGCGGGCCCCAGCCTGCTGCCGGGAGTGCCGTGCAGCAGGAACACCGGGCGGCCCCGCGGATCACCGCGCTCCTCCACAGAGAGCCGCCGCCCGTCCCCCGCGCATACCGTCCACGCCATTGACAGTCCCCCCGCAGCCCGGCGTTGCCCTGACTCCGACAGCGGACCGACCGGCGTCGGCCCCGGTGGTGCGCGGCGCACCGCGGATGCCGTCAGCGCGGTACGTCCGCCCGTGCGAGGGCCGGGCCGGACCGTGTGTGCCGGACGGGCACCGACTCCGCCGTCTGGCCAGTATGCAGACCGGTCCCCCCGCAGTCATGCCGTCGGATGCTCACACCGCCATCAACGGCGCGTCCTCTCGCCACTTGAGGATCTTGTCGAAGCTCACCACCGTGCCCCCGCGGCCCGGCTTGTCGCCGATGTGGACGTGGTCGGCGAGTTCCTGGATGAGGCAGAGGCCCCGGCCGTGCTCGGCGTCGGTGCGGGCCGGACGGACGGGGACGGTGCCGGAGATGCCGGGCCCGGAGTCGGTGACCTCGATGCGGCACTTCTCGCCGTCGAGATAGGCGGTGACCCGGTACGCCTCCGAGGACGCGCCCCGGGCCGCGTCGCCGCCGTGCTCCACGGCGTTCGCGCAGGCCTCGCTCAGCGCGACCGAGAGGTCGTAGGAGACGTCCGGGTCGACGCCCGCCGTCTCCATCGTGCCGAGCAGCAGCCGTCGCGCGAGAGGAACGCTCGCAGCTTCCCGCCGCAAGTGGAGTGACCACCAGATGCTCATGCTCCAGCCTCCCGGCCGCGGCTCGACATACCGTTTCTTATTGCCGCGCGTGCCCGTGTGTAAGCACGGAGTTGACGTGATACCGCCCATATGGTCGATGCATCCAGGTCGGAATCGGTGTATGTGTGGGCAGCCCCCATCGACTAGCGCCAGAGGGTGATCTTCCCGGCCGGACACGACCTTGCGGACCTGCCGTACGGCGGCCGTACGGCCAATGGGATGATGAGCGCGCCATGACCGACCCCCACCAGCGCACGGCGCGCTCCGGACGAGACATCCGGATGCTGCGGGCCGCGGTGTTCGCCGCGGTCTGCGTCGTGCTGGCCGCGGGCGGTCACACGCTGGCCTCCTGCGCCACCGTTCCGCTGTGGACGCTGGGCGCGGGGTTCCTGGGGGTTCTCCTGGTCGCGGCGCCGCTCGCCGGACGCGAGCGCTCGCTGCCCGGCATCGCCGCGCTGCTGGCGCTCGGCCAGACCGTGCTGCACACGCTGTTCGGGCTGGGACAGAGCGCCTCGGCCGCCGGCGGGATGGCGATGACGTCGACCGACGCCTCGCTGGTCGAACGCGCGGCACGGCTGGTGTGCGGGACGACGACGGCGGCGATCACCCCGGAGCACGCCCGGCGGATCCTCGCCGACGCCCGGCTGTCCACCACTCCGGCCATGGACATGAGTTCCATGCGCCATCCGACGGACGCGCTGTCCGCGACGACTTCACTGCTGCCGTCCCTGCCGATGCTGCTCGGTCACGTCCTCGCGGCCGTCGCCGCCGGCTGGCTGCTGCGCCGCGGCGACCTCGCGCTGCTCCGGCTCATGGCCCTGTCCGCCGGCTCCCTGGCCGACGGGGCGCTCGTACGGTCGCTGCGCGCCGCCCTCGCCCTGGTGCGCGCCCTGCGCGCCGGGCTGCCGACCACACCCGGGGCGGGCCCGCGACCGCCACGCACCGCGCTGCTCGCGCCGTCGAAGCCCCGTACCACCGCACTCCAGCACTCGGTGATCCGGCGCGGCCCACCGGCCGTCGCGTACGCCCTCACCGCCTGACGCGACGCGACCGCCCTTCTGGTTTCGGGTTCCTGGTTCCTGGTCTCCGGTTTCGGTTTCCGTTTTCCGGTTTCCGTTCTTTCTCCGGTTTCCGTTTTCGGATGACGGGCCGCCGTCGCGCGGCGCACACGCGCGTGCCCGCGTTGCCGAGTTCTTCGACCACCGCGACGGCCACGCGCGCGTACCCCTCGTCATCACCGGAACCTCACTCGAAGTGGAGTGCTCCCTGCCATGAAGGCTTCTCGTCTCGCCGCCACCGGCGCCCTCGCCGGTGCCGCGGTGCTCGCCCTGTCCGCCCCCGCGTTCGCGCACGTCACCGTGCAGCCGGAGGGCACGGCCGCCAAGGGCGGCTACGCGGTGATCGACTTCAAGGTCCCCAACGAGCGCGACGACGCCTCGACCACCAGCCTCGAGGTCACCTTCCCGACCGACCACCCCCTGGCCTCCGCCCTGCCGCAGCCGATGGCCGGCTGGAAGATCCAGGTCACCAAGTCCAAGCTGGCCAAGCCGGTCGAGATGCACGGCGAGAAGATCAACGAAGCCGTCTCCAAGATCACCTGGACCGCCGAGGGCAAGGGCGTCGAGCCCGGCTACTTCCAGAAGTTCCCGGTCTCCGTGGGCGCCCTGCCCGAGGACACCGGCGAACTCGTCTTCAAGGCCCTGCAGACGTACTCCGACAACGAGGTCGTGCGCTGGATCGAGGTGCCGCAGGACGGCCAGAAGGAGCCCGAGAACCCGGCTCCCGTGCTCACCCTGTCCGCCGCCTCCGGGGACGGTCATCACGGCACGGCCACGGCCGAGGACGCCTCCGACAAGACCACCACGGCCGCTGCGGACTCCTCCGGCGACACGGACGACGGCACCGACACCACCGCGCGCGTGCTCGGCGTCGTCGGCATCGCCGTGGGTGCGCTGGGCGTCGCCTACGGCGTCCTCGCCGGCCGCCGGCGCACCGACGCCTGAAGCCCTCGATCCGCCGTGTGCACCGGGGGCGTACGACCCCCGGTGCACACCGGGACTCTCACATCTGGGACATTTTTCTATGCGCAAGAAGACGTTCGCCGCGGCCGCGCTGCTCGCCGCCGCCACCCTGACCCTCTCCGCCTGCGGCAGTGGTGACAGCGGCGACTCACCCGTCGCCGTGGTCTCCGAGGACTCCTCGCAGAAGGCCGCGACGGTCCTCGACCAGCCGTTCGAGAAGCCGGATCTGGTGCTCACCGACACCAAGGGGCAGAAGTACGACTTCCGCCAGGAGACGGCGGGCCGGCCCACGCTGATCTACTTCGGCTACACCCACTGCCCCGACATCTGCCCGCTGACGATGAACAACATCGCCGTCGCCAAGAAGCAGCTGCCCAAGGCCGAGCAGGACAAGCTGCGGGTCGTGTTCGTCACCACCGACCCGGCCCGCGACACCCCGTCGGAGCTGGGCAAGTGGCTCAAGGGCATCGACCCGCAGTTCATCGGCCTGACCGGCGACTTCGCCACCATCCAGGCCGGCGCCCGCACCCTCGGCATCTCGATCGAGCCGACCCACAAGGACAAGAAGACCGGCAAGGTCGTCTCGGTCCACGGCACCCAGGTCATCGCGTTCTCGCCGAAGACCGACGGCGGTTACGTCCTGTACGGCGAGGACGCCACCGTCGACGACTACACCAAGGACCTACCCAAGATCATCAAGGGGCAGAACCCGTGAACCGGCTCGCCCCCACGGCCCTGCTGATAACCGGGACGCTGGCCCTGGCCCTGGCCGGCTGCGGCGGCTCCGGCGACACCAAGCCCGAACTGTCCGTCGGCTCCGCCTACATGCCCCAGCCGGTCACCGGTGACATGGCCGCGGGCTACTTCACCGTCGTCAACAAGGGCGGCGCCAAGGACGAGCTGACCTCCGTCACCAGCGGCGCCTCCGCCCGTGTCACCCTCCACGAGACCGTGGGGCAGTCCATGGAGCAGGTCACGTCCCTGGATGTGCCCGCGCACGGTCAACTCGTGTTCAAGAGCGGCGGCAACCACCTGATGTTCGAGAACCTGAAGCGGAAGCCGGTGCAGGGCGAGAAGGTGACCGTCGAACTGCACTTCGCCACATCCGGTCCGATCACGATCGAGATGCCGGTGAAGTCGGCGACGTACAACCCTGCGACCGGCCACTGAGGGAAGGCACGACCGTGACACCGACCATCACCCCCCGCCGACTGCGGGCCCTGGTGCTGCTGTTCCTGGCCGTCGCCGGCGCGCTGCTCGCCGGTGCCGGACCGGCCTCGGCGCACGCCGCGCTGACCGGAAGCGACCCCGCGCAGGGGGTGGTGGTCGACAAGGCTCCCACCGAGGTCGCGTTGACCTTCTCCGAGAAGGTCGCCACCAACTCCGACTCGCTGCGCGTGCTCGATCCCAAGGGCAAGCGGGTCGACACCGCCAAGCCGTCGAACATCAGCGGCACCACGTACGCCGTGCCCCTGCACAGCGGACTGGCCGACGGCACCTACACGGTGTCCTGGCAGGTCGTGTCGGCGGACAGCCACCCCGTCGCCGGTGCCTTCACCTTCTCCATCGGCGCCCCGTCCAAGACCTCCGTCAAGGCGGTCGGCCAGGAGATCGGCGGTGGGGTCGTCGGCTGGCTGTACGGCTTCGGGCGGTACATGTCGTACGCCGGCTTCATCGTGATGGTCGGCGGCGCGGCCTTCGTCCTCGGCTGCTGGCAGCGCGGATCGGGCGTACGGCCGCTGCAGCGGCTCGTGGTCTCGGGGTGGCTCTCGCTCACCGCGGCGACCCTCCTGCTGCTGCTCCTGCGCGGCTCGTACACCAGCACCGGCAAGGTCGGCGACATCTTCGACCTGAGCCTGCTGGGGCAGGTGCTGCAGACCAAGACGGGCGCGGCGCTGGTGTCCCGGCTGCTGCTGCTCGCCGCGGCGGCCCTGTTCATCGCCGTGCTGTTCGGTGCGTACGACAAGCGCGAGGACGACGAGAAGCGGGACCTGACGTTCGGGCTCGCGATCGGCGGGGTCGTGGTGGCCGCCGGGCTCGCGGCGAGCTGGGCGATGGCCGAGCACGCCTCGACCGGACTGCAGCCGGGCATCGCCATGCCGGTCGACGTGGTCCATCTGCTGGCCGTCGCGGCCTGGCTGGGCGGGCTCACCGCCCTGCTGGTCGCCCTGTACCGCGCGGAGACTCCGATCGAGGCCTCCGCGGTACGGCGCTTCTCGACCGTCGCCTTCGGCAGTGTCCTCGCGCTGGTGGCGACCGGCGTCTACCAGTCCTGGCGCCAGCTCGGCTCCTGGTCGGCGTTCACCGACACCGCGTACGGACAGCTGCTGCTCGTCAAGATCGGGCTCGTGGCGCTGCTCGTCGGCATCGCCTCGATCTCGCGGCGCTGGACGGCCCGGCTGGTGGACACCGTGCCCGCCAAGGCGGGCAAGCGGGAGAAGGAGCACGTCAGCGCGGGCGCCGGAGGGAAGAAGGGGGCCGCGGGCGGGACGAAGGCCACCGGCGACTCCAAGCGGGCCGCTCAGCTCGCCCGCCAGCAGGCGGCCATGGACACGGCACGGCAGAAGCGGCAGCGCGACGCCGACCCCCACCGGTTCGGGCTGCGGCGCTCCGTGCTCGCCGAGGCGGGGGTGGCCGTCGTCCTGCTCGCCGTCACCACGGTGCTGACGCAGACCGAGCCGGGCCGTACCGAGCAGGACGCCAAGGCGGCCGCCGACTCCACGTCGGCCTCTTCCTCCGCGTCTGACGCCTCCTCCGGCGCGCTCACACTGACCATGCCCTTCGACACGGGCGGCACCGACGGCAAGGGCGTGGTGTCCGTCGACCTCGATCCCGCGGGCGTGGGCGCCAACGAGATGCACGTCTACGTCACCCGGCCCAACGGCCGCGCCTTCGACGTCCCCGAGGTGAAGGTCGCCTTCACCCTCGACGCCAAGAAGATCGGGCCGTTGCCCGTCTCTCCCGACCACATCACCACCGGGCACTGGGCGGCGGACGGGGTGCAGATCCCGATGGCCGGCGACTGGAAGGTCGCCGTCACCGTGCGCACCTCCGACATCGACCAGGTGACCGTCTCCAAGAACGCGCAGATCGGCTGAACCGCACCATGGCTGACCAGACCAGTCCGCAGGCCCGGACACCGCTCGACACGGGTGTCCCTCCGCAGACCCCCGCCCGGGACGGCATCTCGCGCCGCGCCCTGCTCGGCACGGCCGGCGCCACCGGGCTCGTGCTCGGCGCGGCAGGGGGTGCGGTGGGGTACGCAGCGGCACCCTCCGAGGCCACGCCGCTCACCTCCGTCGGCGCGAACATGGCAATGTTTCACGGGAAACATCAGCCCGGCATCACCGACGGTCTCCAGGCGCGCGGCCACCTCGTGGCCTTCGACCTGGCGGCGGGCGCCGGCCGCAAGGAGGCGGCCGCACTGCTGCGCCGCTGGTCGGCGACGGCCGAGCGGTTCATGGCGGGCGAACCGGCGGCGAGCGACGACACCGACGTGGCCCGCGACGCCGGGCCCTCGTCGCTGACGATCACCTTCGGCTTCGGGCACAGCTTCTTCGCCCGGACCGGCCTGGAGAAGCAGCGGCCCGTCTCCCTCGACCCGCTGCCCGACTTCTCCTCCGACCAGCTCGACAAGGCCCGCAGCGACGGCGATCTGTGGGTGCAGATCGGCGCCGACGACGCCCTGGTCGCCTTCCACGCCCTGCGCGCGATCCAGAAGGACGCCGGGAGCGCGGCGAAGGTCCGCTGGCAGATGAACGGCTTCAACCGCACCCCGGGCGCCACGGCCCACCCCATGACGGCACGCAACCTCATGGGCCAGCTCGACGGCACGCGCAATCCCAAGCCGACGGACGCCGACTTCGACCAGCGCGTCTTCGTGCCGGCGTCCGGCTCGAAGGACCCGTCCTGGATGGCGAACGGCTCCTACGCCGTCGTACGGCGCATCCGGATGCTGCTGGACGACTGGGAGAAGCTCTCGCTCGCCGCCCAGGAGAACGTCATCGGGCGCCGCAAGTCCAACGGTGCGCCGCTGTCGGGCGGCTCGGAGACGACGGCGATGGACCTGGAGAAGACGGACGCCAAGGGCGAGTACGTCGTCCCCGTCAACGCCCATGCCCGCATCACCCGGCCCGACCAGAACGGCGGGGCGGCGATCCTGCGGCGGCCGTTCTCCTACCACGACGGCATCGACGCCGACGGGGTGCCGGACGCGGGCCTGCTCTTCGTCTGCTGGCAGGCCGACCCGCTGCGCGGCTTCGTCACCATCCAGCGCAAGCTCGACCGCGGGGACGCCCTGTCGAAGTACATCCGCCACGAGTCCAGCGGCCTGTTCGCGGTGCCGGGCGGCGCGGCGAAGGGCGAGTACGTGGGTCAGGCGCTGCTGGAGGGCTGACGGGCCGGGGCCGTGTATGAAGGGCTTGGCGGAGACGCGTGAGCCGTACGGAGGGGCTTGGCGGAGACGCGTGAGCCGTCTTCCACAAGGGCCATTAGGGTGAGGTCATGCCTGCGAGCTACGCCTATCTCGGTCCTGAGGGCACCTTCACCGAGGCCGCCCTGCGCACGCTGCCCGAGGCGGCCACGCGGGAGCTGGTCCCGTACGTGTCCGTCCAGTCCGCGCTCGACGCGGTCCGCTCCGGCGAGGCCGAGGCCGCGTTCGTGCCGATCGAGAACTCCGTCGAGGGCGGGATCACCACCACCCTCGACGAGCTGGTGGCGGGCGCACCGCTGATGATCTACCGCGAGGTGCTGCTGTCGATCACCTTCGCGCTGCTGGTCAGGCCCGCCACGAAGCTGACGGACATCAAGACCGTCTCCGCGCACCCGGCCGCCCAGCCGCAGGTGCGCAACTGGCTGCGCGCGAACCTCCCGGACGCGCACTGGGAGTCGGCCGCCTCGAACGCGGACGCGGCCCGGCTGGTCCAGGAGGGTCAGTACGACGCCGCCTTCGCCGGTGAGTTCGCCGCCGCCCTGTACGGGCTGGACGCGCTGGAGACCGGCATCCACGACGCCGAGAACGCCCAGACCCGTTTCGTGCTGGTCGGCCGGCCCGCCCGTCCGGCGGCCCCGACCGGGGCGGACAAGACCTCGGTCGTGCTGTGGCAGCGCGACGACCACCCCGGCGGTCTGCGTGACCTGCTGGGCGAGTTCGCCACCCGCGGCATCAACCTGATGCTCCTCCAGTCCCGACCGACCGGCGCCGGCATCGGCAACTACTGCTTCTGCATCGACGCCGAGGGCCATATCTCCGACCGCCGGGTGGCCGAGGCCCTGATGGGGCTGAAGCGGATCTGCCTGGAGGTACGGTTCCTCGGGTCGTACCCGCGTGCGGACGTCCGCGTCGAGGACGTGAGCGCTCCGCGGGCCGGGACCTCGGACGAGGAGTTCGTGGCGGCTTCGGACTGGGTGGCGCGCTGTCAGGACGGACGTTTCTAGCGTGTTAACGGACGCTGTACACCGGTCCTACCTGCAGATTTTCGTTATCCACAGGGGTTATCCACAGGTCCGCTTCTCGACCTGGGGACAAGTCGACATCAAGAGGCGACCTTGTCGACAAATCCGCCCTCCGGTCACTGCCACGTCCACATGCGCGCACATCACCGTTCGTCCACTCGTTTCCTTTAGGCAATCCTTTGGGGCGACCCCTTTCCACTCGAAAGTGGCGGTAAGGGCGGGTTTGGGCAGGGAATCCTCAGCGTGATCCCCCGGTTTCGGAGTGATCAATTCCGAAATCCACAGATCCCCCGCACAGCCTGTGGATAACTCTTTCGAGGGTGTGGATCCCTGTGGACAACCGATGCCCAAGTCCCGTTCCGCACAAGGGATTCAGGTCAACCCGACGCCGGTGGCATGATCCGTCCCGGGGAGTGGGCACCTTTTATTGACACGCTGCGCATTTCACCCATAACGCCATGTAAAGGTCTTTTCGTGATCGTTGGAATGGTTGAGTCGTGAGCCGTATCCCCGCACCGGTAGCCTTGGCCACGTGATTGACCTTCGCCTGCTCCGTGAGGACCCCGACCGTGTGCGCGCGTCCCAGCGCGCCCGTGGAGAGGACGTCGCGCTCGTCGACGCTCTCCTGTCTGCCGACGAGCGGCGCAGGTCGTCCGGCGTCCGCTTCGACGAGCTGCGTGCCGAGCAGAAGCAGCTCGGCAAGCTCATCCCCAAGGCCACGGGTGACGAGAAGGCCGAGCTGCTGAAGAAGGCCGGCCAGCTCGCCGCCGACGTCAAGGCCGCCGACGCCGAGCGCGACGCGGCCGACGCCGAGACCCAGGAACTGCTGCTCCAGCTCGGCAACCTCGTCCACCCCGACGTGCCCGTCGGCGGCGAGGAGGACTTCGTCACCCTCGAGACGCACGGCACGATCCGCGACTTCGGCGCCGAGGGCTTCGAGCCCAAGGACCACCTGGAGCTCGGCACCCTGCTCGGCGCGATCGACGTGGAACGCGGCGCCAAGGTCTCCGGCTCCCGCTTCTACTTCCTCACCGGCGTCGGCGCCCTGCTCGAGCTGGCGCTCGTCAACGCCGCGATCGCCCAGGCCACGGCGGCCGGCTTCACGCCGATGCTGACGCCCGCCCTGGTGCGCCCCCAGTCGATGGCGGGCACGGGCTTCCTCGGCCAGGCGGCCCAGGACGTCTACCACCTCGACAACGACGACCTCTACCTGGTCGGCACCTCCGAGGTCCCCCTCGCCGCGTACCACATGGACGAGATCCTCGACGCCGACCGCCTCCCGCTGCGCTACGCCGGCTTCTCGCCGTGCTTCCGCCGCGAGGCCGGCTCGCACGGCAAGGACACCCGGGGCATCTTCCGCGTCCACCAGTTCGACAAGGTGGAGATGTTCTCCTACGTCGCCCCCGAGGACTCCGAGGCGGAGCACCGGCGGCTGCTGGAGTGGGAGAAGCAGTGGCTGAGCTCGCTGGAGCTGCCCTTCCGGGTCATCGACGTGGCCTCCGCCGACCTCGGCGCCTCGGCCGCCCGCAAGTTCGACTGCGAGGCGTGGATCCCGACCCAGGGCAAGTACCGCGAGCTGACCTCCACCTCGGACTGCACCGAGTTCCAGTCCCGGCGGCTGCAGATCCGCGTCCGTGACGGCAAGCAGGTCAAGCCGCTGGCGACGCTCAACGGCACACTGTGCGCCGTACCGCGCACGATCGTGGCGATCCTGGAGAACCACCAGCAGGCCGACGGCTCCGTGTACGTGCCGCCGGTGCTGCGCCCGTACCTGGGCGGCCGGGAGGTCCTGGAGCCGGTCGCCAAGTGAGCGACTTCCCCTATCGGCTGGTCGCGACCGACCTCGACGGAACGCTGCTGCGCTCCGACGAATCGGTCTCGCGCCGCACCCGTGACGCGCTCGCCGCAGCCGCCGCGGCGGGCGCCGCGCACATCGTCGTCACCGGTCGCGGAGCGCCGTGGACCCGGCACATCCTGGACGACCTCGGCTACGACGGCCTCGCCGTCTGCGGTCAGGGCGCCCAGGTCTACGACGCCAGGGAGCACCGGCTTCTGACGTCCGTGACGCTGGACCGGCAGCTGGCGGGCGTCGCCCTGGCCAAGATCGAGGCGGAGGTCGGCCCCCTGCACCTGGCGGCGAGCCGGGACGGGCTGGACGGCGACGTGCTGGTGGGGCCGGGGTACGCGGTCACCGGCTCGCTGCCCGCCGTTCCCTTCACGGACGCGGCCGACCTGTGGGCCGCCCCGCTGAACAAGATCTACATACAGCACCCGACGCTCGGCGACGACGAACTGGCCGAGGCGGCCCGCCAGGCCGCGGGTGGCTTCGTCACGGTCGCCATGGCGGGCGCGGGCATCGTGGAACTGCTGCCGCTGGGTCTGTCGAAGGCCACGGGACTGTCGCTGGCGGCCCGCAGGCTCGGGGTGAAGGCGGCGGAGACCATCGCCTTCGGCGACATGCCGAACGACATCCCGATGTTCGCCTGGGCGTCCCACGGGGTGGCCATGGCCAACGCCCACGAGGAGCTCAAGGCGGTGGCCGACGAGGTGACGGCCTCCAACGAGGAGGACGGGATCGCGGTGGTGCTGGAGCGGTTGCTGGGCTGAGTCGTCAGCCGCTGTCAGCCGGCTTCATGCGGAGGATGCACGGATCGAACGTGCGCGGGCTTTCCAGGCCCGACCATGGCTTAGCAAGCCAGTGCCTTACCGCTCGGCCAATCCTCCGGGTGGGCGGCCCACGCGAGAGCGACATCGCGTGCTCGAAGCGGCCGCCCCGGGCAGTTGCTGAAAAGGGACTCGACGGTGGGGTAACTACACCGGAGTCCTCCGTGAACTGCCCTGGCGGGAGCTCGACGGACTGTCGTGCATGGACATCGCCGGCTCCTCTCCCAGAACGTGGCGCCGGACTCGTCCTCCGGCGGTGTGGACACAACCACTGTGCCGGTCGGACGAGTTGGACGCCACCGAATAAAACGGCCGTACGACGTTCTACCGCCGGCGCCACTTCCGGCGGCGCCCCTTGCTGAAGAACCAGCCGGCGGGCGGCTCGTCGGAGCGCCAGGGCTGCGGCTCCGGTTCCTCGGTGCGCCAGCGGGCGGCGAGCATCCGGGCGCGGGCTGAGGGTTCGGTCGTCTCGGCGGACCGTATGAAGTTCTCGTCCAGGACGAGGTCGTCCCAGTTGTCTGCCATCCCCATTCCTCTCAGCCCACTCTTCCCTCTCAGCCCACTCTTCCCTTTTGCCCAGTGTGCCCGGACAGGGTTGAAGTCCCCGTCAATAAGGCCCGCGTCTACTCCTCGCCCGCCAGCGTCAGCGACCGCAGCTTCTGTCCCGCGTACCAGGTGGCCAGGACGGTCACCACGACCAGGAACACCGTCGCCGTGGTCAGACCGACGTCCGAGGTCACCAGGTCCCCGCCGGCCACCTTGTGGGCGACGGCCAGCGACCACTGCTGGACGCTGAGCGTGCGCGCGCCGGGCACCAGGGAGCCGAACAGGGCCTCCCAGACGAGGGCGTAGACGAGGCCGAAGACCACCGCGTGCCGGGACACCGTGCCCAGCAGCAGGAACAGCGCCGCGTACGCGATCGAGGAGACCAGGGCCGCGACCGTGTAGGCGACCGCGATCTGCTGGCCGTTGCCGTTGAGGATGAACCCGGCGATCAGGGTCGGCAGCGCCGAGAAGACCATGGTGACGGCGATCGCCACGATCAGCTTGGTGAAGATGATCGTCGGACGTTTGAGCGGCTTGGACAGCAGGTACACCACCGAGCCGTCGTCGATCTCCGGGCCGATCGCGCCCGTACCGGCGATGACACCGATGATGGGCACCATCGTGGCGAGCGCGAGCCCGCCCAGCAGGTCGGCGGCCGTCTGGTCGTCGGCTCCGGCGAGGGCGCGGACGACGACGGAGATGACGATGAGCAGCAGGGGCAGGGCCCCCAGGATGAGGGCCCGGCGGCGGCCGAGCAGGGCCCGGTAGGTGAGCCGGGCGACTGTGGGGTCGTACATCTTCGGCCTCCTACGCCGCGACCAGGTAAGAGAAGACGGACTCGAGGGACTCGTCGGACGGCGAGACCGTGAGCAGCCGGATGCCGTGGTCACGGGCGACCCGGGGCAGCAGGGCGGTGAAGCGGCCGAAGTCGACGGCCTGGACGCGCAACGCGCCCTCGGCGAGGTCGACCTCGATGCCGGACGTCGACGGGTCGGCGATCAGCGCGGCCGCGAGGGCGCGGTCGTCGCTGGAGCGGACCAGGTAGCGGTGCGGGCGGTCGGTCATCAGCCGGCGGATCTTTCGGAAGTCGCCGCTGGCCGCGTGCCGTCCGGCCACGACGACCTCGATGTGCCAGGCGAGCTGCTCGACCTCTTCGAGGATGTGGGACGAGAACAGCACCGTGCGGCCCTCGTCGCCCATGCGCCGCAGCAGGTCCATCAGCTGCATCCGCTGGCGCGGGTCCATGCCGTTGAAGGGCTCGTCCAGCAGGAGCAGCGAGGGGTCGTGGACCAGGGCGGACGCCATCTTCACGCGCTGGCGCATGCCCTTGGAGTAGGTGGAGATCTTGCGGTCCTGCGCGTACTCCATCTCGACCGTGGCGAGAGCCCGTTGGGCGGCCTTCTCGCCGAGGCCGTGCAACTCCGCGTTGGCGACGACGAACTCGCGTCCGGTGAGGAAGTCGTACATCGCCTCGCGCTCGGGGACGATGCCGATGTGCCGGTAGATCGCCTCGTTGCGCCACACCTGCTCGCCGTCGAGGGTGACGGTGCCGGTGGAGGGTGCGAGGAAGCCGGCCATCATGTTGATGAGGGTCGACTTCCCTGCGCCGTTGGGGCCGAGCAGGCCGGTGACGCCGGGGCCGATGGTCATGGTGATGTCGTTGACGGCGACCACGTTGCCGAACCAGCGGGAGACGTGGTCAATGGAGAGCGTGGTCACAGTCCCACCTTCTTGTAGCGGCGCATCAGGAGGCCGTAGCAGGCGGCGATCAGGCCCAGGACGACCAGCACGTAGACCGCGCCCTCGCCGTTGGTGGGGCCGACCGCGCCGGGGAACGCCGAACTCGCGCCGAGGAAGGCCGACTGGACTCCGTCGATGAGCGTGACGGGCGAGAACAGGCCGATCCAGGGGATGGCGCCGCTGCTGTTCTGCGCGTCGGCGATGGCCTGGAGCGTGGAGACGGCGCCGTAGGAGATGGTCAGTACGGCGATGACGGCCGCGATGCCGAAGCCGCGCCGGGGCGTCACCGAGGCGATGACCAGGCCGATGCCGGCGAAGAGCAGGGAGAGCAGTGCCACGGAGACCAGCCCCTGTGCGAACCCCTTGGTCTGGTGGGCGAAGTCGAGTTTGGCCAGCAGCGCGCCCACGTAGAGCACGATCAGCGGGGCCGCGGTGAGGACGAACATCGCGGAGGCCAGCGCCGCGTACTTCGCGCGGACGTAGTCGGCGGTCTCGATCGGCCGTGAGAAGTACAGCGGGACGGTCTTGAAGCGCAGGTCCCGGGAGACGGACTGGGGCGCCTGCGAGGCGACGTACAGGCTGATGACGGCCTGCATGATGATCGCGTAGCGCGTGTAGTCGACGGGCAGTTCCTTGGCCTTGGTGGCGACCGCGACGGCGACCATGATGGCCGCGGGCACGCACATCACCACGAACAGCAGCATCGGCAGCACCTTGGACTTGATGGAGCGTCCGAGGCCGTAGGCGCCGCGCAGCGACTGCGAGTAGAGGGAACGGGTGGCGTAGGAGCGGCCGAGGCGGGGGCCTTCGTAGTTGCGGTAGCCGATGTTGTGGATGCGGGTCTGGTCGCCCGGTACAGCGGCCGCGGGGTGCTCAACTGCCATTGACTGCCGCCTCCTTGCGCTGCTCGTCCTCGGCGGTGAAGACCTCCGAGATGTGGTGCCTGCGCTGCTCCATGCGCACGAGGCCCAGGCCCAGGTCGGCGACGACGTCACGGACCAGGTCGTAGGTCTCCTCGCCCTGCGCGGTCAGCAGCAGGATGTGGCCCGCGCCCGGCAGGCCGCTGCCCGCCTCGACGGTCACCCCGCGCGCGTGCAGCGCCTCGCGCATCGCGCGGGTGCCGTCGGGGTGCTCGTCGGTGTCGGTGACCTCGACCGCGAGGGTGGTCGTGGTCTGGGTGAAGTCCGTGGTGGAGCTGGAGCGCAGCAGCTTGCCGCCGTCGATGACGACGACGTGGTCGCAGGTGCGTTCGAGTTCGCCCAGGAGGTGGGAGGTGACCAGGACCGAGATGCCGAAGTCGGTGTGGATGCGGCGGATCAGGCCGAGCATCTCGTCGCGGCCGACCGGGTCGAGGCCGTTGGTCGGCTCGTCCAGGAAGACCAGCTGCGGGTCGTGCACCAGGGCCTGCGCGAGCTTCACGCGCTGCTTCATGCCGGTCGAGTAGCCGCCGATGGGGCGGTAGCGCTCCTCGTACAGGCCGACGTGGCGCAGGGTGTCGGCGGTGCGCTCGCGGGCGGCGGTCGGCGGCAGGCCCGACATACGGGCCATGTGCACGACGAACTCGGTCGCCGAGACGTCCGGCGGCAGGCAGTCGTGCTCCGGCATGTAGCCGACACGCTCGCGGATGGCGGCACCCTTGGTCGCGACGTCGAGCCCGAGCACTTCGGCTCGGCCCTCGGAGGCGGGGGACAGACCCAGCAGGATCTTGATCAGTGTGGACTTGCCGGCTCCGTTCGCTCCGACGAGTCCGGTCACACCGGGCCCGACGTCGACGGAGAGCCGGTCAAGCGCGGTCACCCGGGGGAACCGCTTGCTCAGGCTTTCGGTCGCGATCACAGTCACGCTTCGAAGGTAGTGACCTGGACCACCCCTGTAGTCAGACCCGAGGGCCGTCTTCGTCTCAGTCTCCAGATGTACGGGTCCGTAGGGGATTCCCCTACCTGAGAGCTACGCAGAGTTATCCACAGCCCGGAACCCGGCTGTTGACGCAGCCTCTAACAACTGTCACATTCACCGGTGTCACGTTACGGACACGTACCGCGGTCGAGGTACGACGAGGGGTGGGCGGTGGCATGAGGACGGCGGTGACGGGCGAACTCCCGGCGCAGCTGCGGGGGTTCAGAAAGGTGCAGCGCCTCGCCTACGAATGCGCCGAGGCGGTCGCCGCCCGGCTGCGACCGGGGGTGACCGAGCGGGAGGCGGCCCGCATGCAGCGGTCCTGGCTGCGCGAGCGTGGCGTGCGGGACTGGTTCCATCTGCCCTTCGCCTGGTTCGGCGACCGCACCGCGTTCGTGAACTTCCGCGTCCCCCTGCAGTTCTTCCCGACCGACCGGCGCCTGGAGCCCGGGATGCCGTTCATCCTCGACATGGCTCCCGTCCTCGACGGCCACACCGCCGACATCGGCTACTCCGGCTCCCTCGGCCTCAACCCGGTGCAGGACCGGCTCATGGCGGACCTGGAGGCGCACCGGGAGCTGATCCTGCGCGAGGTGCGCGGGCGGCGCCCGCTGCGCGAGATCCACGAGGACGTGGACCGCCTCATGGTCCGCCAGGGCTACGCCAACCGGCACCGCGCCTACCCCTTCGGGGTGATCGCCCACAAGGTCGACCGGGTGAGGCCGCGCCGCTGGTCACCGCACGTCTTCGGGTTCGGCACCCAGGCGCTCAAGGGCCTCGCCTCCGACGCGCTGCACGGTCACCGCGAGGGCTGGTCGCCGCTGTGGTCCCCGTACCGCTTCTCCGACCACCCGCCGCGGCCGGGGCTGTGGGCGGTCGAGCCCCATCTCGGATTCCGGGGCACCGGTGCGAAGTTCGAGGAGATCCTCGTCGTCACCGACTCGGAGGACCCCGAGGAGAGCGCCTTCTGGCTGGACGACGATCTGCCGCACGTGCGGCGTTGGGCGGAGGAGAAGTGACGGTACTGGAGGGCGCGCGCGAGCGCCGGGTGCACACCGGGGGCATCGAGCTGTGCGTCGCCGAGCTGGGCGAATCCGGGCGGCCGACGGTCGTGCTGGTGCACGGCTACCCGGACAGCAAGGAGGTGTGGTCCGAGGTGGCCCCACGACTGGCCGAACGCTTCCACGTCGTGCTGTACGACGTCCGCGGACACGGCCGGTCGACGGCGCCGCGTCCCCTGCGCGGCGGCTTCACCCTGGAGAAGCTGACGGACGACTTCCTGGCGGTGATCGACGCCGTCAGCCCGGACCGCCCGGTGCACGTCGTGGGGCACGACTGGGGCTCGGTGCAGTCCTGGGAGTTCGTCACCGTCCGGCGCACCGAGGGACGCATCGCCTCCTTCACCTCGATGTCCGGGCCGTCCCTGGACCACTTCGGCCACTGGATCGACGGTCGCCTGAAGCGGCCCACCCCGCGCCGCGTCGGCCAGCTGCTCGGCCAGGGCGCCAAGTCCTGGTACGTCTACGCCCTGCACACGCCCGTGCTGCCCGAACTCGCCTGGCGCGGCCCCCTCGGCAAACGCTGGCCGCGCATCCTGGAGCGCGTCGAGAAGGTCCCCGGTGGCGACTACCCGACCTCCTCGCTCCCCAGGGACGCGGCACACGGAGCGTGGCTGTACCGGGACAACGTCCGCGCCCGACTGCGCCGCCCGCGCCCCGACGCACACGCACACGCGCCCGTGCAGCTCATCACGCCCCTCGACGACGCCTTCCTCTCCGAGCGGCTCTACGACGACCTCGACCGGTGGGTTCCGCGGCTCACCCGCCGCACCATCCCGGCCAAGCACTGGATACCCCGCACCCGGCCCGACCAACTGACCGCCTGGATCACCGAGTTCGTGCGGACGGTCGAGGACGGCGGGCCCGAGAAGGTCAAGCCCACCGGCAGATACGCCGACCGGTTCGGCGGGCAGCTCGTGCTGGTCACCGGCGCGGGCAGCGGCATCGGCCGCGCCACGGCGTTCGCGTTCGCCGAGGCGGGCGCGCGCGTGGTCGCCGTCGACCGGGACGCGGAGGCCGCCGCGCGCACCGCGGAACTGTCCCGGCTGATCGGCGCCCCCGAGGCGTGGGCGGAGACGGTCGACGTCTCCGACGAGCAGGCCATGGAGAAGCTCGCCGACAAGGTCGCCGCCGAGTACGGCGTGGTGGACGTCCTCGTCAACAACGCGGGCATCGGCCTGGGCGGCTCCTTCCTCGACACGACCCCGGAGGACTGGCGGAAGGTCCTCGACGTCAACCTGTGGGGGGTCATCCACGGCTGCCGGCTCTTCGGGAGGCAGATGGCCGAGCGCGGCCAGGGCGGCCACATCGTCAACACCGCGTCGGCGGCGGCCTATCAGCCCTCCAGGGCGCTGCCCGCCTACAGCACCTCCAAGGCGGCGGTGCTGATGCTGAGCGAGTGCCTGCGCGCCGAACTCGCCGGCCAGGGGATCGGCGTGAGCGCCATATGCCCCGGCTTCGTCAACACGAACATCACCTCCACCGCGCGCTTCGCGGGCGTGGACGCGGAGGAGGAGAAGCGGCGCCAGAAGAGGACGGCACGGCTGTACGGCCTGCGGAACTACCCGCCGGAGAAGGTCGCCGACGCGATCCTGAAGGCGGTCGTGCGCAACCAGGCCGTCGTGCCCGTCACCCCCGAGGCGCGGGGCGCCCGGCTCTTGTCCCGCCTCGCCCCACGTGCGTTGCGGGCGATCGCGCGACTGGAGCCACCGCTGTGAGCGCGCCGATCGCGCCCCGGCGGGTGTCCTTCGACTGGTCGCGCACGCCGCTGCACTGGATACCGGGCGAGCCGACCGCGACGCACGTGATCAATGTGCTGCACCTGCTGCTGCCGGCCGGTGAGCGGTGGTTCGTGAAGGTGTTCAAGGAAGGGCTGCCGCTGGTCAGAGATCCCGAACTGCTCGCGGACGTCAAGGGGTTCATGGGCCAGGAGGCCACGCACAGCGTGCAGCACGCGTACGTGCTGGACCACCTGGCGACCCAGCGGCTCGACACCGCGGACTTCACCCGGTACGTCGACTTCCTCTTCGAGAGGCTGCTGGGTGAGCGGCCTCCGCTGAACGCGCCGCTGCCCGCGCGCGAGTGGCTGCGCTTCCGGCTCGCGGTCGTCGCCGCGATCGAGCAGTTCACGGCGGTGCTCGGCGACTGGATCCTGGCCGCCGACGGCCTCGACGCGGCCGGCGCCGACGAGGTCATGCTCGACCTGCTGCGCTGGCACGGCGCCGAGGAGGTCGAACACCGGGCGGTCGCCTTCGACATGTACCAGCACTGCGGTGGCACCGGCGCGGCCCGTTACGCCCGCCGCCTCGCCGCGATGGCCGTGACCGCGCCCGTGATGCTGTACCTGTGGGTATGGGGAACGGCGTACCTCATCCACCACGACCCGCAGCTCGCCGGCCGTGCCCGCTACTCCCTGGCGGAGCACAACAGGGCCGTGCGCAAAGGTCTGCTGCCGGCCTGGAAAGACCTCGGGGCCGCGATACCGCGGTACTTCCGGCGGTCCTACCACCCGTCGCAGGAAGGGTCGCTGAGCCGCGCGGTCGCGTACCTGCGCAGCTCACCCGCCGCGGGGACGGCGGCGTGAGCGGAACGGCCGGATACCGGATCGAGGACATGGCGCACCGCAGCGGCGCCACGGTCCGTACGATCCGCGCCTACCAGGACCGCGGGCGGCACCTCCGGCGGCAGTTGGAGAGGGGTGAGGTGCCGGAGGGGCGGGCGGTGTCACGCTCCGTGGTCCTTCCCGAGGAGACAATGCGGGCGGTGGAGAGACTGGTTGGGGCGGAGCGGGTGACTCGGTTCGTGGCGTTGGCGGCTGAACGGGAGGTGTGGGCGCGGGAGTTGGACGCGCTCACGTCAAGGCGTGGGCCCCCAGTCGATCTTGACGAAGAGGGCTGACATGTCGGGGAGTTGTCCACAGAACTGCCAAGTAGCCTGTGGATAACTACAGTTGGTTGTGGATCAAACCTCCGGGCGAAAATAATCTGCGTGATGCGCGTCTCTCCCGTCATGCTGAGCGGATGGATGAAAGACGCACCGTCAAGGTGTCCAAGTACCTCTCGAAGCACCTGCGCCACCAGCCCGCGCGGATCGGGCTCACGCTGGACGAGGCCGGCTGGGTCGAGATCGACGTGCTGATCGCCGCGGCCGCCGCCCACGGCTTCCGCTTCACGCGCGACGAACTCGACCATGTGGTCGCCCACAACGACAAGAAGCGCTTCGCGATCGACGGCACCCGCATCCGCGCCAGCCAGGGCCACAGCATCGAGGTCGAACTGGGCCTCCCCCCGGCGCCCCCGCCCCCGTACCTCTACCACGGCACCGTGGCCCGCAACCTGGACGCGATCCGTGCCGAGGGGCTGCGCCCCATGAACCGGCACGACGTCCATCTCTCCGCCGACCGCGAGACGGCGACCCGGGTCGGCGCGCGGCGCGGACGGCCCGTCGTGCTCTCCGTGGACGCGGGCGCCATGCACCGCGACGGCCATGTCTTCCACGTCAGCGCCAACGGCGTGTGGCTGACACAGGCCGTACCGCCGCGGTACCTGAGGTTTCCCGAAGCGCACTGAGCCCTGCATGATCCAAGGTATGGACCATCTCCCCACCACCCAGGCCGCCGTCAACGCCCTTCGCGCCATCGCGGCCGAGTACGGGCGCGAGATCGAGGTGAGCCACGACATCGGCGCCGACCAGACCTCCCGCCGCACCGCCGCGGGCATCGGCGTCACCACCGACCCGGACGGCTCGCTTCCGCACGATGCGTACGCCGAGTTCGGCGGACTGCCCCGGGTGAGTGTGCGGCTCTACCCGGACGACGACGCGCTGATCGAAGTCGAGGGCGTCCAGTGCCCCGATGTCGCCCGCGACGACGTCCCCGCCTTCCTCCGGTCCCTCTTCGCCGATCGCGCGCACGTCAAGAGCCGCCGTTTTCCGCCCGGCCACTTCCTGATCGTGCCGCTGCCCGGGGACCGTACGCATCGCGAGTACGTGCCGATGCTCTCCCTCACGCCTTGGCTCAGCGGCCGCGTGCGATGACCGTCGGTGACCGTTTCACGTGAAACCCTCTCTCCCGCTTACGCTCGACGCATGAGTCTGCGCTTGAGCACCGTGATCCTTCCGCACCGCCGCTGGCACGAGGGCGGCCGCATGGCATGGCAGCGGGCCGAGCAGCTCGGCTTCCACACCGCCTACACCTACGACCATCTCTCCTGGCGCGTCCCGTTCCGGGACGGCCCGTGGTTCGGGGCCCTGCCGACGCTGACCGCCGCCGCGGCCGTCACCGAACGACTGCGCCTGGGCACGCTGGTGACCTCGCCGAACTTCCGGCACCCGGTCACCCTCGCCAAGGAGCTGATCTCCCTCGACGACATCTCCGGCGGCCGGATCACCCTCGGCATCGGCGCGGGCGGCACCGGGTTCGACGCCACCGCGCTCGGCCAGGAGCCGTGGACCCCGCGCGAACGGGCGAACCGTCTCGCGGAGTTCGTGCCGCTGCTGGACCGGCTGCTGACCGAGGACGAGGTGTCGTACGGGGGCGACTTCTACTCGGCGCACGAGGCGCGCAACATCCCCGGCTGTGTGCAGCGGCCCCGGCTGCCCTTCGCCATCGCCGCCACCGGGCCCCGCGGGCTGAAGCTCGCCGCACGGTACGGACAGGCATGGGTGACCACGGGGGACCCCAGGCTGTACGAGAACGGCACTCCTGAACAGTCGGTTCACGCCATCCGCGGACAGGCCGAGAACCTCGCCGACGCGTGCGCCGCGATCGGCCGGAGCGCGGCGGACATGGACAAGATCCTGCTCACCGGCTTCACCCCGGACCGTGGCCGCCCGCTGGAGTCGCTGGACGCGTTCGTGGACTTCGCGGGCCGGCACCGGGAGCTCGGCTTCACCGAGATCGTGATCCACTGGCCCGTTCCCGACACCGTCTTCGCCGCCGACGAGAAGGTCTTCGAGCAGATCGCCATGGAGGCGCCCGCCCAGCTGGGCTGACCGCGACAGGATGTCGTCTGTGCACCGCCTGTGGGCACTCCCGCACGGTCGCGCGGGCATATGCGGGAGAATGGCCCGGTGACCTCAGCGACTCGACAGCCCGAGACCCCGGCCGCCGCCGTACCGCCGCGGCTCATAGCCACCGATCTCGACGGCACCCTGCTGCGGGACGACAAGTCGGTCTCCCCGCGCACGGTCGCCGCTCTCGCCGCCGCCGAGGACGCGGGCATCGAGGTCTTCTTCGTCACCGGCCGGCCGGCCCGCTGGATGGACGTCGTCAGCGACCATGTGCACGGCCACGGCCTCGCGATCTGCGGCAACGGTGCCGCCGTGGTCGACCTGCACGGCGGTCCCGGCGCCCACCGCTTCGTGAAGGTGCGCGAGCTGGCGCGGGAGAACGCGCTGGACGCGGCTGTGCTGCTGCGGGAGGCGGCACCGGGCACGGTGTACGCGATCGAGCAGACCTACGGCTTCCACCAGGAGCCGGACTATCCCGCCCTGCACATGGAGATCCCGGACAACCTCGCCCCCGCCGAGGACCTGCTCGCGCCGGACGGCCCGGGCGCCGAGGAGCCGGTCCTGAAGATCCTCGCCTTCCACCCCACGATCGACCCGGACGCCTTCCTCACCCTGGCCCGCCTCGCCATCGGCGACCGCGCCACCGTCACCCGCTCCAGCCCCAGCGCCCTGCTCGAGCTCAGCGGCCCCGGCGTCTCCAAGGCCAGCACCCTCGCCCTGTGCTGCGCCGAGCGCGGCATCTCGCACGAGGAGGTCGTCGCCTTCGGGGACATGCCGAACGACGTCGAGATGCTGACCTGGGCGGGCCGCTCGTACGCCATGGGCAACGCCCACCCCGACGTCATCGCGGCCGCGTCCGGCCGGACGGTCGCCAACAACGACGACGGGGTGGCGGTCGTGATCGAGCGGATGCTGGCGGAGCGGGCGTAGTCCGGCCGACGGGAACGTGCGGACCGTTCCGGTCCTACGCCGCTCCCAGCACCAGCGACTCCGTCTCCGCCTCCCGCTCCACCATCGCCCGCAACGGCCCGGGAACGGCGGCCAGTTCGGCGTACGTCCCACGCTGCACGACCCGTCCCCCGTCGAGTACGACGACCTCGTCCACCGCCTCCAGTCCGGCCAGCCGGTGCGTGATGAGCAGGGTCGTACGGCCCTCGGTGGCGGCCAGCAGATCGGCGGTGAGCGCGTCGGCCGTCGTCAGGTCGAGGTGCTCGGCGGGCTCGTCGAGCACCAGCACCGGGAAGTCGGCCAGTAGCGCGCGGGCCAGCGCGAGCCGCTGCCGCTGCCCGCCGGACAGCCGTGCCCCGTGCTCGCCGACGAGCGTGTCGAGCCCGTCGGGCAGACCGTCGGCCCAGTCCAGCAGCCGGGCACGCCGCAGGGCGTCCCGCAGTTCGTCCTCCGTGGCGTCCTTCTTCGCCAGCAGCAGGTTCTCGCGCACCGAGCTGTCGAAGAGGTGCGCGTCCTGCGCACACAGTCCGACGAGCTTGCGGACGTCGTCGCCGTCCAGGGCGTGCGCGTCCACGCCGGCCAGCGTGTAGGAGCCGGCGTCCGCGTCCAGGAACCGCAGCAGCACCTGGGCCAGCGTGGTCTTGCCGGAGCCGGAGGGGCCGACCACGGCGATCCGGCGCCCTTGGTCGAGGGTGAGGTCGAGGCCGGCGAGGGCGTCCCGTTCCTGGCCCGCGTACCGGGCGGTGAGCCCCCGGAGGGCGACCGGGAACGGGGCGGCGGGCGCCTGCCTGGGCTGCCGCGGCTCCCGTACCGGTTCGGGCGCGTCCAGGACCTCGTGGACCCGCTCCGCGCTCCTGCGCACCCGCTGGCGGTACTGCACGGCCAGGGGCAGTCCGAGGACGGCCTCGAAGGCCGCCAGCGGGGTGAGCACGACCACGGCCATCGCCACGCCGCTCAACCGGCCGTCGGCGACACCCTGGACGCCCGCGAGGGCGGCCGCGGCGACGGTCAGGCCGGAGATCAGCGCGGTGAGTCCGTCGCCGAGCGCGGTCGCGGTGGCCGCGCGGGAGGCGATCCGGGTGAGCGTGCCGTCGGCCCGCCGCGCCTCGGCGGTACGGGCGGGCAGGGCGCCCGCCACGGTCAGCTCGGCGGTGCCGGTGAGCAGGTCGGTGACGCGCGTCGCCAGGACCCCCCGGGCAGGAGCCAGTCGGCGCTCCGCACGCCGGGACACCATGGCGGTGACCAGCGGGACACCGACGCCTGCCGCCAGCAGGCCGACGGCGAGGACCGCGCCCGCCTCGGGGAGCAGCCATGCGGTGAAGCCCACGGAAGCGGCGGAGACGATCACCGCGGCACCGGCGGGCAGCAGCCAGCGCAGCCAGTAGTCCTGCAACGCGTCCACGTCGGCGACCAGCCGCGACAGCAGGTCGCCCCGGCGGGTGTCGCGCAGCCCGGCGGGCGCCAGCCGCTCCAGACGCCGGTAGACGGCGACCCGGGTGTCGGCGAGCATCCGCAGCACGGCGTCGTGCGACACCAGCCGCTCCGCGTACCGGAACACGGCCCGCCCGATGCCGAACGCCCGCGTCGCCGTCACCGCCACCATCAGATACAGCACCGGCGGCTGCTGCGAGGCCCGCGAGATGAGCCACCCGGAGGTCGCCATCAGTCCGACGGCACTGCCGAGGGCGAGGGAGCCGAGCAGGAGTGCGAGGACGAGACGGCTGCGGCGCGGGCCGGACATGGCACGGACACGGCCGAGGACACCGCCCTTGGTCTTCGGGGGCTCGGTGACTGCGGCGGCGTCGAGGGCGATGTCCTGGACCGTCTCCCGCTCGGCGCGGGGTGCCGTGGAAGCCCGGTTCTCCACAGGAACGGGGACCGACGGTTCCGCCAGCCGCACGACCCGGTCCGCCACCCCGAGCAGCGCCGGCCGATGCACCACCAGCAGCACCGTCCGCCCGACCGCGAGTCGCCGTACCGCCTCCACGACCTCGGCCTCGGTGGCACCGTCCAGCGCGGCCGTCGGCTCGTCGAGCAGCAGCACCGGCCGGTCCGCGAGGAACGCCCGGGCCAGGGCCAGCCGCTGCCGCTGACCGGCGGACAGGCCCGCACCCTCCTCACCGAGCACCGTCTCGGCACCGGCGGGCAGCGCGTCCACGAACTCCAGCGCACCGGCATCCGCCAGCGCCCTGCGTACGGCGGCCTCGTCGGCGTCGGGACGGGCCAGCCGTACGTTCTCGGCGATGGTCCCGGCGAACAGATGCGGCCGCTGCGGCACCCAGGCGACCCGTGAGCGCCACCGCTCCGGATCGACGTCCATGAGGTCGGTGCCGCCGATCCGCACCCGCCCCGCGCTGGCCGGCACGGACCCCAACAGCACGTTCAGCAGCGTCGACTTGCCCGCACCGCTCGGTCCGACCAGCGCGACCGTCTCTCCGGGACGCACCGAGAAGGACACGTCCGACACGGCGTCCTCGGCCCGGCCCGGGTAACGGACGGAAACCCCTTCGAACGCCACGGCGCCCGCCGGCACCGCTGCCGTGCCCGACGCCGGAACGGGCGTCTCCAGCACGGCGAAGATCTCCTCGGCGGCGGCCAGACCTTCCGCCGCGGCGTGGTACTGCGCTCCGACCTGCCGCAGCGGCAGATACGCCTCGGGGGCGAGCACCAGGATGACGAGACCGATGTACAGGTCCATCTCGCCGTGGACCAGCCGCATGCCGATCGTCACGGCGACCAGTGCCACCGAGAGCGTGGAGAGCAGTTCCAGGGCGAAGGAGGAGATGAAGGCGATGCGCAGGGTCCGCATGGTCGCCTGTCGGTACTCGCCGGTGATGCGCTTGATCGACTCGGCCTGCGCCTTGGCCCGCCCGAACACCTTCAGCGTCGGCAGCCCCGCCACGACGTCCAGGAAGTGCCCGGACAACCGGGAGAGCAGCTTCCACTGACGGTCCATCCGGGCCTGCGTCGCCCAGCCGATCAGCATCATGAAGACGGGGATGAGCGGCAGCGTGCCGATGATGATGGCCGCCGAGACCCAGTCCTCGGTGACGATCCGGGCCAGCACGGCCACCGGCACGACCACCGCCAGCCCCAGCTGCGGCAGATACCGCGAGAAGTAGTCGTCGAGGGCGTCGACTCCACGGGTGGCCAGAGCGACGAGCGAGCCGGTCCGCTGCCCGCTCAACCACCCCGGGCCCAGTGCGCCGGCCCGCTCCAGCAGCCTCCCCCGCAGTTCCGACTTCACCGCGGCGCTGGCCCGATGGGCGGCGAGTTCGGTGAGCCAGGAGACCAGCGCCCGGCCACAGGCGACGGCTGCCAACAACAGCAGGGGGGTGCGGAGTTCGGCGACCGACATCCCGTGCTGGAAGGCTCCGACCACCACTTCGGCGATGAGCATGGCCTGAGCGATGACCAGCACCGCACCGACCGCCCCCAGGCCCACGACGGCCACCATGAACAGGCGGGTGGCACGGGCATATCGGAGCAGGCGCGGGTCGACCGGTTTCACGTGAAACACACTCTCTTCTCAAGGGGCATGTTTCACGTGAAACATGCCTCAAACCGGAATCAGTGCGCGGCCTCGGCGAGGTGCTGCGTACCGATCCGCTTGCGGAACACCCAGTAGGTCCAGCCCTGGTAGAGCAGCACGATCGGCGTGGCGATCCCGGCGCACCAGGTCATGATCTTCAGGGTGTAGGGGCTCGACGAGGCGTTGGTGACCGTGAGACTCCAGTCGTCGTTGAGCGACGACGGCATGACGTTCGGGAAGAGGGAGAGGAAGAGCATCGCCACCGCGGCCACGATCGTGACCCCGGACAGTGCGAACGACCACCCCTCCCGCCCGGCCTGGTTCGCCACCAGCGCCGCGACCAGAGCGGCCACGGCCACGACGAGCGCGACCAGGCTCTTGGCATCGCCGCTGTCGACCTGCGTCCACAGCAGGAACACCAGCGCCAGCGCGGCGGTCACGAGCCCCACCTTGAGGGCCAGCTTCCGCGCCCGTTCCCGGATGTCACCGACGGTCTTGAGCGCGGTGAACACCGCTCCGTGGAAGGTGAACAGCGTCAGTGTCACCAGGCCACCGAGCAGGGCGTACGGGTTCAGCAGGTCCCAGACGCTGCCGACGTACTCGAAGTTCTTGTCGATCTTCACTCCCCGCACGATGTTGCCGAAGGCCACGCCCCAGAGGAACGCGGGGAGCAGCGATGTCCAGAAGATCGCGGTCTCCCAGTTGCGCTGCCAGTTCTCCTCGGGCCGCTTCGCGCGGTACTCGAAGGCGACTCCGCGCACGATCAGGCAGACCAGGATGACCAGCAGCGGCAGGTAGAACCCGGAGAAGAGGGTGGCGTACCACTCGGGGAAGGCGGCGAAGGTCGCGCCGCCCGCCGTGAGCAGCCACACCTCGTTGCCGTCCCAGACGGGGCCGATGGTGTTGATCAGCACCCGCTTCTCGGGCCGGTCGCGGGCCAGCAGCCTGGTGAGGATGCCGACCCCGAAGTCGAAGCCCTCCAGGAAGAAGTAGCCGGTCCACAGGACGGCGATGAGGACGAACCAGACGTCGTGAAGTTGCATGACTCGATCTCCCTGGGCCTAGTACGAGAAGGCCATCGGCTTGTCGGCGTCACGGGAGTCGCCGCCGATCTTCGTGGGCGGGTTGAGGTCGGCCTCGGTGAGCTCGGGCGGTCCCGCCTTGACGTACTTCACCAGCAGCTTCACCTCGACGACGGCGAGGATCGCGTACAGCGCGGTGAAGGTGATCATCGAGGTGAGAACCTCGGCCTGGGAGACACCGGGGGAGACCGCGTGGCGGGTCTGCAGGACGCCGTAGACGACCCACGGCTGCCGGCCCATCTCGGTGAAGATCCAGCCCCAGGAGTTGGCGATCAGCGGGAAGCCCAGGGTCCAGATGGCCACCAGCCAGTACAGCCTGCTGAGCTTCGGGTTGAGCGCCTTGTTCCGGAACAGGACCAGATGCGGCACCTCGTCCTCGCCCACCCTCAGATGCTGGGGCAGCATGAACTTCTTGCGGGTCAGCCAGAGCCCGAGCAGCCCGATCGCGAAGGACGCCATCCCGAAGCCGATCATCCAGCGGAACGCCCAGAAGGTGACGGGGATGATGGGCCGGTAGTCGCCGGGCCCGTACTTGGCCTGCTCCGCCTTGTTGGTGTCGTTGATGCCGGGGACATAGGAGTTGAAATCGTCGTCGGCGAGGAAGGACAGCACGCCCGGGACCGAGAGCTCGACCGTGTTGTGGCCCTTGCTGACATCGCCGTAGGCGAAGACCGAGAACGGTGCCGACTTCTGGCCGTCCCACAGGGCCTCGGCGGCGGCCATCTTCATCGGCTGCTGCTTGAACATGACCTTGCCGAGCGTGTCCCCGCTGATCGCGGTGAGCAGTCCGGCGATGACGACCGTGATCAGGCCCAGCCGCAGCGAGGTCTTCATCACGGGGACGTGCTTCTTGCGGAACAGATGGAAGGCCGCGATGCCGACCATGAACGCGCCGCCGGTCAGGAAGCACGCGGTGAGCGTGTGGAAGGCCTGCGCGAGCGCGGTGTTCTGGGTGAGGACGGCCCAGAAGTCGGTGAGCTCGGCGCGGCCCTTGGCCTTGTTGATCCGGTAGCCGACCGGGTGCTGCATCCAGGAGTTGGCCGCGAGGATGAAGTACGCCGACAGGATCGTGCCGAGCGAGACCATCCAGATACAGGCCAGATGGATCTTCTTCGGCAGCTTGTCCCAGCCGAAGATCCACAGACCGATGAAGGTCGACTCGAAGAAGAAGGCGATCAGGGCCTCGAAGGCGAGCGGGGCGCCGAAGATGTCACCGACGAAGCGCGAGTAGTCGGACCAGTTCATGCCGAACTGGAACTCCTGCACGATGCCCGTGACCACGCCCATCGCGATGTTGATCAGGAAGAGCTTGCCCCAGAACTTCGTCGCCCTGAGGTACTTCTCCTTCTCCGTGCGCACCCATGCGGTCTGAAGGCCGGCCGTCAGGGCGGCGAGCGAGATCGTCAGGGGGACGAACAGGAAGTGGTAGACGGTGGTGATGCCGAACTGCCATCGCGCCAGGGTCTCCGGCGCCAAAGCCAGGTCCACGTCGCCGCTCCTTACCTCACAGGCTGGTGGAACTTACGCTCGTACGAGCGCTTGTGAAAGCGTTCACATTCACAAGCAATTATGGCGCATGGAAGTTCGGCCTGGGATGGGCGGGGGGTCCTGAAGCGGGTCCGATAGGTCACACCTGGACAGGACCGGTCGGCACCTGGCGCTGGGCGCCCCGGTTCCACGTGAAACCAAGACGCCCCGCAGCTCACGACAGCCGTCACGGCCTGCCGATCACGACAGCCATCGCAGCATGACGACCGTCACAGCTCCTTGCGGAAGCCCTCCGTCACCTTCAGGAAGATGTCGTTCGCCTCGGTCTCCCCGACCGTCACCCGCACGCCTTCGCCCGGGAACGGCCGGACCACGACACCGTGCTGCTCGCAGGCGGCGGCGAAAGCGGCCGTCTGCTCCCCCAGCCGCAGCCACACGAAGTTGGCCTGCGTCTCGGGCACGGTCCAGCCCTGGGCACGCAGGGCGTCGACCACGCGCGTGCGCTCGCAGACCAGCGAGCCGACCCGTCCGATCAACTCGTCCTCGGCACGCAGCGAGGCGATCGCCGCCTCCTGCGCGATCTGGCTCACCCCGAACGGTACGGCCGTCTTGCGCAGCGCCGCCGCCACCGGGTCGTGGGCGATCGCGAAACCGACCCGCAGGCCGGCGAGGCCGTACGCCTTGGAGAACGTGCGCAGGACACAGACGTTGGGCCGCTCCCGGTAGATCTCCACCCCGTCCGGGACCTCCGGATCGCGGATGAACTCGCGGTAGGCCTCGTCCAGCACCACCAGTACATCGCCCGGCACCCGGTCCAGGAATCGATCGAGCTCGGCGCGCCTGACCACCGTGCTCGTCGGGTTGTTGGGGTTGCAGACGAAGATCAGCCGCGTGCGGTCGGTGATGGCGTCGGCCATGGCGTCCAGGTCGTGCACGTCCCCCGGTGTCAGCGGCACCTGGACCGAGGTCGCACCACTGATCTGCGTGATGATCGGGTACGCCTCGAAGGAGCGCCAGGCGTAGACGACCTCGTCGCCGGGGCCCGCGGTGGACTGGATCAGCTGCTGGGCGACGCCGACCGAACCGGTGCCGGTGGCCAGGTGGGAGAGCGGCACGCCGAAGCGCTCGGACAACTCCTGCATCAGCCCCAGGCAGGCCGGGTCCGGGTAGCGGTTCAGGGACGAGGCAGCGGCCGTCACGGTCTCCATCACACCGGGCAGCGGCGGGTAGGGGTTCTCGTTCGAGGACAGCTTGTAGGCCACCGGGCCACCGACCGGGGCAGCCTTGCCGGCCTTGTAGGTGGGGATCCCCTCCAGCTCGGCGCGCAGCTTGGGGCTCGTCTCGCTCACCGCAGTCCTCCTCGCGACCACCGGCGGCCCGTCCACGCCGCCGGCTTCCAATACTCCACACCTTATGAGGATTCGGCACCGCTGCGAACAGGTGCGGCCGGACCCGGTCCGACGGCTCGGCCGACCGCATCCGCCTCCACAGGCATCAGGGGCATCGCCGTACGAAGCCAGACGAATCGCGGACCGGTTCGGGGGCGCGGCCAGATATATCTGTGCGCCGGTGGCTCACGCCCTGGCGCGCATCACCCGTGCAGGTGAGTTGAGACCTCTTCGAGACATCGGGAAGTTGGCAGGCTCATGCGTGCCGACAAGTCACGTAGTGCCATTGGATCGTTCAACTGACTCTCTTTCAAAGGTAGTTGACGGTAAATGACCATGCAGAAACGTGCCTGTCAACGCGTGCATATGCGTCCGCCCTACCCCACCGCATGAGCCCTACTATCGGCTCGCCATGACAGCAGCAGGGAAGCACCAGGTGAGCCGCGCGGAAACCTCACGTCGAGGCAGTCGGCCGGGTCGGGCGGGCATCAGAGACGTGGCCGCCGCCGCCGGAGTCTCCATCACGACCGTCTCCGATGCCCTGAACGGCAAGGGCAGGCTCCCGGACGCCACCCGACGCCATGTCCGTGAGGTCGCCGACCGGCTGGGCTACCGTCCCTCAGCGGCGGCCCGGACCCTCCGTACCGGCAAGTCGGGACTCATCGGCCTGACCGTGACGACGTACGGGGATGAACCTTTCACCTTCACCGAGTTCGCGTACTTCGCCGAGATGGCGCGCGCCGCCACCTCCGCCGCGCTCGCCCGCGGCTACGCGCTGGTGATCCTGCCGGCGACCTCGCGCCACGACGTGTGGTCGAACGTCGCCCTGGACGGCACGGTCGTCATCGACCCGTCCGACCAGGACCCGGTGGTCAGCGAACTGGTCCGGCAGGGTTTACCGGTCGTCTCCGACGGCCGCCCGGCCGGCGCGCTGCCGGTCACCGCGTGGGTCGACAACGACCACGAGGCCGCCGTCCTCGGCATCCTCGACCATCTGGCCGACGCCGGCGCCCGCCGCATCGGTCTGCTGACGGGGACCACGACGGACACGTACACCCATCTGTCCACGACGGCGTACCTGCGCTGGTGCGAGCGCGTCGGCCAGGACCCGGTGTACGAGGCCTATCCGGCGCACGATCCGTGCGCGGGCGCCGTCGCCGCCGACCGGCTGCTCGCCCGCCCCGACCGCCCGGACGCCGTCTACGGGCTCTTCGACCCGAACGGCACCGATCTGCTCGCCGCCGCCCGTCGTTACGGCCTGCGCGTACCGGACGACCTGCTTCTGGTCTGCTGCAGCGAATCCACCGTGTACGCCAGCACCGAACCGCCGATCACCACACTCTCACTGAAGCCGCGCCGGATCGGCACGGCGGTGGTGCAGCTGCTCATCGACGCGATCGAGGGGGTCGAATCGGACCAACCGGTCGAGCAGGTGATACCGACCGAGCTGATCGTCCGTACCTCGTCCCAGCGACGTCCACCGCGCACGACCGTCAGCCCGCCACGTTCGCCCGAAGAGGAGTGAAACAAGCGCTGTCAGCAGCGGTCGAAGCCCTGCCCAATCGGGGCGAAAGCCGCGGTGAACTGGACTCTTGCTCCGATTCACCACCCCTGGGTCATCACATGGCGCGATCCGCATTCCTATGATGGGCCCACGACACCGCGGGCCGCTGCGACCAGGCAGTCCGAAGCGGTGCAGATGCGGCGCGATGGTGGAGGGGTCTGATGACTCAGGGGGTCGGTCAGGGACCCGAGGTGGAGCGGACGGCGACGTTGCGCGACTTCCGGGTGCCTGCGTACGTCCACGAGACCGGTCCGTACGGCCACAGCACGCACCCCGGCGACGTCGTACCGCCCCAGGAGGAGGCGTATCCCGACGGGTACACGCCCACCGAGCGCGATCTGCCGGTCGTCCACCCCGGTGACCCGCTCGGCGGGAACGTCGCCCCGGTGTCGGCGGGCATCCCGCAGCAGGCGGAGGGCGTGGGTCCGCTGTACGTCGTGGGGGACGTGCACGGCTATCTGGAGGAACTCCTGGCCGCCCTGCGGGAGCAGGGGCTGATCGACGTGGCGGGCAACTGGTGCGCGGGCACCGCCCGGCTGTGGTTCCTCGGCGACTTCACCGACCGCGGACCCGACGGCATCGGCGTCATCGAGCTGGTGATGCGGCTGTCCGCCGAGGCGGCCGCGGCCGGCGGCTACTGCAAGGCCCTCATGGGCAACCACGAGCTGCTGCTGCTCGGCGCCAAGCGCTTCGGCGACACCCCCGTCAACTCCGGCGCGGGCACCGCCACCTTCCAGGCGGCCTGGCTGCTCAACGGCGGGCAGAAGACCGACATGGACCGTCTGCAGGACCACCACCTGCAGTGGATGGCCCGCCTCGACGCGGTCGAGGAGGTCGACGGCTATCTGCTCGTCCACTCCGACACCACCGCCTACCTCGACTACGGCGACTCGATCGAGGCGGTCAACGACACGGTCCGCGAGACACTCACCCGTAACGACGCCGACGAGTGCTGGGACCTGTTCCGCAAGTTCACCAAGCGCTTCTCCTTCCGCGACGAGGGCGGTGCAGACGCCGTACGCTCCCTGCTGGATACGTACGGCGGCACCCGGATCGTTCACGGCCACAGCCCCATTCCCTATCTGCTGGGCGAGGTCGGCTCCGAGGACGGCGAGGAGCGCCCCGAGCCGGTGGTCGAGGGACCGCACGTCTACGCGGACGGCCTGGCCATCGCGATGGACGGCGGAGTGACCATGGCCGGAAAGCTGCTGGTCCAGCAACTTCCGCTGGATAACTGAACGTTCTCGGGGCAGGTGGGGCCACACGGAGGATCGTGGAGAACGGCCCTGGCCAGGGCCCAATTTCCGGAAACCCCCTGTCACCGCGTGCCGTCCCGGCTCTACCATCGGCGTATCCGTAGCAGGCTCCCCTCCGTTTCTGCCCGACGGCTCGTTGGCATGCGAGCCCCAAGCCCTACGGAGCATCGGGGGATGCACATGAACAGCGTTCCGCAGCACCTGCTGAGTGAGGACCGCCAGGAGTACGAGCGGGTCCTCGACGAGGCGCTGCGCTCCGCCCCACACCGCCCGGAACTGGCCGCTGTGGGACAGCGGCTGAATCCCGAACAGCTGCGCACCATGGCGCTGAACGCCACCGCCCTCATCACGGTGGCCGCCGCGACCGAGTACCAGCACTACGTGAAGGTCCGCGAGGAACTGCGCCAGCCGGCGTCGTCCACCCCGTCGTCCTCCCGTGAATCCGGCTCCGCGGAGCCGGGCGCGGGCGCGATGGGGCTCGCCACCACCCTCGGCGAGGCCGCCGAGCCGGCAGGCGCGGGCGCCGTCGCCGTCGCCGCCGTCCTCACCCCCGTCCTCGCCGGAACGGCCGCGGCGATATTCCTGCTCGTCGGCTACATCATCAGGTCCGTCGCCCCCGAACAGACATTTGGCAAAACCCTGCTGACGGCGGGTTGGGTGTTCGGCGCCCTGACCGCGGCCGCGATCCTCGTCGCCGCCGTCGGGCTTCTCCTGACGGCCCTGCGCAACAGCCCCTCCCTGGAGGCGGGTCCGTACGGCGAACTGAACGAGGAGGTGATCCGGGCCAGGGAGGCCTGGCGGGAGGCGCTGCTCGAACGCGGGATCCTGCCGTTCCTGCGCGACGCACTGGCCGACCCGGGCACGGCGGCGGCCCTGCACGATCCCGCCCCGCAGGCGCCGACCAGCCGCATCCCGCATCTGGGGTACGACCGCCCGGGCTTCACCAGCCCGGACGACGGACCGGCACGCGGTCACCGCCCGAGCTTCACCAGCCCGGACTACACCAGCCCGGACTTCGGAGGCCCGGAACACCAGCCGGAGTGACCACCGGCTTGCGCCTCCCACCGCCAAGGCCCCTCGGAGGAGCGCAAGCCGGACCGTCGGTCGCCGTCGGCGGCCTCACGGGCGACGAGTCGGGTCGCGACGTCACGGGCGACGCGTTCGTCGCATCGCGCGCGTGCGGCCTGTACGGACTCGGCGTCGCACAAGCGCGTTCCTGCGCCGGGGTATTGAGCGGGCCGAGCATGGACGCACCACGCCCACCTGACGAGGAGACCTGATGTCCGCCCGCATGCATGCCGTCGTCCAGTCCGCGTTCGGCGGCCCCGAGGCGCTCGTGTACACGGAGACCGACGTGCCCGAGCCCGGTCCGGATGAGGTGCTGCTCCGCGTCGCCGGTGCCGGGGTCAACCCGGGGGACGCGGTGCTGCGCTCCGGCCGGGTGCCGGAGCTGGTCACCCTGCCGTGGACGCCGGGCAACGACGTGGCCGGGGTCGTCGAGCGGGTCGGTGAGGGCGTGACGCGGTTCGCGCCCGGCGACGCGGTGTACGGCATGCTGGCCGTCGGCCGGCACGGAGCGTACGCCGAGTTCACCGTCGCCCCGGCCGGGGCGCTGGCCCTCGCGCCGAAGAACCTCGATCTGGTGCACGCGGGTGCCGTGCCGCTGGTGGCGGTGACCGCATGGCAGGCACTGGCCGTGCTGGCGGGGGTCCAGCCGGGCGACCGGGTGCTGATCCACGCGGCGGCAGGCGGCGTCGGGCATGTCGCGGTGCAACTGGCCAAGGAGTTGGGGGCGCACGTCATCGGCACCGCGCGGGCGGCCCGTCACGACCTGCTGCGCCGGCTGGGCGCCGACGAACTGGTCGACTACACCACCACCGACTTCCGGACCGCCGTGGCGCCCGTGGACGTGGTCCTCGACCTGGTGGGCGGTTCCTACGGTCCACACTCCCTCGACGTGCTGCGGCCGGGCGGTCTGCTCATCGGCGCGTCGATCGATCCGGGAACCGACGAGCGCCAGGCCGCCGACCGCGGTCTGCGTTATGTCTGGGTCACGGCCGAGCCCTCAGGGACGCTGCTGGATCACGTCACCGAGCGCATCGAGACGGGCCGGCTGCGGGTGATGGTCCAGGACACCTACCCGCTGTCCGAAGCGGCGGCGGCCCACCGCGCGATCGAGACCAGGCAGACGGCCGGCAAGATCGTCCTGGTGCCATGACGGCCCCCAGCAGAGCGTTCCTTGGAGACCGCGGATGATCGATGCAAGCGTGCGCGTGTGGCATGACGAAGAGGGCTGGGGGGTCCTCGACTCCCCGCAGACGCCCGGCGGTTGCTGGGCGCACTTCTCGGCGATCGAGATGGCGGGGTTCCGTTCTCTGTCCGTCGGCCAGGTCGTCGCCCTGGAGTGGGAGGCCGGCGAGCAGGACGGCTGGCACTATCGAGCCGTCCGCGTGGTACCCGCTGACACCGAGTCCGCGAACTGACGGACGCCGGTTCCGCGAACTGACGGACGCCGGGTCCCGGCGGAGGAAGCGCCGTCCCGGTCGGCGGCGGGACGGCGCATGCAGCGTGCGTCAGTCGGCGATCGGCAGGTACACCCTGTTGCCGCTCGCCGCGAACTCCTTGGACTTCTGCAGCATTCCCTCCGCGATCTCCTCCTGCGACGCCCCGTCGACCGCCTCACCGCCGAACCGCTCGGTGATGGTGTGGCTGATCTTCATGGAGCAGAACTTCGGCCCGCACATCGAGCAGAAGTGAGCCGTCTTGGCCGGCTCCGCGGGGAGGGTCTCGTCATGGAACTCACGGGCCGTGTCCGGGTCCAGGGCGAGGTTGAACTGGTCCTCCCACCGGAACTCGAAGCGGGCGTCGGAGAGCGCGTCGTCCCACTCCTGCGCCCCGGGATGGCCCTTGGCGAGGTCGGCCGCGTGGGCGGCGATCTTGTAGGTGATGACACCGGTCTTGACGTCGTCCCGGTTGGGCAGCCCCAAATGCTCCTTGGGAGTGACGTAGCAGAGCATCGCCGTGCCCCACCAGGCGATCATCGCGGCACCGATGCCGGAGGTGATGTGGTCGTACGCCGGCGCGACGTCCGTCGTCAGCGGGCCGAGGGTATAGAACGGAGCTTCATCGCAGATCTCCTGCTGAAGGTCGATGTTCTCCTTGATCTTGTGCATCGGGACATGCCCCGGGCCCTCGATCATGGTCTGTACGTTGAAACGCTTCGCGATCCGGTTGAGTTCCCCGAGCGTGCGCAACTCCGCGAACTGCGCCTCGTCGTTGGCGTCCGCGATCGAACCGGGACGCAGACCGTCGCCGAGCGAGTACGTGACGTCGTACGCGGCGAGGATCTCGCAGAGTTCCTCGAAGTTCTCGTACAGGAACGACTCCTTGTGGTGCGCCAGGCACCACGCCGCCATGATCGAGCCGCCGCGCGAGACGATGCCGGTCTTGCGGTTGGCGGTGAGCGGGACGAACGGGAGACGCACGCCCGCGTGGACGGTCATGTAGTCCACGCCCTGCTCGGCCTGCTCGATGACGGTGTCCTTGTAGATCTCCCAGGTCAGCTCCTCGGCCCGGCCGTCGACCTTCTCCAGCGCCTGATAGAGCGGCACCGTGCCGATGGGGACGGGGGAGTTGCGCAGCACCCACTCACGGGTGGTGTGAATGTTGCGGCCCGTGGACAGGTCCATGACCGTGTCGGCGCCCCAGCGGGTGGCCCAGGTCATCTTCTCGACCTCCTCCTCGATGGAGGAGGTGACCGCGGAGTTGCCGATGTTCGCGTTGACCTTCACCAGGAACCGCTTGCCGATGATCATCGGCTCGATCTCCGGGTGGTTGACGTTCGCGGGCAGAACCGCCCGGCCCTCCGCGATCTCCTCTCGGACGACTTCCGGTGAGACGTTCTCCCGGAGGGCCACGAACTCCATCTCGGGCGTGATCTCGCCGCGGCGCGCATACGCGAGCTGCGTGACCGCCTTGCCGTCGCGGCTGCGCCGCGGCTGGCGCGGCCGTCCCGGGAAGACGGCGTCGAGGTTGCGCAGACCGCCGCGGGGCGATGTGTGCCTGAGCCCGTCGTCCTCCGGACGGACGGGCCGGCCCGCGTACTCCTCGGTGTCGCCGCGGCCGACGATCCAGTTCTCGCGGAGGGGGGCGAGCCCCCTGCGGACATCCGTGTCGGTGAGCGGATCGGTGTACGGGCCCGAGGTGTCGTACAGCGTGACCGACTGCCCGTTGGTGAGGTGCACCTGACGGACCGGCACCCGCAGATCGGGGCGCGAACCCTCGATGTACGCCTTGTGCCAGCCGATGGACTTCCCGCTCTCCCCGTCGAACTGCGTGGAGGCAGGCGTGCGTGCGTCCTTGTTGGTCATGAGACCTACTCCCTACGCCGGCATTACCCGGTAACAGGTTCGGCGGTCGACGCAGCGGTTTCCGTCGGCGGACGTTTCGTGTGGAACATCACTCTTTGGGTGATGTTCCACGTGAAACATCGCTGGGACGGAGGTCAGCGCCCTCTCAGCCCGGTGCTCCGAGCTCCCGCGTGTGCAAAGGTGCCTCCACGCTAGCGCCATATGTGGCGCGGTCAACAGTGCCCCTCTGCCGTTGTTGGGATGATCTGCCGGTGACCACGACACACCAGCCCTCGTATCCGCCCCCGGAGCCGCCCCCTGGGCACGGCTCGGGATACGGCGGCGCTCATGGGGCCGACGGCCACCAACCCGGCCACGGTCCCGATGGCCCCGGCGGGCAGGGACACGGGCACGATTCGGGCGCCCATGGCGGACACGGGCCCGACACGGGTGGCCACAGCGGGCACGGCCACAGTCACAGCCATGGTCCGGCTGCCCCCGTCTCCCAGCATCTGCGGAAGGTCATCGCGGCCATCCTCATCCCGTTCGCCGCCGCCGTGGTCGTCGGGCTCGTGGTGCTGTGGCCGGGCGGTGCCCCGTCGCACCAGCGGACCGGGGTGGGCTTCGACCGGCAGACCCAGCAGGCGACGGTCACCAAGGTCGTCTCCGTGAGCTGCAAGTCGGTGAACGCCTCGGGCGGGAGCTCGCTCGGCGACACCTCGACCACCGGGGGTTCCTCCGCCCAGCAGCAGGAGAAGGGCACCTGCAAGAAGGCGACGATCCGGGTCGACACCGGCAAGGACAAGGGGCGTACGTTCACCGAGATCGTGCAGCCCGACCAGTCGCGGCAGCTGCACCAGGGCGAGAAGGTGGTGGCCGCCTACGAGCCCTCGGCACCCAGGGACCTGCAGTACTCCGTGGCCGACGTGAACCGACGGTTCCCGATGGCCCTGCTGGCCGGCATCTTCGCGCTCGCCGTCGTGATCGTCGGACGGCTGCGGGGCGTCATGGCGCTGGTCGCGCTGGCCATCAGCTTCCTGATCCTGAACTTCTTCATCCTGCCCGCGATCCTGCAGGGTTCGAATCCGCTTCTCGTGGCGGTGATCGGGTCGAGCGCGATCATGCTGATCGCGCTCTACGCGTGCCACGGGCTGTCGGCCCGTACGTCCGTGGCGGTGCTCGGCACGCTGATCTCGCTGGTGCTGATCGGTTTCCTGGGGTCGCTGTTCATCGGCTGGGCGGCGCTCACCGGGAACACCGACGACAACACCGGCCTGATCCACGGCCTGTATCCGTCGATCGACATGAGCGGTCTGCTGCTCGCGGGCGTCATCATCGGCTCGCTCGGTGTCCTCGACGACGTGACGGTCACTCAGACCTCGGCGGTCTGGGAACTGCACGAGGCCAACCCCTCGACGGGGTGGCGCGGGCTGTACCGCGCCGGCATCCGCATCGGCCGCGACCACATCGCGTCCGTCGTCAACACCCTGGTCCTCGCCTACGCCGGTGCCGCGCTGCCCCTGCTGCTGCTCTTCTCCATCGCGCAGAGCAGTGTGGGCACAGTGGCCAACAGCGAGTTGGTGGCGGAGGAGATCGTGCGCACGCTGGTGGGATCGATCGGGCTGGTCGCCTCGGTCCCGGTCACGACGTTGCTGGCGGCGCTGGTGGTCTCGGCCGACCGACCGTCACGGGAGACGGCACCGGGCGCGGCAACGGCCGGCATCGCACCGGCTGCGGCCCGCACCGGCAAGGGCCGACGACGCAAGCACTGAGGGACGAGGCGCAGGGGTGCACGCCCGGGCACACGTCGACGGAAGAAGCGTTACTGCGTTCCGTTCCGGCCGCCCCCCGCGCAAGGCTCACCCGGCGCTTTGCTCCTCCGCCAGGATGCGGTCCAGCGCCTCGTCCAGATGGGCGTCGAACTCGGCGAGCGCGCCCTCCTGGCCGAGCGGCACCAGTTTGTCGGTGCGGTCCAGGAACGCGATGAGCGGCGCGGTCGACGAACGGAACAACGCCTGGTCACCGCCCACCTGAAGCCGGATCAGCACCTCGCTCAGCGAGTCCACCTCGGCGGGCGACACCCGCACATCGCCCTCACCGCACGGCCTGCCCACCCCGTCGATCAGCAGCTCCCTGCCGAACGCCCAGGTCACCGGGGCATCGCCCGGCAGATGGAAGGTCAGCCGAACGGCATAGGGATCACACGTCTCGTACCCCAGCTCGACCGGGATACGGAAGGAGAGCTCCTCGGAGACGAGGAAGCTCATCATGACCTCTGCCTGTACGGACTCGCGCATCGCCTACCCCGTCATATGAAGCCGAATGGCTGGGAATGATCCCCTGACACTGCAGGCATCTTGCTGAAAGTGAGCGACAGATCACAAGGAGTGAGTTTTCAGATACTGATAGAGAGCGCCAGTGACCCCAGCAGGCGCCCGATCTCGTCCTGCAGTTGCCGTGCCGCCGCCGGCAGACGGTCGGCCTGATGCGCGGGCAGGGAGATGGCCATCGTCGCGGCTGTCGTACCGATGGTGATCGGGACCGCCGCGCACACCGTCCCGAGCGCGTACTCCTGTCGCTCGGTGACGGGCTCCATCCGACGTGTCCGCTCGAGCCGCCGCAGCAGGGTGTGACTGTCACGCACCGTGTACGGCGTGATGGCCTGCACGGGATAGCGGTCGAGATGATCGCGACGCGCCTCCTCGTCCAGCTGGGACAGCAGGCACTGTCCGATCGCGTGCGCGTGCCCGGTCTCACGGAAGTCGGCCCACTCCTCCACCGCAGGGTTGCCCGGGGTGTCGGAGACGCACATGACCTCGATCTCGCCGTCCCGGTACACCGCGTAGTACACCGGTACGCCGATCGCGTCCCGCCAGCTGGCGAGCGCGTCGACCATCGTGCTGCGACGTTTCTCCCGCGCTCCGCTGCTGCCCAGCCGCTCGGCCGCCTCGCCGAGGAAGAACAACCCCTTGTCCCGGCGCAGATAGCCCTCGTGCACCAGCGTGCGCAGCAGGTGGTACGCCGTGGGCAGCGCCAGACCGGTCTCGCGGGCCAGTTGTTTGGCGGGGGCTCCGTGCTCGTGACCGGCGACGCATTCCAGCAGGCGCATCGCACGCTGGACGGAGCCGATCAGGGTCGACTGCTGAGGTGGCGTGGTGGGGGACGGTGGTAGGCACCTCCCCGGCGGGGACGGCACCCGCTCCGGCGTCCGGGACCGTGGGCGCGTGGTGGCCGTCGACGCGGACGCCGTCGACGCCGGGGCTGCCGTCGCACGCTTCTGTGCGGCGGGGCCCGGCTGTTCGGGGGGCCTGAGGC
>NZ_WVUG01000179.1 GCF_017614965.1 Streptomyces griseorubiginosus | reverse complement strand
CCGCCCCGCTGAACGTCCCCCGCACCCCGACCGGCAACGCCGAGGTCGACGCCCAGCTGGAGCGGCTCGGCGACGCCGACCACCTCGCCACGGACGGACATCTCGAGGTGTACGAGGATGTGCACCGGGGGCTGCGCGACGCGCTGACCGCGCTCGACGCACGCCCGGGACCTCCGGCGCCCTCACCGTCGTACGGCACGAGGGGGCCTTCACCCTCGTATGGCAACAGGAGCTGAACCGAACGTGGCAGGAGTCGCACGTCGCCGTCTGGACGCGGAGCTGGTGCGCCGCAAGCTCGCGCGCTCGCGTGAGCACGCCGGGCAGCTGATCGCGGCCGGGCGGGTCAGCGTCGGCAAGTCCGTCGCGACCAAGCCGGCCACCCAGGTGGAGACCGCCGCGGCGATCGTCGTGGCGGCCGACGACAACGACCCCGACTACGTCTCGCGCGGCGGGCACAAGCTCGCGGGCGCCCTGCGGGCGTTCGTGCCGCGTGGGCTCGTCGTCGAGGGGCGGCGGGCGCTGGACGCCGGTGCCTCCACCGGGGGTTTCACCGATGTGCTGCTGCGCTCGGGGGCCGCGCACGTCGTCGCCGTCGACGTCGGCTACGGACAACTCGCGTGGACTCTGCAGAGCGATGAACGCGTCACCGTCAAGGACCGTACGAACGTACGCGAGTTGACGCTCGAAGCGATCGATGGGGAGCCTGTGGATCTTGTCGTGGGGGATCTGTCCTTCATCCCGCTCGGCCTGGTGCTGCCCGCCCTGGTGCGGTGTGTGAAGCCGGATGCCGATCTGGTGATGATGGTCAAGCCGCAGTTCGAGGTGGGGAAGGAACGGCTGGGCAGCGGGGGAGTGGTACGGAGTCCGCAGTTGCGGGCGGAGGCGGTGCGGGGTGTGGCCCACAAGGCGTGGGAACTCGGACTCGGGGTGAAGGGTGTCACCGCCAGTCCGCTGCCCGGACCCTCCGGGAACGTCGAGTACTTTCTGTGGCTGCGGGCCGGAGCACCCGAACTGGACCCGGCCGATGTCGATCGTGCAGTTGCGGAGGGGCCGCGTTGACACAGAACCGAGCTCGTACGGTTTTCCTGCTCGCCCACACGGGACGGCCGGCGGCCATCCGCAGTGCCGAGCTGGTCGTGAAGGGGCTGCTGCGCGAGGGGATCGGGGTACGGGTCCTGGAGTACGAGGCCGCCGACCTGCCGCTGCCCGATGAGGTGGAGCTGGTCAAGGAGGCCACCGCCCAGTGCCTCGAGGGGTGCGAGCTGCTGATCGTGCTCGGCGGTGACGGGACGCTGCTGCGGGGTGCCGAGTTCGCTCGCGCGTCCGGGGTGCCGATGCTGGGCGTCAACCTCGGGAGCGTGGGGTTCCTCGCGGAGGCCGAGCGGGACGACCTCGACAAGGTCGTCGACCGGGTGGTGTCGAAGTCGTACGAGGTCGAGGAACGGATGACCGTCGACGTCGTCGTGCACCGCAACGGGGACATCGTCCACACGGACTGGGCGCTGAACGAGGCGGCCGTGCAGAAGGCCGGGGCCGAGAAGCTGCTCGAGGTCGTCCTCGAGATCGACGGGCGGCCGGTCACGGGGTTCGGCTGCGACGGGATCGTGCTGTCCACGCCCACCGGGTCGACCGCCTACGCGTTCTCGGCGGGCGGGCCCGTGGTGTGGCCCGAGGTCGAGGCGCTGCTGATGGTGCCGATCTCCGCGCACGCGCTGTTCGCGAAGCCGCTGGTGACCTCGCCGAACTCCGTGCTCGCCGTCGAACTGCTGCCCCACATTCCGCCGGGTGTGCTGTGGTGCGACGGTCGGCGGACGTTCGAGCTGCCGCCGGGGGCGCGGGTGGAGGTGCGGCGGGGCGCGGTGCCGGTGCGGCTGGCTCGGCTGCATCACGCGTCCTTCACCGACCGGCTGGTGGCGAAGTTCGCGCTGCCGGTTTCCGGATGGCGGGGAGCGCCGCACTGACCCCTTGGGACATCCACTCGCCCGAGTGACAGGGTGCCTCGCGTATCTCCGTCCCTACCTCGTAAGGTCGTAGCCGTGCTGGAAGAGATGCGGATACGGTCGCTCGGCGTCATCGACGACGCGGTCGTCGAGCTGTCGCCCGGGTTCACCGCCGTCACCGGTGAGACGGGTGCGGGCAAGACCATGGTCGTCACCAGTCTCGGGCTGTTGCTCGGCGGCCGGGCGGACGCGGCGTTGGTGCGGATCGGGGCCGAGAAGGCCGTCGTCGAGGGCCGGATCACCGTGCCCGCGGACGCCTCCGCCGTGGTGCGGGCCGAGGAGGCCGGGGCCGAGCTCGACGACGGGGCCCTGTTGATCAGCCGTACCGTTTCCGCCGAGGGGCGGTCGCGGGCGCATGTGGGCGGGCGGAGCGTGCCGGTGGGGTTGCTCGCCGACCTCGCCGACGACCTGGTGGCCGTGCACGGGCAGACCGACCAGCAGGGACTGCTGAAGCTGTCCCGGCAGCGGCAGGCGCTCGACCGGTACGCCGGTGAGGCCGTGGCCGGGCCGCTCGCCAAGTACGGCGAGGCCTATCGCCGGCTGCGGGCCGTCTCCGTCGAGCTGGAGGAGATCGTCACACGCGCGCGTGAGCGGGCCCAGGAGGCCGACATGCTGCGCTACGGCCTCGAGGAGATCGCCGGAGTCGAGCCGCGGGCCGGGGAGGACGTCGAGCTGGCCGAGGAGGCGGAGCGGCTCGGGCACGCGGAGGCGCTGTCGTCCGCCGCCACCGCCGCCCACGCCGCCCTCGCCGGGAATCCCGAGGACCCCGAGGGCATCGACGCCGCCACGCTCGTCGCGGGCGCCCAGCGGGCACTGGACGCCGTGCGGTCGCACGACCCCGCGCTGTCCGCGCTCGCCGACCGCATCGGGGAGATCGGGATCCTCCTGGGCGACGTGGCCGGGGAGTTGGCGGGATACGCCGACGACCTGGACGCCGATCCCCTGCGGCTGGCGGCGGTTGAGGAACGGCGGGCCGCGCTCACCGGGTTGACCCGGAAGTACGGCGAGGACGTCAACGCCGTGCTGGCGTGGGCCGAGCGGAGCGCGGCCCGGCTGACCGAGCTGGACGGCGACGACGAGCGGATCGACGAGCTGACCGCTGAGCGGGACGCGCTGCGTTCCGAACTGGGCGGGCTGGCGCAGGCGTTGACGGACGCGCGGGCGGAGGCCGCCGAGCGGTTCGCCGCGGCCGTGACCGCGGAGCTGGCCTCGCTCGCCATGCCGCACGCGCGCGTGTCGTTCGAGATCCGGCAGACCGAGGATCCCGAGGGCGTGGAGGTCGGCGGGCGCGCGGTCGCCTACGGGCCGTCCGGTGCCGACGAGGTGGAGCTGCTGCTCGCCCCGCATCCGGGGGCGCCGCCGCGGCCCATCGCCAAGGGGGCGTCCGGTGGTGAGCTCTCGCGCGTGATGCTCGCCGTCGAGGTCGTCTTCGCGGGGACGGATCCGGTGCCGACGTACCTCTTCGACGAGGTCGACGCCGGTGTCGGCGGCAAGGCGGCCGTCGAGATCGGGCGGCGGCTGGCCAGGCTCGCCAAGACCGCGCAGGTCGTCGTCGTGACTCACCTCCCGCAGGTCGCCGCCTTCGCCGACCGGCAGTTGCTGGTCGAGAAGACCAACGACGGGTCCGTGACCCGCTCCGGCGTGAAGGTGCTGGAGGGCGAGGAGCGGGTGCGGGAGCTGTCCCGGATGCTCGCCGGGCAGGAGGACTCCGAGACGGCCCGGGCTCACGCGGAGGAACTACTGGCCACGGCTCGCGCGGACGTGTAGGAGCCGGTCGGGGTGAGTCTCATCACGCGGCCCGTGGGCGGCCGTTGGGGCGGGGCGATCGGTCGCTGAGGCCTGTGGTGCGCCAGGGGCGCCTGTGCCGTCCGCGCGCACCGACCCTCCACCGGACCGTCGCGGAACGCCCCCTTCTCACTCGTGTGAGTGACACCGCCCCGGTCTCCGGCGGTTGCCCGGCGCCTCCGCGGTGCCGGAACACCCGTACGTGCTGGCATCCTTGAGTTGGTACGTGGAGGAAACAGCGCGGTACACCCCCACCGCCCGGTCCTTCTGTACCTTCTTCGTGACCGCCCGACGCCGAACCAGGAGCCCCGGCCACGTGAGCCCCGTCAGCAGCCCCACGCCGCACGGTCAGTCGTCGCTGCGCACCGTGCAGGTGCTGGGCGGCGGCAACGCCGGCAGCAGCGCGCATGTGCGCTCGCTGGCCTCCGGGCTCGTCGCGAGGGGCGTGCGGGTGACGGTGTGCGCCCCCGTCGAGGCCGATCACCTCTACGACTTCACGGGCACCGGCGCCGAACACGTGCACGTGCCCCGCAGCAGCGACCCGGGGTCCGTGGCCGTGCTGCGGGAGGCCTGCAGGAACGCCGACCTGGTGCACGCCCATGGACTGCACGCCTCCTTCCGTGCCGCTCTGGCGCTCAGCGGACGGCGCACCCCGCTGGTCGTCACCTGGCACAACCACGCGCGGGCCGAGGGCGCCCGGGCGCATCTGCTGCGTCTGCTGGAGCGGCGGGTGGTGAAGGCGGCCACCGTGGTGCTCGGCACGACCTCGGACCTCGTGGACCGCGCCCGCCGGACCGGAGCGCGCGACGCACGGCTCGCCGCCGTCGCGCTGCCCGGCCGGCGCGGCATCGCCGAGCACGACGACCCGGAGCGGCTCGGCTCCAAGATCCGGGCCGAACTCGGCGCCACCGGGCGTCCGTTGCTGATGGCCGTCGGTTCGCTCGACCGGCACCGCGGTTACGACACTCTCCTGGACGCCACCCGCGCCTGGTGCCGCCTCGACCCCGTGCCGCTCGTCGTGATCGCGGGCGAAGGCCCGCTGCGGGGCATGCTGCAGCGCCGTATCGAGGACGAGGAACTGCCCGTACGGCTCCTCGGGCGGCGCGACGACGCGAGCGAACTGCTCACCGCCGCCGACGTGGCGCTGCTGCCCAGCAGTTGGGAGTCCCGCTCCGTGCTCGCGCAGGAAGCCCTGCACGCGCGTGTGCCGCTCGTCGCGACCCGCGTCGGCGGCGTCCCCGAACTCGTCGGCGACGCAGCGGAACTCGTCCCGTACGGCGACGCGAAGGCCCTTGCCGACGCCGTCACCCGGCTCCTCACCGACCCCGTCCGACGCGAACTCCTCAAGGACCGGGGCACCCGGCAGGCGGCCACCTGGCCGACCGAGGACGAGACGGTCGCCCAGGTACTGAGCGTCTACGACGAGTTGACGCAGCCCCGGCCCCTCATCTAGGGATCTAGGGCACGTACCGGCGCGCTCTGAGCGCCAGGCTCAACGCCAGTACGGTCTGCGGGTCTTCGAGGTCCGTGCCCAGCAACTCGCCGATGCGGGCCAGGCGGTTGTAGAGCGTCTGCCGGTTGAGGTGGAGTTCGCGGGCCGTTTCCGCCTTGCGGCCCGCGTGCGCCAGGTACGTCTCCAGGGTGGGCAGCAGGGGCGGCCGGGAGCGGTCGTCGTGGTCGCGCAGGGGGCCGATCGCGCGGTCGACGAAGGCCGCGAGGTCGGGGTGGTCCCGCAGCCGCCACAGCAGGAGGTCGATGTCGAGGCGGCGGGCGTCGTACCAGGGGCGGTCCGTCAGGCCCTGCGCCGCCGTCGCGGTCTCCGCCGCGTGCCGCAGCCCCGCCGACGCCGCCGCCCAGCCGCCCACGACGCCTACGACCACCACCGGCGGCTGCGCCCCCGGCCGCTGCATGCCCGCCCGCTCCACCCCGGCCCGCAGCGCCGCCGCCACCCGGTCCGCGACCGCCGGCCGCTCCGACTCCGACCGCAGGCCCAGCAGGACGAGGACACGGCCCTCGACGGGCCGTACGCCCAGCAGCACCGGCACCCCCACCGAGGCCAGCTCCTCGGAGACGGCACGCGCCAGCACCGCCCAGCCGCCCCCGGGCGACAGGGCGTCCCCGAGCCGCATGACGACCGGCAGCAGCGGGCTGGTGCCCGGCTTGAAGCCCAGCACGCGCGCCTGCGCGGGCGCGTCCTCGGCGGTGATCCGGCCCTCGGCGAGGTCGGTGAGGAAGTCGCCGCGTCCGCGCGCCGCCAGCTCCTCCTCCTGCCGGGCCTGCATCAGCACCACGGCGAGGATGCCCGCGGCCCGCTCGGCCGCCATCCGGTGCACCGGCCCCAGCGGGGCCCGTACGGGCAGCAGCACCAGCCGTGCCCGCACCGAACCGGTCCCCGGGCCGCCCCCGGGCACGTCCACCAGCACGGAGCCGGACGGCGGAGCGTCCTTGTGCTGGCCGCGCAGCCCCTCCCACACCTGGAGCGGGTCCGCGCCCTCGGGGCCCTCCCCGGCGGCGTACAGGAGCTGTCCGTCGGGTGTTTCCAGGAAGACCGGGTTGCCGCCGAAGCCCGCCAGGATGCCGAGCACCTGGGGCACCCCGCCGCCGCCCAGCAGGGCCTCCGTACAGCGGCGGTGCACCTCCTCGGCCCGCTGGAGCAGCGCGTAGTGGCCGTTGACGATCTCGGTGTGGATCTCCTCGGTGACCGCCACGAAGGGCACCTCGCGGTGCAGCTGGACCAGCGGCAGACCGGCCGCGCGTGCCGTGTCGACGAGGGCCGCCGGCAGCCGGGTGAAGCGCGGGCCCAGCTCGACGACGAGGGCGGCGATGCCGCGTTCGGCCAGGGTACGGACGAACACGCGCTGGTCGGCCGGGCGGGTGCCGAGCCCGTAGCCGGTGGTCAGCAGCAGCTCGCCGCCCTTGAGCAGCGAGGCGATGTTGGGCACCTCGCCCGCGTGCACCCAGCGCACGGTGCGCTGCAGCCGGTCGGCGCCCGCCAGCACCTCGGGCAGCCCGCTGCGCAGCCCGGGCAGCTCCAGCGCCCGCTGAACGGTGATGCCGGCGCCCTGGCTGGCGAGTCCGCTGTCCGTGCCGCTGTCCATAGCCGGACGCTACCTGCGCGGATGCCACCGCAACAGCTCGGGCCCGACGCAAGCGCCCTCGGGCGGCACCGAAGGGCGGACGTCCTCCGTGGTCCGTTGGCCGAGAGCACCTGGGCGCCGCCCGAAGGGACGCCGAGCCGCGGTCGTCATGCGGCTCGGCCGCGCGGGCGCGATCAGCCACGACAGTGCCGCGGAGGACGGACGGCCTCCACGGCATCCGGCTTCCCGCGTCTCCCGCGGAGCGGCTAGCCGCCGTACGCCCCCGACGCCGTCAGGCGCAGGGCCGTGTCGATGAGGGGCACGTGGCTGAAGGCCTGGGGGAAGTTGCCCACCTGGCGCTTGAGGCGCGGGTCCCACTCCTCGGCGAGCAGCCCGAGGTCGTTGCGCAGCGAGAGCAGCTTCTCGAAGAGCTTCCTCGCCTCGTCCACGCGGCCGATCATCGCCAGGTCGTCGGCCATCCAGAACGAGCAGGCCAGGAAGGCCCCCTCGTCGCCGGGCAGGCCGTCGACGCCCTCGCTGTCGCCCTCGGTCGGGTAGCGCAGGATGAAGCCGTCCGGCGTCGACAGCTCGCGCTGGATGGCCTCGATGGTGCCGATGACGCGCTTGTCGTCGGGCGGCAGGAAACCCATCTGCGGGATCAGCAGCAGTGAGGCGTCGAGCTCCCTGGAGCCGTACGACTGGGTGAAGGTGTTGCGCTCCTTGTCGTAGCCCTTTTCGCACACGTCCCGGTGGATCTCGTCGCGCAGCTCCTTCCAGCGCTCCAGCGGGCCGTCCGCGTCGCCGGACTCGATGAGCTTGATGGTGCGGTCGACGGCGACCCAGGCCATCACCTTGGAGTGCACGAAGTGCCGGCGCGGCCCGCGCACCTCCCAGATGCCCTCGTCCGGCTCGTCCCAGTGCTGCTCCAGGTAGCGGATCAGCTTCAGCTGGAGGAGGGAGGCGTAGTCGCTGCGGGCCAGGCCCGTCATGTGGCCGAGGTGCAGGGCCTCGGTGACCTCGCCGTACACGTCGAGCTGGAGCTGGTGGGCGGCGCCGTTGCCGACGCGCACCGGCGCCGAGTTCTCGTAGCCGGGCAGCCAGTCCAGCTCCGCCTCGCCCAGCTCGCGCTCGCCCGCGATGCCGTACATGATCTGCAGGTTCTCGGGGTCGCCGGCGACAGCGCGCAGCAGCCACTCGCGCCAGGCGCGGGCCTCCTCGCGGTAGCCGGTGCGCAGCAGCGAGGACAGGGTGATGGCCGCGTCACGCAGCCAGGTGTAGCGGTAGTCCCAGTTGCGGACGCCGCCGATGTCCTCGGGGAGGGAGGTCGTCGGCGCGGCGACGATTCCGCCGGTCGGGGCGTACGTCAGCGCCTTCAGCGTGATCAGCGAGCGGATCACCGCCTCGCGGTAGGGGCCGTGGTACGTACAGTGCTCGACCCACTCCCGCCAGAAGTCCTCCGTGGCCTCCAGGGATGCCTCCGGCTCCGGCAGCGGCGGGGGCTCCTTGTGCGAGGGCTGCCAGGAGATGGTGAAGGCGATCCGGTCACCGGGGGCGACCGTGAAGTCCGAGTACGTCGTCAGCGACTTGCCGTAGGTCTCGCACTCGGTGTCGTACCAGACCGAGTCGGGGCCGGCGACGGCGACCGTGCGGCCGTCGTGCTTGTGCACCCAGGGCACGACACGGCCGTACGAGAAACGCATGCGCAGGGCCGAGCGCATGGGGACGCGGCCCGAGACGCCCTCGACGATCCGGATCAGCTGCGGGGCGCCGTCACGCGGGGGCATGAAATCGGTCACTCGGACCGTGCCGCGCGGGGTGTCCCACTCGGATTCCAGGATCAGCGAGTCGCCGCGGTAGCCGCGCCGGGCCGCCCTCGGGGGCTGGGCGTCGGAGGCGTGGGCGGGGCCCAGCCGCCAGAACCCGTGCTCCTCGGTGCCCAGCAGACCGGCGAAGATGGCATGCGAGTCGAAGCGGGGCAGGCACAGCCAGTCCACCGTGCCGTCCCGGCAGACCAGGGCAGCGGTCTGCATGTCTCCGATGAGTGCGTAGTCTTCGATGCGCCCGGCCACGTGCAACTCCAGTCGAACGGCCACGTCACCCCCAGCAGGGGGCTGTCGCTATTGCGGTCAAGGGGTCGTTGTAATGCGTCGTTGAGCGGTGAAGCAAAGCAGTCGTGCCTGCCGTGTGGCAAAACGACAATTGATGCTCAACGAACTGACGAGCTCTCGTTGTTCCGGTCATCACGTGCGGGGGTGGTGACGTGTATCCGGCCGGGCTCGGCAGCGAGTGTCCGAGCAGGATACGACGCACGTAGATGATCTGTGTGCCGCTCCCGGCAACCGAGATCGGCCGAACGGGTGAGCAACCGTCGGGAAACAGCGGAAGACGTGCACGTCCGTGGCGGTCCGTGTGCGGAGCGTGGCCGGAAGCCGTCGGCTGCGGTCGCTGATACCCTGGTAGCCCGTGGACCGGTGGGCGAGAAAACCCCGGAACCGCAACCCAGACCGCGACCACGGGAGCCCCCTCTTGGCCATGCCGCCGCATGTTTTTCGAAACAGCACAGCCACGACGACCAAGCACATCTTCGTCACCGGGGGTGTCGCCTCCTCCCTGGGCAAGGGCCTGACGGCCTCCAGCCTCGGCATGCTGCTCAAGGCGCGCGGCCTCAGGGTCGTGATGCAGAAGCTCGACCCGTATCTGAACGTGGACCCGGGCACGATGAACCCCTTCCAGCACGGTGAGGTCTTCGTCACGAACGACGGGGCGGAGACCGACCTGGACATCGGACACTACGAGCGCTTCCTCGACCGTGACTTGGACGGCTCCGCCAATGTCACTACGGGACAGGTGTACTCGACGGTGATCGCCAAGGAGCGGCGCGGCGAGTACCTCGGTGACACCGTGCAGGTCATCCCGCACATCACCAACGAGATCAAGCACCGGATCCGCCGGATGGCGACCGACGAGGTCGATGTCGTCATCACCGAGGTCGGCGGCACGGTCGGCGACATCGAGTCGCTGCCGTTCCTGGAGACGGTGCGCCAGGTGCGGCACGAGGTCGGCCGTGACAACGTCTTCGTCGTCCACATCTCCCTCCTGCCCTACATCGGCCCGTCGGGAGAGCTGAAGACGAAGCCGACCCAGCACTCGGTTGCGGCCCTGCGGAACATCGGTATCCAGCCGGACGCCATCGTGCTGCGCTGCGACCGCGAGGTGCCGACCGCGATCAAGCGCAAGATCTCCCTGATGTGCGACGTCGACGAGGCCGCCGTGGTGGCCTGTCCCGACGCCCGCTCGATCTACGACATCCCGAAGACCGTGCACGGCGAGGGCCTGGACGCCTATGTCGTCCGCAAGCTGGACCTGCCCTTCCGCGACGTGGACTGGACGACCTGGGACGACCTGCTCGACCGCGTCCACAACCCCGACCACGAGATCACCCTCGCCCTGGTCGGCAAGTACATCGACCTGCCCGACGCCTACCTCTCGGTCACCGAGGCCCTGCGCGCCGGCGGCTTCGCCAACAAGGCCCGCGTGAAGATCAAGTGGGTCACCTCCGACGACTGCAAGACCCCGGCCGGCGCCAAGGCGCAGCTGTCGGACGTCGACGGCATCTGCATCCCCGGCGGCTTCGGCGACCGCGGTGTGCTCGGCAAGGTCGGCGCGATCAGGTACGCCCGCGAGAACAAGATCCCCCTGCTCGGCCTCTGCCTGGGCCTGCAGTGCATCGTGATCGAGGCCGCGCGCAACCTGGCCGACATCGGCGACGCCAACTCCACCGAGTTCGACCCGGCCACCGCCCACCCGGTGATCTCCACCATGGCCGAGCAGCTGGACATCGTCGCCGGCGAGGGCGACATGGGCGGAACGATGCGCCTGGGCATGTACCCGGCCAAGCTGGCCGAGGGCTCCATCGTGCGCGAGGTGTACGACGGCAAGGAGTACGTCGAGGAGCGGCACCGCCACCGCTACGAGGTCAACAACGCCTACCGCGCGGAGCTGGAGAAGAAGGCGGGCATCCTGTTCTCCGGCACGTCCCCGGACGGCAAGCTCGTGGAGTACGTGGAGTACCCCCGCGAGGTGCACCCTTACCTGGTCGCCACCCAGGCGCACCCCGAACTGCGCTCGCGTCCGACCAGGCCGCACCCGCTGTTCGCGGGCCTGGTGAAGGCCGCCGTCGAGCGGAAGAACTCCGACTGACACAACAGTTGTACGGTGGCCGGGGCGCGCGCATTCAAAAGGTGAGCGCCCCGGCTGCTCTTTTTTTGCACGTGGGGAAGGACAGGGCATGACGATCAAGGACGCTCCCGAGGAGTGGGAGATCCGGGCGACGAGGACCCCCTTCGTGGGCAACAAGACCTCCGTCCGCACGGACGACGTGGTCATGCCCGACGGAACGGTCGTCCACCGCGACTACCAGCTCCATCCGGGCTCGGTCGGTGTCCTCGCCCTGGACGACGAGGGACGGGTCCTGGTGATCCGCCAGTACCGCCACCCCGTGCGCCAGAAGCTCTGGGAGATCCCGGCCGGCCTGCTCGACGTGCCCGGCGAGAACCCGCTGCACGCGGCCCAGCGCGAGCTGTACGAGGAGGCGCACGTCAAGGCGGAGGACTGGCGGGTGCTGGCCGACGTCTACACCACCCCGGGCGGCTCCGACGAGGCCGTGCGGATCTTCCTGGCCCGGGATCTGTCCGAGGCGGACGGCGAGCGCTTCGCGGTCGAGCACGAGGAGATCGACCTGGAGTACGACCGTGTGCCGCTCGACGAGCTGGCCCGGGGCGTCCTCGCGGGTGAACTGCACAACAACTGCCTCGTGGTGGGCGTCCTTTCGCTCATCGCGGCGCAGAACGGCGACGGGCTCGACGCGCTCCGTCCGGCCGAGGCACCGTGGCCCGCGCGTCCGTTCGAGTCCTGAACACTTCCCGGCGTGTCGGTGTGACCATCGGCTGATCCGATCGAGGGACCTGTCCGCCGCGCTCCACCAGGAACGTTGCAGAGCGTGAACTAGGCTCTGACCGATGCCCGGACCGGGGTCCCGGCGGGCTTGCGTGCGGTGGGACGGGAGTGTGGCCCGTGACGGATCAGGCGGTGGACACGGAAGGCGGCGCACGGCTGTCGGAAAGTCAGTTCCTGGGCCGTACAAGGGAGTTGAAAGAGCTGCGCGCCGACATCGAGCGCGCGGGCCTGGACACCCTGTCCGGGAGGAAACCCCCACGCGCGCGTGTCCTGCTCATCGCCGGAAAGCCCGGCTCCGGACGCACCGCGCTCGCCGAGGAACTCGTACGACAGGTCGCGGACCGTTACGACGACGGAGTGCTGCGCGCCCGGCTGAGCGAGCCCGACGGCACCCCCGTCCCCGTCGAGCGCGCCGCCCGTGAGCTGCTGGCCGCCCTGGACCTGCCCACCCCCGCCGGAGCCGCCGCCGACGAGCTGACCGAGGCCCTGCGCACCGCCCTCGCCGACCGGCGGGTCCTGCTGCTGCTCGACGACGCGGCCGACGCCGAGCAGGTCGACGCCCTCCTCCCGGACACCCCCGACTGCCTGGTCGTCGCCGTGTCCGGCGGCCCCCTCACCGGCATCTCCGACGTCCGCCCCTGCACCCTGGGCGGCCTCGACACCAAGTCCGGCCTGGAGCTGCTCACCCGCCACACCGGCTCGGTCCGCATCACCGTCGACCCCCGTGCCGCCGAGGGCCTGGTCGAGGAGTGCCAGGGGCAGCCCGCGGCGCTGACGCTGGCCGGCGGCTGGCTAGCCGCGCGCCCCAAGGCGGCCGTCGCCGACCTGGCCAAACAGCTGCACAGCGAGGACGGCGAGGGCACCCCGCTCAGCCGGGTCTTCCGGCTCGTCCACGCCTCGCTGCCCTCCGCCTCCGCCCGGATACTGCGACTGCTCTCGCTGGCCCCGGCCGGCCTCGTCGACCCGCACACCGCCGCCGCGCTGGCCGGCTGCTCCGTCGACGGCGCGCGGGCCGCCCTGGACGACTTCGTCGCCCTCGGCCTGCTGCACACCGTGGACTCGCCGGTGCCCCAGTACGAGGTGCCCGGCTGTCTGCACCCCCTGCTCAGAAAGCTGGCCGCGACCCAGGACCGCCCCGGCGAGCTCCAGCTGGCCCGTGCCCGGATGCTGGAGCGGACGGTACGCCTGCTGCAGTCCTGCCGGACCATCACCGAGACCGACGACCCCGAGGTCCGCGAGAAGCTCCAGGCCATGCCCCGCTCGCTGCGCTTCCCGAGCCCCCGGGCCGCCGAGGAGTGGCTGCGCATCCGGCGGCCCGCGCTGCTGGCCTCCGCCCGGGCCGCGGTGGCCGACGGGGAGCTGGACACCCTCGCCAGGCGCCTCATGTCCCAGCTGGTCAGGGCGATGGTGGCGCACTTCGGCACCCAGGCCGCCGCGTCCGACCTGTACGGCGTTCACGCGCTCGTCCTCGACGTCGCCGAGCGCCGGAAGCTGCCCCGGGAGAAGGCCGCCGCGCTGCTGAACCTGGGCGATCTGGACGGCCAGACCGGCCGTACGGCGCAGGCCCTGGTGCGGTATCGGGCCGCGCTGGACGCCGGACGCGAGGCGAACGACCCGTACGCGACCGGGCGCGCGATGGAATCCGTAGGCGGCGCGCATCTGGAGCTCGAGGACTACGACCGGGCCGCCGACTGGTTCGGCCGGGCCCTGGCCCAGCGGCTGGCCCGGGACGAGCGGGCCGAGGCCGCCCGGCTGTACGGCCGTATCGCATCCGCCCACACCTACGCGGGCCGCTACGGCGAGGCGCAGCGCAACTGGCGGGCCGCTGCCGCCGGGTACCGCAAGAACGGCGATGTGGCGGCCCACGCCCGGGCGTTGAGCGAGCTCGCGCGCGTCCAGGAGTACGCGGGGCGGCCCGAGGAGTCGCTGCGCACCTGCCACGAGGCGCTGGAGTGGGCGCGCCGGGCCGAGGACGAGCGGCTGCAGGCCGCGCTGCAGCTGCGGCTCGCCGACACGCTGGAGCACCTCGGCGATCCGGCGGCCGCCGCACTGCACCGGGGACGGGCCGAACGGCTCCTCGGTGACGAGCCGGAACAGGCCGATGACACGAAACCTGCCGCTGACGCCTGCGAAATCCGTAGTACATCCGCTGAAGATTGATGCAATGAAAGGCTAGACAGCGGGAACACCTTCATTAAACTGGCTCTGCCGCACCTTCTCCTGCGGTGTCTCCCGGTGTGTTCCGTCATGCCTGGGTACGTGTTGTATTGCCCCACATCCACTGAGCCAAGGACCGTGATCCACGTGAAGGTCGGCATCCCCCGCGAGGTCAAGAACAACGAGTTCCGGGTGGCCATCACCCCCGCCGGGGTGCACGAGCTCGTGCGCCACGGCCACCAGGTCGTCATCGAGCGGGGCGCCGGCCTCGGCTCGTCGATCCCGGACGAGGAGTACACCGCCGAGGGTGCCCAGATCCTGGACACCGCCGACGAGGTCTGGGCCGCCGCCGACCTGCTGCTGAAGGTCAAGGAGCCGATCGCCGAGGAGTACCACCGCCTCCGCAAGGACCAGACGCTCTTCACCTACCTGCACCTGGCCGCCTCCAAGGAGTGCACCGACGCGCTCATCGAGTCCGGCACCACGGCGATCGCCTACGAGACCGTCGAGCTGCCCAGCCGCGCCCTGCCGCTGCTGGCGCCCATGTCCGAGGTCGCGGGCCGGCTGGCCCCGCAGGTCGGCGCCTACCACCTGATGCGCTCGGTCGGCGGCCGCGGTGTGCTGCCCGGCGGCGTCCCCGGCACCCAGCCCGCGCGTGCCGTCGTCATCGGCGGCGGTGTCTCCGGCTGGAACGCCACCCAGATCGCCGTCGGCATGGGCTTCCACGTCACGCTGCTCGACCGCGACATCAACAAGCTCCGCGAGGCCGACAAGGTCTTCGGCACCAAGGTCCGGGCGATCATGTCCAACGCCTTCGAGCTGGAGAAGGCCGTCCTGGACGCCGACCTCGTCATCGGCGCCGTGCTCATCCCGGGCGCCAAGGCCCCGAAGCTGGTCACCAACGAGCTCGTCGCCCGGATGAAGCCCGGAAGTGTCCTTGTCGACATCGCGATCGACCAGGGCGGCTGCTTCGAGGACTCCCGTCCGACCACCCACGCCGAGCCGACCTTCACGGTCCACGACTCGGTCTTCTACTGCGTCGCCAACATGCCCGGCGCGGTGCCCAACACCTCCACCTACGCGCTCACCAACGCCACGCTGCCCTACATCGTCGAACTCGCCGACCACGGCTGGGTTGAGGCGCTGCGCCGCGACCCCGCGCTGGCCAAGGGGCTCAACACCCATGACGGCAAGGTCGTTTACCGCGAGGTGGCCCAGGCGCACGGACTGGAGCACGTGGAGCTGGAGACGCTGCTCGGCTGAGCCCGATCGACCCGACAACGTAAGTCACCTTTTCGTAAAGGCGATACGTCAACAAGGCGCGTCAACCGTGCGCACCCGGCCGGACCTTGCCCCACAAGGTCCGGCCAGATGTGTGTATGGTCACTTTGCGCCTCTCGGTCAACTCGCCTCGAACGTAACCCTTCGACCGATTCGCACACCGGCGAAACCTGCCGTGCGACGGCCGTACGCCCTTGACAGCGGGATGTTTCATTGCCGACACATCGGGCCGGGTCCGGCGGATTGTGTTGCTGCGGACGCCCGACACGCCATAGAGTCGCCAACCGTCGGCATGGTGCCACGCTGACCTTGTCTAGAAGTTTCCTGGTCACCAAGGAGGTAAGACGACTTGTGAATGAGTCGACATTTTCTCCCGGGGGTGGTCAACCAGGAATGCCTACGCGGGGCCCCGGTCCCGCGGGGCTCGAGGCTGTCGGCTCCGTCGCTGTCCGAACCTTCGCAGCCCAACAGAGCCAGACCGGCCCCCGCATGGTTCTGTCAGCACCCCAGAGCATGGATGGCCATCACGTGAACGCCATGGCCGGCGACGGAAGTGGCGCGCCCCACAACCACTTCGCCGACTACGACGAACTGCCCGAAGGGCACTTCTACGACCCCGACGCGGAGTACGAGCCGGATCCCGAGTACGCGGCCACGCTCGCGCCCGACGCTGCCCGCCAGCGCCGTGAGCGCATCGGCCCGACCGGGCGCCCGCTGCCGTACTTCCCGATCCCGGGCCCGCTGACCGACCACGGCCCCGCGAAGATCATCGCGATGTGCAACCAGAAGGGCGGCGTGGGCAAGACGACGTCGACCATCAACCTGGGTGCCGCGCTCGCGGAGTACGGCCGGCGTGTGCTGCTCGTGGACTTCGACCCGCAGGGCGCGCTGTCGGTGGGCCTCGGTGTCAACCCGATGGAGCTCGACCTCACCGTCTACAACCTGCTCATGGAGCGGGGCATGGCGGCCGACGAGGTGCTCCTGAAGACGGCGGTCCCCAACATGGACCTGCTGCCCAGCAACATCGACCTGTCGGCGGCGGAGGTCCAGCTGGTCTCCGAGGTCGCGCGCGAGTCCACGCTGCAGCGCGCCCTGAAGCCGCTCATGGCCGACTACGACTACATCGTGATCGACTGTCAGCCCTCGCTGGGTCTGCTCACCGTGAACGCGCTGACGGCGGCGCACAAGGTGATAGTGCCCCTCGAGTGCGAGTTCTTCGCGCTGCGCGGTGTCGCGCTGCTCACCGAGACCATCGAGAAGGTCCAGGAGCGGCTCAACCCGGAGCTGGAGCTCGACGGGATCCTCGCCACGATGTACGACTCGCGCACGGTCCACAGCCGCGAGGTGCTGGCCCGCGTGGTCGAGGCCTTCGACGACCACGTCTACCACACGGTCATCGGCCGCACGGTCCGCTTCCCGGAGACCACGGTCGCGGGCGAGCCGATCACCACCTACGCCTCCAACTCCGTCGGCGCCGCCGCCTACCGCCAGCTCGCCAGGGAGGTGCTCGCCCGGTGTCACGCCGAGTGAGTCTGCCGGGGGCCGACGAACTCTTCCGTACGACAGGGGGAATGGCGCTCCAGCCGTCCACTCCGCGGCGGGGGGCCAACGGCGAAGCCCGTGTGCCCGCGCCCGCCGGGGAGAGCGACCCGGCCGCGGCCGGGCCCGAGGACGCGCCGCAGTCGGTACCCGCGCAGGGCGGCGACGGCGAGGGCGCGGAGCATGTGGCGGCGGAGCCCGAGCCGTCCGACGAGGGCGAGTCCCGGGATCGGCCGGCACGCCGTCAGACGGCGCAGGAAGGTTCTGCCCCGGCCGGCGCGGGCGCCCAGCCGCGCAAGCGCGGGCGGGCGGCCAACCGGCGCCCCAGCGGACGGGAACGGCACGACGAGAAGATCACCGTGTACGTGTCCGCCGAGGAGCTGATGGATCTGGAGCATGCGCGGCTGGTGCTCCGGGGCGAGCACGGGCTGGCCGTCGACCGGGGGCGCATCGTGCGCGAGGCGGTCGCCGTGGTCCTGGCCGACCTGGAGTCCCGCGGGGACGCGAGCATCCTCGTACGCCGACTGCGCGGGCGGTAGACGGTAGCCTGCGGGGGCCATGACCTCGAACGACGTTCCCAGCCCCGGCCCCGGTGCCGGCCGCAGGCGTGCGCTGGGGCGGGGACCGGGCGCGGGCGCTGCGCGGGTCGAGCCGACGCCCCCGACACCGGAGGAACAGGCTGCGCCGGAGCCTACGCCCCCGGAAGCCATGACCGAGGCGGTGGAGGAAAGCACCGAGGAGCGATCCACGTCCACGGCGTCGGGGTCCGGGCCGGTCCGGCCGGGAGCGCGTGAGCGAGGAGCCATCGGGGCGGAGGCCGTTGGTGCCACGGCTGCCGGATTCGAGGCCGTCGATCGCGGGGCAGCCGTGGTTGAGGCCGTCCCGCCCGGGGTGGCGGGAGCAGAGGGTCTCGGGCCCAGGGG
>NZ_WVUG01000178.1 GCF_017614965.1 Streptomyces griseorubiginosus | reverse complement strand
CCCCCGCCCGCGTCCTCGCCGCCTCCGCCCTCACCGCCGCCGTCCTCGCCGGCGCGAGCGCCTGTACGGCTCTGACGGACGGGGCGGGGCAGCCGGTGCGGGGTGCCTCCCCGACCGTGAAACCCTCGCCGACCGCCCCTGCCGCGCCGCCCGCCCTCACCGAGGCGCAGGCCCAGGCCGCGCTGGTCACGGCCGCGGACCTGGGGGATCCCTGGGCGCCCACACAGGGGGCGGCGACCTGGCGGGACGGCGTGCTGAAGGCGACGACCGACGCGCCCGACTGCCGCCGGCTGCTGGACGCCCTGTACGCCGACGACCTGTTCGGCACCGACGCCCGGATCCGGGCCGTGGTGGGGCTCGACGACGCCCTCGACCAGGCCCAGTTGCGCTACCAGGTGCTGACGCTGGACGCGGGGGACGTGTCACGGACCCTGGACTGGATGCGGGCGCTGCCGCGGACGTGCGGACGGTTCACGGCCGTCACCCAGTACGGGGCCGTGCAGGGCGTGCAGGTCACGGAGGCGCGGCTGCCCGAGGTCGGGGACGCGCGGCAGGGGCTGCGGGTGACGCTGACCGGCGCGACGGCGGACGGCGAGCCGACCGTGCTGACGCTGGACGTCGCCGCGGTCCGGGCCGGCGAGGACACCGTCGCCGTCACCGACGGCGGCCTCGGGGACGTCTCCCCGGACGTGACCGCGACGGCCGTACAGAAGGGCCTCCAACGCCTGGCCGACGTACGCAGACAGGGCCGCGCACAGGTCTGAACGGCACGGACCCGCCGAGCGCTCAGAGGGGATCCGGGGTCCCCTCCACCAGTTCCCGTGGGTCGAGTCTGCGTTCGGCGAGGGCGCGGGCCACGGTCGACAGGGAGAGCTGCTGCTTCTCCGCGTGCCGGCGCAGCAGTTCGTGGGCCCGGGCGAGGGAGATGCCCGCGGTCTCCGCGAGCAGGCCCTTGGCCAGTTCCACGGTCGCCTTGGCGGAGACCGCCGCCTGCAGGGACGTCAGCAGGTCGTGCGGGCGCCTGGGCGCGGCCGGCCAGTGGGTCAGGGTGAGCGCGGCGATGTCGCTCATGCCCTGGGCGACGACGAGGTCGGCGGCCGGCAGCACGTCGCTGTGCCGGTTCGCCAGCGCCACCGCGCCGATCGGACGCCCGTCCAGGCGCAGCGGCAGCACGTGCATGGAGGCGTAACCGGCGGCCAGCGCGCACTCGGTGTACTCCGGCCAGCGGCCACCGGCGCGCAGATCGTCCGCGGCGACCGGCTCCCCGGTGCGGTAGCAGTCGACGGACGGCCCCTGGTCCCGCTGCACCTGGAACAGGTCGAGGCGGCCGAGCCCGTCCTCCGAGGCGGACATCGGGCGCAGCTCGCCCCGTGAGTCCGCCATCACGACCCCGACGGCGTCCACGGCCAGCAGGCCGAGGCAGTGCTCGCCGAGCCGGGCGAACAGGTCGAGCGGGTCGAAGTGCGCAGCGAGGGTGTCCGCCAGATCGACGAAGGCACGCGTCAGCCGCAGCTCGCGGTTCATCCGGTCCTCCTCACACCGAGGCTACGCCTCTTCACCCCTCGTCGTGCCGGAGCGTCCTCAGTCACGGTCGAACCTCTTCCTGTGCGAGACGATGTCGCGCGCCACCTCGAGCGCGGTGCTGTTCTGCGCGAACGCTCGGGCGCGCAGCCGGGCCAGCGCCTCGTCGGAGTCGACCCCGAGCTGCGCCATGATCATGCCGATGGCCTGGTAGACCTCGTCGTGATCGGTGGCGAGGCCGCTCAGCCAGGGATCGTCTCCGCCCGGCGGTCCGTTCTCCGCCTGCCGGGGCAGCGCCATCAGCGCGATCGTCATGACGCTGGCGACCAGCAGCGCGGTGCGCATCTCGCGCTCGGTCAGTTCGCCGGGGGTTTCGCGGTACAGGTCGAGCGTGCCCACACAGACGGCGTCGTTGCCCAGCGGCACCGAGTACACGGCGGACACGCCGAGGGAGGTCGCCTCGTGCGCGAACACGGGCCAGCGGCGCGCGTCCGGGCCGTCCGTCAGATCGGAGGCGAGGACCGGGGCGCCGATCTCGGCGGCGTACATGCACGGTCCGTCGCCCAGGGTGGCCTGCACCTCGGCGAGGTGGGCCGCCTGGTCGTCGCTGGCGCTCAGCTGTATCGGCATGCCGTCGCTGCGCAGGGAGACGCTGGCACCGACCACCGGCAGCAGCTTGACCGCGACCGTGCAGAGCCGGCCGGGGATCTCGCCGGGTTCGGCGTCCCGCACCCCCTCGGCGATCACGTCGGCGGCCCGGACCCGGTCGATCCTGCGCTCCGCCGGTGCGTCGGCGCCGCCGCGACGCGGGTCGTCGCCCGGCCCGTCACCGGGGAAGCCGTCGCGGTCGTCCCTGGGCCGCACGGCCACCGCCTCCTTCGATCGCAGCGCGGCCATTATCGTCCACGGGCCCCCGGGACGCGTTCACCCGGAGGAGGGTCGCGGCTCGTGCCGAGCCCCTCAGGGGCGCACCCCGACTACCCGTGGCCGAAGGAGCGAAACGTGGTCGTGTGCTCGCGGGGTGAGGAGCTCACAGGCCTCGTCGGCGGCCTCCAGGAGCCGGGTCTGCAGGCGGGCCCGGGGCTCGCGGAACCGGCCGGGACGCGGCTTCCCGGACCGGTCTTCACAGCGCGGGCACCGCTCGCTACCGTCGGCTGTGGTGCGTGTCAGGCAGCGGCCGCACAAGGGCGAGCCCGATGGCCCCGCTCCCGGTCGGGCGTTCACGGCCCGTTGCGAGCACTTCTCCCGGCCCTTCCGCACCGCAGGACCGCCCCCGAGCCCTCGTCCCCGTGACCGCCACGCCGACCGGGGCGTCTCCCGCCGTCCCGAGCGGGCACGGGGGCTTCCCCGGCGAGCGCGCGTACGGGGAGCGGCGCGCCCTCGCCCGGCGGCCACCGCCCACCACCAGGCGGTGGCCGCCGCCACCCCTGCCCGGGTGCCGTGCGGGCCCTCGTCACAGGTCCCGTGCGGGCCTTCGTCACAGGGGAGGCTGGGCCGGGGCCGGGCCCAGGGTGGTGGTGCCGGGGGCCGTGCGATGCCCGAGGCCCGTGCGGTAGGCGTCGAGGGCGGCCTCGACCCGGCCCGTGCGGCGGAGCAGGTCGCCCAGCAGACGGCACAGGTCGGCCAGGTCGCCGGCGGCGCCCGCCCGCTCCAGGAGGCTCAGGGCGCGTACGTAGTGCTCCTCGGCTGCCTCCGTGTCGCGGGCGTCCTCGGCGATGATGCCGAGCAGACGGTGGGCGGCGGCGGAGTGCAGGGCGCCGCGCTCGGAGTTGAGGGTGCTGAGCACCTCGTTCAGCAGGTCCGCGGCCTCCTCGGACTTGCCGCGCCGGTGCAGCACGTCGGCGAGTTCGGCGGCGGCCTGGCTGCTGTAGAGGGCGGCCCGGCCCGCCGAGAGCATCTTCAGGGCCTGTCGCAACTCGTCCTCGGCCCGCTCCAGTTCGCCGTTCTGGGCGCAGACGTACCCGCGCATCCAGTGGCAGTTGGCGAGCTCGGTGCGCAGCTGGAGGGTCCGGTACAGCTCGGCGGCCTTGGCGAGCGAGGCGTCGGCCTCGGCGATGCGCCCCTCGGCGAGCAGGGTGCGGGCGACCGAGCGGTGCATCCGGGCGACCAGCGCGGGGTCCCCGGCCTGCGGGGCGAGGGCGAGCGCGAACTCGGCGGCCTTGGCGGCGCGGGCGTGGACGCCCATGTCCATGTAGGGGCCGATGATGCTGGCGTAGAGCAGCAGCAGCGCGTCGGGGTCGTGCAGGCCGCCCCGGTTCAGCTCGTCGAGGGTCGACTCCAGCAGGTAGACGGCGTAACGGAGTTCACCGGCGAGGTAGTGGGAGACGGCACGCCCGCGCAGGGCCGGCACCCGGGCGGGCAGCGGCGCGTCGGCGAGGGCCTGCTCGGTGCGCTCGAAGTACCCGCGGGCGGCGGTCAGTTCGCCGCTCTCCAGGGCGCACTCGCCGAGTCCGAGCAGCGCGGCGGCCCGGACGTCGGCCAGGTCGTGCTCCTCGGCCTCGGCGAGCAGGGCGGTGTACCGGTCGGCGGCGTCCTCGACCTCGCCGGCCGCGAGGGCGCGCTGCGCCCCGGTCAGCCTGAGCCGCAGGTCGGTGGCGAGGTGGGCCGGTCGTCCGGTGACCAGTTCCTCGTAGGCCACGCCGAGCCGCTCGGCGATGTGCCGCAGCGCCTCCTCGGAGGGCCGCACCCGGCCGGCCTCCAGGGTGGAGATGTAGGCGGGCGTGTACGCGGGCTCCGCCAACTGCCGCTGCGTCAGGCCACGTTCCCCCCGCAGCTGCTGCACCCTGCGCCCGATGGTCTCCGGATCGTCACGTTCCGCCATCCCAACTCCCCCTGGCCCTCTTGCTGTTGTCCGCTGGAGCCCCTAGGTTAAGCGGCACCTTAAGCGCGTTTAATACAACACTGTTGAAACGCCATTGAGAGGTTGCCGTGCTCCGAAACATCTCCGAGCGTTACGCCCGAGGTCTCGGCGCAGCCATCGTCGCGGTGGCCGCCCTCCTGCTGGCCGCCAACGCGGTCCCGGCGAAGGCGGACGACGCGCGGGAGGTCGGCCAGGTGCGGCAGATCCACGACGCGGGCCGGTGACGGCGGCCCCGGCCCCCGCCGTGGAGCGGGCCCCTGCCGGGGTCAGCACTTCCAGGTCGCCCAGTACCACTGGCCCTTCATCGAGCCGTCCGAGTTCATCACCGGCGTGGTGATCTGCACGCCTCCGGTGCCCCGGCCCGGGTAGTACCAGTAGTAGTGGCCGTCCCTGCGCTTTCCGTAGTGGACCTCCAGCCAGCCCTGGGAGTGCCGCCAGTAGGGGGCGAACCAGTAGCCGCCCGCCTCATGGGGCTGGATGTTGCTGCTGAGGGTGGTGCTGGCGCTGGTGGTGGTGCCGACCTCCCACTTCTCGGTCTGGGACACGCTGGCGGACACACCTGCCTCGAACGTGTCCTTGAGTCCGGCGGACACCTCCACCGAGGTCTGCTGCTCGAAGGAGTACGAGGTGGAGCGGTCGGTCCGGAAGGTGATGTCGAAGCGCAGCGGGGAGCTTCCCGCGCAGTTGTTCACCGTGTTGCCGACCTGACGCCGCTTGCCCAGCGCGGTCCAGGCGTTGACCTGGTGGTACTGGCACGAGTCGGCTCTGCCGTGGTTGCAGTCCCAGATCACGTCCGGCTTGTCGTCGCCCCAGCCCGGGCTGGTGTTGGCGTTGGCCGTGCCGGTGGCGAAGGGGAGCATGAGCAGGGCGAGAGCCGGCACCAGCAGGCCGCGGCTCAGGTTCCGCTTGAACAGCTTCATGGGTGTACTCCTGGTCGTGCGCCGGCGTCGAGCGGCCGGCGTCACACCAGAGCGTCGTCTCCCGGAGGTTGATCGGACACTCGTCCCCCGGGCTCGATCAATCGCTCGGCCTGGCCGGACGTCGGTGTTCACCGACGCGTGGCCGACCCGTCGCACACCTTCCGGTACGGCACCTCCGGTACGTACGTCCGCCACTGCGCCGGCGTCAGCCCCGTTCCGTCCGCCCGTGCGCACACCCGGGTCTCGGCGTGGCCGGGGTCGACGTCGTAGCGCTGGAGGGGGACGTGCGCGCTGCCGGCGTAGACCGTCGTGCCGTCGGGGGCGAAGGCGAGGGAGTCGATGGCCTCTCCCGGTGTGGTCAGCGGGCCGCCGAGGGGCTGCTGGGTGGCCACGTCCCACAGTTGCAGGGTGCCCGCGTCGCCGCCCACGGCGAGGGTGCGGCCGTCGGGGCTGAAGGCGACCGCGCCGACGCCCTCGGGAGTGGTGCCGAGCGGCGCGGGGAAGACGTTGCGCAGCACACCCGCCCGGCGGCTCAGGCGGCCGTCCCACAGGGCGACCCGGCCCGTCTGGTCGCCGGCCGCCAGCCGGGAGCCGTCGGCGGTGAAGGCGAGGGCGCCGATCTCGTCGCCCTGCACCAGGTCCCGTGCGGTGACCCGGCCCGAGGGCAGCCGGGCCGTCTCCCCCTCGCCGATCATCAGCGCGCCGTCGGGGCGCAGCGCCATGTGGCTGCCGCTGACGCCGTCGAGCAGTGCCGTGCGGTGCCGGCGGGCGATGTCCCACACCTCGGCGGCCATCCCGCCGACGGAGGTGCTGCGGGCGAGGGACAGGGTGCGGCCGCCCGCGCCGAGCGTCAGTTCGACCACCGCCTGCCCGGGCAGGTCCAGCGCGCCCACGGGCCGCCCCCGGGCCACGTCCACGACCGTGATCGGCTGCCGCCGCGTCTCCCGCCCGGGCGCCGAGACGCCGTACCCGAACCGGCGGCCGTCGGCGCTGAACGCCAGCAGCGCGAGGGTGTCGCGGGGGACGGTCGGCAGCTCGGGGTCGTCGGAGACGGGCACCGGGACGGCGGGGAAGGTGCGCAGCAGGCGGCCGTCGGCGGTCCGGCGGAGGCGGAAGACGTAGTGGCCGCCGGTGCGCACGGCGGTGGCGTAGGTGCGGCCGTCGGGGGCGAGCCGTACCTCGTCGACCGGGGCGGAGTGCCAGGCGGGAGTGACGGCCGCCGCGAGGTCGAGGGTGTGGACGGTGCCGCCCTCCAGGTAGCGCAGGGTGCGGCCGTCGCGGTCCCAGAACAGGCCGCCGTAGAGGTGCTGGTTGTTCAGGGCCCGCCGGAAGACGGGCGCCCCCGGGGCGGCGAGCCGCCAGACGCGGATCTCCGCCTGGTCGGCGGTGGCGAGGAACGCGCCGTCGGGGCTGAAGGACAGGTACCGCACGCCGGTGTCGTGGAGGTCGGCGGTCGCGCGGCCGGTGCGGGTGTCCCAGACGCGCAGTCCGCCGCCGGTGACGGCGGCCAGGTCGGTGCCGCCGAGGGCGATGACCTCTGTCTCCTCGTCGCAGATCCCGTCCCGCTGCCAGGCACCGGCCAGGCGCCTCGCGCGGGCGGTGTCCCACACCTGCGGGGTCCGGCCGGAACAGGCGGCGACCAGGCGGCCGTCCGGGCTCACCGCGGTCAGGCCCGCGTCCGGCGCCCCGGCGTCGAACAGCACCCGCCCGCCGGCACTGGAGCGCAGCCGTATCCGGTCGCCCTCGGCGGCGAGGACGGCGTGACCGTCGCCGGTGACGTGCAGGTCGCCGGTGTCCCGCAGGGTGCCGGTGGTCCAGCGTGCCCGGGCGGTGTCCCACAGCCGCACCCCCTCGTCCCCGGTGACCCCGAGCAGCCGCCCGTCGGGGCCGGTCTCGGTCACCGTCCCGCCGGGCAGCCGGCCCGATCCGACGCGCTGGTGGGTCCGCACGTCCCAGGTGCGCCAGCGGCCGCCGTCGGCGCTGAGCAGGACCCGGCCGCCGTCGGCGAGCAGCCGGGTGGGGCCGTCGCCGGGCGCGGGGTCGGTGAAGGTGTCCGTCTCGGGCTGGTCGAGGGAGCCGAGCAGGGCGCGGCGGGTCTCGGGCAGCTCGGCGACACGCCAGGCGGCGGCGCCGAGCAGCAGCGCCGTGCGCGGGTCGGTGGTGCGCAGGGCGTCGGCGACGTCGGCGACCCGGCGGGCGGCGTTCTGGGTGCGCTGGGTCCGGTTGTCGTCGTACTCGCGCCACACGGCGAAGCCGGTCAGCAGGGCGACGGCCAGGACGGCGGAGAGCGAGGCGGCGAGGACGCGGTGTCTGCGGCTGGTGCGAAGGGCGGCCCGGCGTTCCGCCTCGCGGGTCTCGACGGCGGCGGCGAGGAAGGTCCGCTCGGTCGCCGTCAGCGCGGGGTCGTTCGCGGGATCCGGGAAGACTTCCTCGGCGCGGGCCAGCCGGGTGCCCCGGTACAGGGCGCCGGGGTCGCGGTCGTGCTCCAGCCAGCCGCGGGCGGCCTCGGCGAGCATCCGGTGGTGACGCAGCCGTTCCCGGTCCCGTTCGATCCAGCCGTGCAGCCGGGGCCAGCAGGTGATGAGCGCCTCGTGGGCGAGCTGGACGCCGTCCTCGTCGGCGGTCAGCAGGCGGGCGCGGGTCAGCCGTTCCACGACGACGGGCACGTCCGGGCCGGCCCAGGCGGTCAGCTCGGCGCGGGTGAGGGGGCGGCGGGTGTCGGGGGTGCCCTGGCCGGGCTCCACCATCCGCAGCAGCAGATGCCGGGCGGCGCGGGCCTGGGCGGGCGACAGGCCGCCGTAGACCTCCTCGGCGGTCGCCGCGATCGCGCCGCGCACCCCGCCGGCGGCCTGGTAGCCGGCGAGGGTGAGCAGGCGGCCCTTGCGGCGGCGCCAGGTCTCCAGCAGGACGTGCGAGAGCATCGGCAGTCCGCCGGGCTCGCCCTGGACCTCCTCCACCAGGCGCGCGGTCAGCGTCCGCTCGACCAGGAAACCGGCCGCCTGGGCCGGCCCGACCACCGCCTCGCGCAGCTCGTCGGCCGTCATCGGGCCGAGCAGCAGCCCGGCGCCGGACAGCGCGTCCGCCAGTCCCCGGTGTTCGGCGCAGCGGGCGTAGAAGTCGGCGCGCACGGCGACCAGGACGCGCAGCCCGCTGCCCGGGTCGCGGGCGGCGAGCAGCAGGTCGATGAAGCGGGAACGCTCCCGCCGGTCGCGGCAGAGGGTGAAGACCTCCTCGAACTGGTCGACCACGACCCAGCTCTCCGGCTCCCCCGGCGCGGGACTGAGCAGGTGTCCGTAGGTGGCGGCGGGCGTGGGCCCCGGGGTGAGGATGCGCAGGACGGCCGGGCAGGCGCGGGCCGCGATCTCCTGCCGCAGCCGCGGGATGAGGCCGGCGCGCAGCAGGGACGACTTGCCGCTGCCGGAGGGGCCGAACAGCACGGCGAACCGGTGCCCGCGGACCAGCTCGCCCACCTCGTCGATCACCCGGTCCCGGCCGAAGAAGAGGTGCTGGTCGCCGGGCTCGAACCGGGCGAGGCCGCGGTACGGCGCCGGGCCCTCCGGCTCCTCCTCCGCGGCGGCGCCGGCGAGGTGGGCCTCCGCCTCCTTCCAGCGGGTCTCCCACTCGCCCGGGTCGCCGCCGCAGGCGCGGACGTAGCCGCGCACGACGTCCAGCGAGGGCAGCCGCTCACCGGCCGCCGCCTGGGACAGGGTCGTCGCGGAGAAGCCGGCCGACTCCGCCATCGTGCGGTACGAGGGGCTGCCGGCGGCCCGGCGCAGCTCGCGGAGTTGAGAGGCGAGGCGCTGGACCGGCCCGGCCTCGGGATCGACGGGTCTTTCGGGTCGGCCCACGGGGCGCCCACCTCCGTACCACTGGTGGCTTTCGTACGGCTTTCGTACGGGCCCGAGGTGACGACGACATGACGTCCTGACAAACACCCGGGGGTGCCGGAATCGCGGAGTTGATTGGCGTGGCGAAAGGGCCTGCCGATCAACTTTCCGCTTGTCAGGGTCGGTTGCGTTCCGCCGGGCCCGCACGGATCCGGGTCCGCACCGAGCAACCGGAGACACCACACATGTCCCTGACTGTGAAGAACATCACCCTGTCCCGTCTGGGCCGGGCCGCCGTGGTCGTGGGCAGCGCCGTCGCTCTCGCCGTCGGCCTGGCGGGCAGCGCCGACGCCGCCGTCCTCACCCCCCTGCCGCAGAAGGCCGGCACCTTCGAGCTGAAGTACATGCCGGAGTTCGACTACGACAACGACAGCTGCTTCCCGGCGGCGGCCGTCGACGCGGGCGGACACCTCAACGGCGGACTGAGGAACAGCGGGTCGATCACCGGCGGCTGCCGCCACGGCCACCTCGGCAGGGCGAACACGTACACGCAGGCGTGGTGCAAGAACGGCTGGTGCGCCTACATCTACGCCCTGTACTTCGAGAAGGACCAGACCCTCAACGGTGCCGACGCCTTCGGCCACCGCCACGACTGGGAGAACGTCATCGTCTTCCAGAAGCAGGGCGAGGAGAGGCCCCGCTACATCGCCGCCTCCCGGCACCACGACTACAGCACCCACCCGGTCAACGAGGTGCCGATGGACGGCAACCACGTCCAGATCGTCTACCACAAGGACGGCGCGGGCACGCACGCCTTCCGCTTCGCCAAGTGGGGCGAGCGGCCGGAGGCCTGGGGCGACGGCGGCTGGGACAAGCCGGCCCCGGTCGACATCCAGCAGATGGACGACACCCCGCGCAACGCCCTGTGGAACTCCAAGTGGGGCAACGCCAACTTCCCGCTGACCGGCAACTTCCAGAACAACATCAACAAGGCCCGGCCCGCCGAGGTCCCCGCGTTCTGACGCCGGCCCCCCAGGACGCGGCCGCCGACGGCACTCCCCCCTGCCGTCGGCGGCCGCCTTGCGTACGCTGCCTCCCGTGACCTCCGCCGCCGCCCGCGCCGCACTCGACCTCACCGCCGGTCTCCCGGTCGCCGACCTGGCCGACTTCTACCGGGACCTGCACCGCCATCCCGAGCTCTCCCTCCAGGAACACCGCACGGCGGCCCGGTTCGCCGAGCGGCTGCGGAAGGCCGGGTACGAGGTCGAGGAGGGCGTCGGCGCCACCGGCGTCGCCGGGATGCTGCGGAACGGCGACGGACCGACGGTCCTGCTGCGCGCGGACATGGACGCCCTGCCGGTCACCGAGGAGACCGGGCTGCCGTACGCCTCCGAGGTGCCGGGGGTGATGCACGCGTGCGGGCACGACCTGCACGTGACCTGGCTCGCGGGTGCCGCCGAGGCGCTGGCCGCCGGGCGGGACGCCTGGAGCGGCACCCTGCTCGTGGTCGGCCAGCCCGCCGAGGAGACCGGCGAGGGCGCGGCACGGATGGTGGCGGACGGCCTGTACGAGCGGCTCGCCCGGCCGGACGTGCTGCTCGGACAGCACGCGGCGCCCGGACCGGTGGGCTTCTACGCCCACACCCCGGGACTGATCATGTCCGCGTCGACGGACATCGACATCGTCGTGCACGGCCGGGGCGGGCACGGCTCACGGCCCGAGACGACCGTCGACCCGGTCGTCACGGCCGCCTACCTCGTCACCCGGCTGCAGACGGTCGTCTCCCGCGAGATCGCCGCCCGTGAGTCGGCCGTACTGACCGTCGGGCGGATCGAGGCGGGCACCCGGCACAACATCATCCCGTCCGAGGCGCGCATCGCCCTCAATCTGCGCACCCAGTCCGACGAGGTGCGCGAGCGGATGATCGCGGCGATCCGGCGCATCGCGGCCGGCGAGGCGCTCGCCGCCGGCTGCCCCCGCGAGCCGGAGGTCCGGGTGGGCGCGACCTTCCCGGTGACGGTCAACGACGCGGACACCGACCGCCGGGTGGCCGCCGTCCACGAGGAGGTGCTGGGGACGGGGACGGTGCTGGACTTCGGCCCGGTGATGGGCAGCGAGGACTTCCCGAGGCTGGCCGAGGGCGGGATCCCGTACGACTACTGGTTCGTGACGACGACGCCGGCCGAGGTGTGGGACGCGGCCGAGGGCGCGGACCTGACGGAGAAGTTCCTTGCCGTCCCCAGCAACCACAGCCCCCGCTTCGCACCCGACCTCGCGACGATCACGCCGGGCGTACGGACGCTGGTGTCGGGGGCGCTGGCCCACCTCGCCTGACCGACCGGTCCTCAGCCCTGCGTCTGCAACTGCCGCAGCTGGCGCTGGACATGGTCGAGTGCCCCCTGCCGGCGGCCGGGCACCCGGGAGCGCAGGTCCGCCAGCCGGGACCCGAGTTCGCGGGCCGCCTCCGGGTCCCGGATCTGCCCCCACTGGTGGTGCGCCCGGTCCACCGCCGTCTCGACCTCCGGCGCGTCGGCCGCCTGCCCCGCCGTCAGCCGCGCGGCGGCCACCCCCAGCCAGGTACGGCAGCTGCGCACCGGATCCCCGGCGAACATCGCCAGGTCCGCCCGGACCTCGGCCCAGTGCAGCGCGGACTCGGACCCGGGGCCGTACGCCCTCAGGGCCGCCTGCTCGTGCCGGGCGGCGAGCGCGTCGGCGTCGGGGTGCCGTCCGGAGCGGACGGCGGCGGAGATGACGGCGTGCGGGTCGTCGACGGCCGGTGGTTGTCGGGGCGGCACCGCCGGCGCGGTCAGCACCAGCCCCGGTGCCTCGTCGGCGATCCGGCTCAGCGCCTGCTGGTGGAGCTGTTCCAGGGGTGGCCGCCGGCCGCTTCTCAGCAGGGTCGCCACCGCCTTCATGTACGTCGGCACGGCCACCTCCCTGCGGGCGGGCGGCGGCGCGATCCGGCCGTGGACCACGGCCGTGCGGCCGCAGTCCAGAGCGTTCGCCCGCAGCCACTCCCAGGTCGCGGCGTCCGCGTGCAGATCGAGCAGCAGGGTCGTCGAACCGGCGGGGCGCAGCCGGAGTTCCTCCCGGATCCAGTGCCAGGGCAGGCCGGTGTAGCGGACCGTGGAGGGGGTCGTCCGGGCCAGGGCCAGGTGCGGAAGCCGCTGGCGGCGGTCGAGTTGGAGCTGTCCGGTGACGAAGACGGTGAGCGGGCCGGGAGCCGCCGCGGCGGCCCGCAGCCGGGTCAGCACCGCCTGCGGTTCCAGTGGGTCGGCGAGTTCGACGACGTTGGCCGTGTCCGTGCCCGACAGCACCGACGGCGGGACGGCGGCGAGGACGGGGAGCACGGAGGCCGCGTCCACCAAGCACCCCTTGCCCGCCGGGGCGGCGGCGAGCAGCAGCACGGTTCCTGGCATCGGTCCCTCCCCATCCCCCGTCGATCACGTACGGCAGCACCGTAACCGCTGCGGCTGCAAAGGTGGGTCTCAGGACTGCAAACGGGCCCTTCCGCCCGCGTCCGCCGACCTGCCCCTTCCCTTTCCCCCGTATCAGGCGCCCTCCCACTTGCCAGGCCCCTTCCCCAGGTGTGCATTGGTAGGGGGGCGAGGAGAGAGAGGAGCGCTCTCATGGCTCATGCGGGATCCACGTCCGGCGGGATGATGGGGCGGGTCCGGGCGAACCGGGCCGCCCGCCCCACCCGCACACCCGACCTCTTCGACGAACGCGTCCACACCGCGGGGCGCTACGGCATCCCCGTGGTGCTCGGACTCCTCTACGGCTTCTGGGCGGCCGCCAACCGCCGTGGCGGCGGTGAGATCACCGGCTGGAACATCCTGTTCGGCTTCGTGACGGCAGCGGTGTTCATCGTGCTGTGCATCGCCGTCGCGACCTTCGCCCCGCTGCTCAGGCGGGAGCTGCACTCCCTGGTGAAGTCCGCCTTCGCGGGCGCCTCGATCGGCTTCCTCTACAGCCAGACCGGCGAGTCGGTCCTGCGGTCGGCCGCGCTGGGCGTGGTGGTGACGGCCGGCGTCTTCCTCGTCTTCTTCTACCGCTACTACACACGCGAGGACGCCGTCGGCAACCGCGTCCGCTGACCGGGCGCGACGGCACCGGTACCCCGTACGGAGTCGTCCCGCTCGCGGGTCCGGCGCCCGGGCGGTTGCCTGGGAGCGTGCCCTCACGCCTCAGGAGCGCCCTGTCGGCCGCTCTGATCGCCCTCGCCTGTCTCCTCGCGCCCTGCGGCGCGCTCGCGGCCTGGGCGGCGTACGGGCTCGCCGACACCGGCGTGTACGTCACCACGATGGCGCCGCTGTCCGCCGACCCCAACGTCCGCGACGCCGTCGCGGACACCGTGGGCGCCGGGATCATGGACGAGGTCGGCGACCGGGCCGACGTGCGCCCGATGCGCTCGGCGGTGCGCCCGTTCGTGCAGGACGCGGTGCGCTCCTTCACCCGCACCGAGGCCTTCCGCGCCGCCTGGGACGCCGCCAACCGGGTCCTGCACGACGCGGTGCTGCAGGCCCTGCGCGACGACCGCGAGGGCGACGTGACGGTCGACCTCGCGCCCGTCACCGCGCAGGTCAAACAGCGGCTGGCCGACGACCACATGCCGCTGGCGAGCCGTATCCCGGTCGAGCACACGGCGGTCAACGTTCTCCCGGCCCAGGACCTGGACCGGCTCCGGAAAGGGTTCCACGTGCTGGAAGTCGCCGGTTTCTGGCTCCCCGTGGCGGCCGTCGTGTTCGCCCTGTCGGGCATCGCGGTCGCCGCCCGCCGCCGCCGCGCGCTCACCGCGACCGCCCTCGGCACCGCGCTCGGCGGCGCCCTGCTGGGCCTCGCGGTCGTCGTCGGCCGCGATCTCACCCTGACCGACCTGCCCGAGGAGGCCCGCCGTCCGGCCGCAGGCGCCGTCTACGACGCCCTCACCGAGACCCTGCGCGAAGCCGCCTGGCTGCTCGTCGCGGTCGGTCTGGGGGTCGCCCTGACCGCCTGGCTCATCGACCGCCGGGGCCACCCCGTGCGACGCCGGCGAGTGTCGCCAGCGCCCGTTCCAGATCCGCCACAGCAGCCGACGCGAGCCCGAGCCTGACGGCGTCCGGCGTCCGGCCGGGGTCCACCGCGAAGGCGGGTCCCGGGGTCACGGCGATCCCGTGCCCGGCCGCCGCGGCCGTGAAGGTGTCCGCCCGCCAGGGTGCGGGCAGTTCCCACCAGGCGTAGTAGGCCCGCGGATCGCACCGCACCCGGAAGCCGCCCAACCATCGCCGAACCAGCCGCTGCCGGTGCCGCGCGTCCGCCCGCTTGGCGGCCACCAGCCGGGCCACCGTCCCGTCCTCGATCCACCGCACCGCCGCCTCCAGCGCGAACCGTCCCGCGCTCCACCCCCCGGACCGCACCACGTCCGCGGCCTCCTCCGCCCGGTGCGGCGGTACGACGAGGAAGCCGACGGTGAGCCCGGGCGCGACCCGCTTGGAGAGCCCGTCGACGACATGGGTGAGCCCGGGGGCGTGGACGGCCAGCGGCTCCTCCGCGCCGTCCGCCAGGAAGGACCAGATGCGGTCCTCGACGACCGGGATGTTCAACTCCCGCACGACCGAGGCCACTTGACGTCGGCGAGCGCCGCTCATGGTCACCGAGGTCGGGTTGTGCAGGGTCGGCTGGACGTAGAGGGCGGACAGGGGTGCACTGCGGTGTGCCGCGGCCACGGCGTCCGGGAGCAGTCCGTCCCCGTCCGTGGCGAGCGGCACCAGCGTGACGCCGATCCGCGCCGCGATCTCCTTGACCAGCGGATACGTCAGCTCCTCGACGCCGACCCGGCCGCCCGGCCGGACCAGGGAGGCGAGGGCGGCGGCGATGGCCTGCCGGGCGTTGCCGGTGAACAGGACGCGGCCGGGGAGGCCGAGCAGGGCGGACGCCGCCTCGCGGGCCGGCGCGGTGCCGTCGGCGGGGGCCGGTCGGAGGGCGTCGGTCAGGACGTCGGGGCGGGTCAGTGGCGCGAGGGCCGGGGCCAGGAGCTCCGCCTGGCCCGGCGCGGAAGGGTAGTTGAGCTCCAGGTTGACCGGTGCCGTGGTCGCCGGTTCGGTGAGCGCGCGTCCGCCAGGCCGCGGGGGAGCGGCCCGTACGAAGGTGCCGCGTCCGACCTCGCCGACGACCAGACCCCGCCGGACGAGTTCCCCGTACGCCCGCTCCGCCGTCGAGGCGGCCAGTCCGTGCCGGCGGGCGAACGTCCGCTGCGGGGGCAGCCGTTGGCCGGGCTGGAGACGGCCGGCGGCGATGTCGGCGGCTATGCGGTCGGCGATGCGCCGGTAGTCGTGTCCCATGCGAGGCCCCCCTGACCTGTACGGATCGATTGCACCGAGGGCAAAGATCTTATTGCACCGAGGAGTTGGGCCGACCTAGGGTCGTGGTCATGGCGATCCCCCTGGTGCTGATCCACGGCCACCCCTTCGACCACACGATGTGGAACCCGCAAGTCGAGGCGTTCTCTCCCTCCCGCCGCGTCATCGCCCCCGACCTGCGCGGCTACGGCGGCGCCCCGGCCGGCCCCGAGGTGACCCGCTTCGAGGAGTTCGCCGGGGACATCGAGGCGCTGCTGGACCGGGAGCGGGTGGAGATCTGCGTGATCGCCGGGCTCTCCATGGGCGGCCAGATCGCGATGGACTGCTACCGGCGGTTCCCGGACCGCGTCCGGGGCCTGGTCCTCGCCGACACCTTCCCGGCGGCCGAGACCCCCGAGGGCGTCCGCACCCGCCACGCCATGGCGGACCGTCTGCTGCGGGAGGGCATGCGCGGGTACGCCGACGAGGTCCTGGAGAAGATGGTCGCCCCGTACGCCGACGCCCGGGTCAAGGCGCACGTCCACCGCATGATGACGGGCACGTCCCCGGCCTCCGCCGCGGCGGCCCTGCGCGCCCGCGCCGCCCGCCCCGACTACCGCGACCTGCTGACGAGGGTGAGCGTCCCCACCCTGGTCGTCGTGGGTGAGGACGACGAGTACACGCCGGTCAGGGAGGCGGAGGCGATGCACGCGGCCCTCCCGGACTCGACCCTGTGCGTGATCGAGGGCACGGCGCACATGCCGAACCTGGAGCGGCCCAAGGAGTTCGACGAGGCGTTGCGGCGCTTCCTGGCGCGGATCGAGGACCGCCCGTAACCTCGGGGTTCGTGACCTACTCAGCCCGGCGGCTCGGCGCCTGGTGCGCCGGGCTGCTGCTGGCCGCCGTCAGCGTGGTCGTGGGCTGCAGAGCCGCCGGCACCGACGGCGTCACCCCGATCCCCCAGGTCCTCGCCTTCCTTCCCTGGCTCCTCGCGCCCACCGCACTGGCCGTGTTCCTCGCCCTCCTCGCACGGTGGCGGCTCGGCCTGGTGTGGTGTCTGGCCGTCCTCGCCCTGCTGGCGTGGTTCATCCGGCCGTACGGGCCGTCCGGCGAACCGCACGGCACCCCGCTCGCCGACTTCGAGGTGCTCACCTCCAACGTCGAGTTCGGGCGCGGCACCGGCTCCCTCGTCACCGTCATCCGCGCCAGGAGACCGGACATCGTGTTCGTGGAGGAGTGCGAGTACACCTGCCAGGCCACCCTGCGCCGGGAGCTCGGCACCGACTATCCCTACCGGCAGGCCGTCGAGGCGGGCGGCTCCGGCGGCTCGGTCGTCCTCAGCCGCTTCCCGCTGCGGGGCACGGCCCCCGTCACCGGCACCATGGGCATGCCCGGCGCCGTCGCCGACGTGCGCGGACACGCGGTACGGCTCCAGCTCGCGCACCCCATGCCCCCGCTGCCCGGCCAGATCGGCCTGTGGAACCGCGAACTCGGGCGGCTGCGGGACACGGCCGCCGCGACCCGCGCACCGCTGATCCTGGCCGGCGACTTCAACGCCTCCCAGGACCACGAGGCCTTCCGCCGCATCCTCGACACGGGCCTGCGCGACGCCGCCCGGCTCGCCGGCCACGACCGCACCCCCAGCTGGCCGGCCCGCACCGCCCCGGTGATCGGCGCCCAGATCGACCATGTGCTCGTTTCCAAGGAGTTCTCGGCGAGCGACGCCCGGTTCCTGCACGTGTCCGACACCGACCACCGCGCGCTGCTGGTGCATCTCACCCTTCACCGGCAGGGATGACGGTCCGGCGTACCGGGAATGGCCGGAACTGGAGGGTGCGAGGGCCGCACGGCACCCGCGCACCCCGGTCCCGGCACTCCCGTAGCCGATTCTCAGCCACCCGGGACGCCGGAAACACCGACAAGCACCTCAGACGCCCGGGGACGCCTCAGACGCCGATGTCGCGGCCGTCCCTGCGCCACACGGCGACCACGGCGGGCCGAGTGAGTGAACGCCCTTGAGTCCAGGCGCTATTGACACAGGACGATTTCCCTATTCCGCCCCTGCCCAAGATCGCCATCTGGGGCCGCTAACCTTACGTGTCCGTCCTGGCCAGCGATTGACGGGCTTCAACTCACGCGAAGGGTTGCGCACATGGGCATTCTCACCTCCCTGCGGAATGCGTTCGGCAGGTCACGCAAGGGGCGTGCCTCCGAAACAGAGGGTGCCGACGGAACCCCTTCGCAGACACCGGCACCCACGGTCCCGTCCCCCTCC
>NZ_WVUG01000177.1 GCF_017614965.1 Streptomyces griseorubiginosus | reverse complement strand
GTACCCTCGCCCGCTTCCTCCCCCTGTCCCCCGCCGTCGTCCTCCTGCTGCTCTTCCTGGCCGGCCCCATCGCCTACTGCGCCTACATCGCCTTCACCGACCTCCAGCTCACCGGGCAGGCCCACTCCTCCTTCGTCGGTCTCGCCAACTTCCGCGAGGCCTTCCGGGACAAGGAGTTCCTCAACGCCGTATGGCTGACCCTCGTGTTCACGGTCATCTCGTCCCTGCTGGGGCAGAACACCCTGGGCCTCGCCCTCGCCGCCCTCATGCAGCGGGCGTCCAAGCCCGTGCGCACCCTCACCGGCGGTGTCGTGATCACGGCGTGGGTGCTGCCGGAGGTCGTCGCCGGCTTCCTGCTGTACGCCTTCTTCCGCCGTGAGGGCACCCTGAACGCCATCCTGGACCTGCTCCATCTCCCCTCCCAGAACTGGCTGTTCACCCTGCCGATCCTCGCGGTGTCCTTCGCCAACGTCTGGCGCGGCACGGCCTTCTCGATGCTGGTCTACTCGGCCGCGCTGAACGAGATCCCGAAGGAGGTCACCGAGGCGGCCGAGGTCGACGGCGCGGGCGGCTGGCGCCGGATGTGGCACATCACCCTGCCGATGATCCGCCGCTCCATCGGCACCAACCTGATGCTCAACACCCTGCAGACCCTGTCGGTCTTCGGACTGATCTGGGTGATGACGAGGGGCGGTCCCGGGAACAAGAGCCAGACCCTTCCCCTGTTCATGTACGAACAGGCCTTCCAGAACAGCATGATCGGCTACGGCACCGCCGTGGCCCTGCTGCTCCTGCTGGTCGGCTCGCTGTTCTCCCTGGTCTATCTGCGCCTGCTGCGGACGGAGGTCTGACCCCATGGCCCTGACTCTCGCCGACCGCCGCCGAAGCCGCCGACTGGCCGCCGACGCGGGCCTGTTGGCGGTCGCCGCCGCCTTCGCGCTGCCCCTGGTCTGGGTGCTGTTCTCCTCGGTGGACCCGCACGCGGACCTCAGGGTGAAGGCGCCCGACGGCGTCACCTGGTCCAACTTCGACGCGATCCTGAAGCAGGACATCACCTTCACCCCGCTGCTCAACAGCCTGATCCTGTGCGGCGGGGCGACGCTGCTGACGGTGGTGTGCGCGGCCCTGGCGGCCTATCCGCTCTCCCGTTTCCGCTCGCGTCTGAACCGGCCCTTCCTGCTCACCGTCCTGTTCGCGACGAGCCTGCCCATCACGGCGATCATGGTCCCGGTGTACGCGCTGTTCGTCCGGGTGAACCTGATCGACACCATGCAGGGCACCATCCTCTTCTTCGCCGCCTCCCAACTCCCCTTCGCCATCTGGCTGATGAAGAACTTCATGGACGGGGTGCCGAAGGAGCTGGAGGAGGCCGCGTGGACGGACGGGGCCTCCTCGATGCAGTCCCTGGTCCGGATCGTGCTCCCCCTCATGGGCCCGGGAGTGGCGGTCGTCACCGTCTTCTCCTTCGTCGTGATGTGGGGCAACTTCTTCGTCCCGTTCATGCTGCTGCTCACGCCGGACCAGATGCCGGCGAGCGTGAGCATCAACGAGTTCTTCGGCAACCGGGGGATGGTGGCGTACGGGCAGCTGGCGGCGTTCTCGATCGTCTACTCGACGCCGGTGATCCTGCTGTACGTGCTCATCGCCCGGAGACTGGGAGGAGGCTTCGCCCTGGGCGGCGCGGTCAAGGGCTGAGCCGCCTGCCCGGGGCGGAGCGGAACGGCGGGATCGAGCCGCGGGTTCGGCTCGGCCGCCCGGTGGGGCGTGGTACCGGCCCTGACGCACGTTTCTTCGAGCTCCGTCCACAGGCGCGAGGCCCGGGGAGCGCCGTCAGGGCCGATCCCGGTCAGGTGTCAGCGGGCGGTGACGGGTGACGTTCGGGCATATGCCCCTCTACCTTGCCAGCCTGCGCGCTCCACCGACCCCGGAACGCTGCACAGCCGTACCTTCCTACAATCCGTATTCCTGGCCGAACAGACCGTAGTCAGTGCACTCCCGCGCCTCTACGTTGTGGCGCGTGCACCCACCGTCGCCCCGCCCGAACCGCCCGAACCACTCCGCTCGTCCCCTTCAGCCCGCCCCGCCCTTCAACGCCATAGCCGCCCGCCGGCTGCGCACGGCTCTCGACATGGGCCCCGAGCACGTCGCCTACGGAATGCGCGTCTCCTTCGGACTGCCCTATGTGACCGCGGACCTGGTGACCTCCTGGGAGCGCGGGACCCTGTTCCCGTCGAACGCCGAACTCTCCGCCCTCGCGGGCGTGTTGTGGTGCTCCCCCGGTGAACTGATCGGGAAGCCGCGGACCTTGCGCGACCACCGCATCGCCCGTGGCCTGGCGCCCGAGAACGTGGCCCGTTTCGTCGGGCTCGAACTGCCCGCCTACCTCCACATGGAGGAGCACGGCACCTGGCGCGGCAACAACCGCCAGTCCACCGCCCTCGCCGAGCTGCTCGACCTGTCGCTGCCGGACTACATCACCGTCACGGGGCGGGAGCCGAAGCTGGCCGAGATGCTGCGCGGCGCGGTGACCACGCGCTGGCAGGCGTACGTCCGGCCTGTCGCCAAGGCGGTACCGCTGGACCGGCGGCTGCTGGAGGACTCCCTCCAGCAGCTCCACCAGGACTACCAGGGGCAGATGGTCGCCTCGCTGAGCTGGGGCGCGGGCTGCGCGGCGAACACGGCCGGCGACGCGGGGCGGGACTTCCTGGACCGGATCGTCGACCACTTCTGGGCCGCGGTCCAGGACAACACCGAATGACCCCCGAAGGGTTCGGCAGGGGGCCTAGAAGACCGACTCCGCCTCGTCCATCCGGTCCTTGGGCACGGTCTTCAGCTCCGTCACCGCCTGGGCCAGCGGCACCATCACGATGTCGGTGCCCCTGAGCGCCGTCATCTTCCCGAACTCGCCCCGGTGCGCCGCCTCCATGGCGTGCCAGCCGAAGCGGGTGGCGAGCACCCGGTCGTAGGCGGTGGGGACGCCGCCGCGCTGGACGTGGCCGAGGATGACCGGCTTGGCCTCCTTGCCGAGGCGCCGCTCGAGCTCGTAGGCCAGCGCGGTGCCGATGCCCTGGAAGCGCTCGTGGCCGTACTTGTCGATCTCGCCGTGGCCGTAGTCCATGGTGCCCTCGGCGGGGTGGGCGCCCTCGGCGACGCAGACGACCGCGAACTTCTTGCCGCGGGCGAAGCGCTCCTCGACCATCTTGACCAGGTCGGCCGGGTCGAAGGGGCGCTCGGGCAGGCAGATGCCGTGGGCGCCGGCCGCCATGCCGGACTCCAGGGCGATCCAGCCCGCGTGCCGGCCCATGACCTCGACCACCATGACCCGCTGGTGGGACTCGGCGGTGGTCTTCAGCCGGTCCATCGCCTCGGTGGCGACACCGACCGCGGTGTCGAAGCCGAAGGTGCGGTCCGTGGAGGAGATGTCGTTGTCGATGGTCTTCGGGACGCCGACCACCGGCAGACCGGCGTCCGACAGCATCCGCGCCGCCGTCAGCGTGCCCTCGCCGCCGATCGGGATCAGCGCGTCGATGCCGAACTCGTGGATCATGTCGGAGGCGTTCTCGCAGGCCTCGCGCAACCGGTCGCGCTCCAGGCGGGAGGAGCCGAGGATGGTGCCGCCGCGGGCCAGGATGCCGCTGACCGACTCGAGGTCGAGGGTGCGGTAGCGGCCGTCCAGCAGGCCCGAGTAACCGTCCTCGAAGCCGATCACCTCGTCGCCGTAGTGGTCCACCGCCCGGTGCACGACCGAGCGGATCACGGCGTTCAGGCCGGGGCAGTCGCCGCCTGCGGTGAGAACTCCGATGCGCATCGTGCTGTCGTCTCCTGCTCGGTCTCGGTACCGGTGAGCAGATCCGATTGTTTCATGCTCCACGGCCGAGTCCGTTGTGTCCCTTATCACCCGGATGGCCGGGCCGCCCTGCGCGGTCGGCCCCCCGTCCTGACGGGCGCCTTATCCAGCGCCGAGGGTATTGTCAAGGGGGTTCCGCTCGCCCCGACGGGCGATGTCTGTACCGGCGCCAGACGAACGCCAGACGAAACGGAGAGCACGCGTGACGCGCAGCGTGTACGTGACCGGTATCGATCGCGGCGACGGCCGCCAGGTCGTCGAGCTGGGGGTCATGGAGCTGCTGACCCGGCAGGTCGACCGGGTGGGGGTGTTCCGGCCCCTGGTCCACCACAGCCCCGACCGTCTCTTCGAGCTGCTGCGCGCCCGCTACCGGCTCTCCCAGGACCCGGCCACGGTCTACGGCATGGACTACCACGAGGCCTCCGCCCTGCAGGCCGAGCGCGGGACCGACGAGCTGGTGTCCACGCTCGTGGACCGCTTCCACGTCGTCGCCCGGGACTACGACGTCGTCCTGGTCCTCGGCACCGACTTCGCCGACACCCAGCTGCCCGACGAGCTGTCCCTCAACGCCCGGCTCGCCAACGAGTTCGGCGCCTCGGTGATCCCCGTGGTGGGCGGCCGCAAGCAGCCCGCCGAGGCCGTGCTCGCCGAGACCCGCAACGCCTACCGCGCCTATGAGGGGCTCGGCTGCGACGTGCTGGCGATGGTGACCAACCGGGTCGCGCCCGAGGACCGGGACGAGATGGCCCGGCAGCTCGACTCCCGGCTGCCGGTGCCCTGTTACGTCGTGCCGGACGAGCCCGCGCTCTCCGCGCCCACGGTCTGGCAGATCAGCCAGGCCCTCGGCGCCCGGGTGCTGCTCGGCGACGACTCGGGGCTGGCGCGGGACGCCCTCGACTTCGTCTTCGGCGGGGCGATGCTGCCCAAGCTGCTGGGCGCCCTGACCCCGGGCTGTCTGGTGGTCACCCCGGGCGACCGCGCGGACGTGGTCGTCGGCTCGCTCGCCGCGCACAGCGCGGGCACCCCGCCGATAGCCGGCCTGCTGCTCACCCTGGGCGAGGTGCCGGACGACGACGTCCTCACCCTGGCCGCCCGCCTCGCGCCCGGCACGCCGGTGCTCTCGGTGCCCGGCATGAGCTTCCCCACTGCCGAGCAACTGTTCTCCCTGGAGGGGAAGTTGAGCGCGGCCACCCCGCGCAAGGCGGAGACCGCGCTCGGCCTCTTCGAGCGGTACGCCGACACCACCGACCTCATCCGGCGGGTCTCCGCCCCGAGCAGCGACCGCCTCACCCCGATGATGTTCGAGCACAAGCTGCTGGAGCAGGCCCGCTCCGACAAGCGCCGGGTCGTGCTGCCGGAGGGCACCGAGGAGCGCGTCCTGCACGCCGCCGAGGTGCTGCTGCGCCGGGGCGTGTGCGACCTGACCCTGCTCGGACCGGTCGACCAGATCCGCAAGAAGGCCGCCGACCTCGGCATCGACCTGGGGGAGACCCAGCTGATCGACCCGGCCACCAGCGAGCTGCGCGACTCCTTCGCCGAGAAGTACGCCGCCTTCCGCGCCCACCGGGGCGTCACGGTGGAGCTGGCGTACGACGTGGTGAGCGACGTGAACTACTTCGGCACGCTGATGGTCCAGGAGGGCCTGGCGGACGGCATGGTCTCGGGCTCGGTCCACTCCACGGCCGCGACCATCCGTCCCGCCTTCGAGATCATCAGAACAAGGGGGGCCGCGCGAAGCGCGTCAGGCAGGGCGGTGGTGGGAGACGGGCGGGCGAAGCCGGACGCCGACATCGTCTCCTCGGTCTTCTTCATGTGCCTCGCCGACAAGGTGCTCGTCTACGGCGACTGCGCGGTCAACCCCGACCCGGACGCCGAGCAGCTCGCCGACATCGCCATCCAGTCGGCCGCGACGGCCGAGCAGTTCGGCGTGGAGCCGCGGATCGCGATGCTGTCGTACTCGACGGGCACGTCCGGTTCCGGCGCCGACGTCGACAAGGTGCGCGAGGCGACGGAGCTGGTGCGCGCCAGGCGCCCCGACCTCAAGATCGAGGGGCCGATCCAGTACGACGCCGCCGTGGAGCCCACCGTCGCGGCGACCAAGCTGCCGGAGTCGGACGTGGCCGGGCAGGCGACGGTGCTGATCTTCCCGGACCTCAACACGGGCAACAACACCTACAAGGCCGTGCAGCGCTCGGCCGGCGCGATCGCGGTCGGCCCGGTGCTGCAGGGCCTCAACAAGCCGGTCAACGACCTGTCCCGGGGCGCCCTGGTCTCGGACATCGTCAACACCGTGGCCATCACCGCCATCCAGGCCCAGAACTCCGCAGAGAAGGCACCCCTGAAGTGAGCGCGACCCGCGTCCTCGTCCTCAACTCCGGCTCCTCGTCGGTGAAGTACCAGCTGCTCGACATGCGGGACAGCAGCAGGCTGGCCGCGGGGCTCGTCGAGCGGATCGGCGAGGAGACCTCCAGGCTCCGGCACACGCCGCTCGCGAGCGGCGGTGAGACCCGCGAGTCTCTCGGCCCGGTCGCCGACCACGAGGCCGCCCTGAAGGCCGTCGCGGAGGAGCTCTCCAGGGACGGACTCGGCCTGGACTCCCCCGAGTTGGCCGCGATCGGGCACCGGGTGGTGCACGGCGGCAGGACCTTCACCGAGCCGACCGTGATCGACGACACCGTGCTCGCCGAGATCGAGCGGCTGATCCCTCTCGCCCCGCTGCACAACCCGGCCAACCTCACCGGCATCCGCACCGCCCGGGCCCTGCGTCCCGACCTGCCGCAGGTCGCCGTCTTCGACACCGCCTTCCACACCACGATGCCGGAGTCGGCCGCCCGCTACGCGATCGACGTGGCCACGGCCGACGAGCACCGCATCCGGCGCTACGGCTTCCACGGCACCTCGCACGCCTATGTCTCCCGGGCCACGGCGAGACTGCTCGGCAAGGCGCCCGAGGACGTCAACGTCATCGTGCTGCACCTCGGCAACGGCGCCTCCGCGTCCGCGGTGCGCGGCGGGACGTGCGTGGACACCTCCATGGGGCTGACGCCTTTGGAGGGACTGGTGATGGGTACGCGCTCCGGGGACATCGACCCGGCCGTCATCTTCCATTTGGCGCGTGTTGGCGGAATGTCCATCGATGAAATCGACACTCTTCTCAACAAGAAGAGCGGGCTGATCGGCCTCTGCGGCGACAACGACATGCGGGAGATACGGCGCCGGATCGACGCGGGCGACGAGGAGGCGAAGCTCGCCTTCGACATCTACATTCACCGCCTGAAGAAGTACATCGGCGCCTATTACGCGGTACTCGGCCGCGTGGACGCGATCGCCTTCACAGCGGGAGTCGGGGAGAACGCGAGTGAGGTGCGGGAGGCTGCCGTCGCGGGCCTGGAGACCCTGGGCCTGGCGGTGGACGGCGCGCTGAACGCCGTACGGGGCGACGAGCCGCGGCTGGTCTCGCCCGCGGACGCACGGGTGAAGGTCGCCGTGGTGCCCACCGACGAAGAACTGGAAATCGCTACGCAGGCCTACGCGCTCGTAAAGAAGTGACCGAGCAGTAACCGGCAAACGAGCACCGCTCCGCCCATATGAATCTTCCGCCAGACGGAATATTCCGCGGCGAAACAAACCGATAGGATCGCCCCATGCGCCGTTCGAAAATCGTCTGTACTCTCGGCCCCGCGGTCGACTCCCACGAAATGCTGGTCTCGATGATCGAGGCCGGAATGAACGTGGCCCGGTTCAACTTCAGCCACGGCACCCACGCCGAGCACCAGGGGCGGTACGACCGCGTCCGTGCCGCGGCCAAGGAGACCGGGCGCCCCATCGGCGTCCTCGCCGACCTGCAGGGCCCCAAGATCCGTCTGGAGACCTTCGCCGAGGGTCCGGTGGAGCTGGAGCGCGGTGACGAGTTCGTCATCACCACCGAGGACGTCCCGGGCGACAAGACCATCTGCGGTACGACGTACAAGGGCCTGCCCGGTGACGTCGACCGCGGCGACCAGATCCTGATCAACGACGGCAACGTCGAGCTGAAGGTCCTGGACGTCGAGGGCCCGCGGGTGCGGACGATCGTCATCGAGGGCGGTGTCGTCTCCGACCACAAGGGCATCAACCTGCCCGGCGCCGCCGTGAACGTGCCGGCGCTGAGCGAGAAGGACGTCGAGGACCTCCGCTTCGCGCTGCGCATGGGCTGCGACATGGTCGCCCTGTCCTTCGTCCGCGACGCCAAGGACGTGGCCGACGTCCACCGGGTGATGGACGAGGAGGGCCGGCGGGTCCCCGTCATCGCCAAGGTGGAGAAGCCGCAGGCGGTGGACAACATGGAGGGCGTCGTGATGGCATTCGACGCCGTCATGGTCGCCCGCGGTGACCTGGCCGTCGAGTACCCGCTCGAGAAGGTCCCCATGGTGCAGAAGCGGCTCATCGAGCTGTGCCGCCGCAACGCCAAGCCGGTGATCGTGGCGACCCAGATGATGGAGTCGATGATCACCAACTCCCGCCCCACGCGCGCCGAGGCGTCCGACGTGGCCAACGCGATCCTCGACGGCGCGGACGCGGTCATGCTGTCGGCGGAGTCCTCCGTGGGCGCCTACCCGGTCGAGACCGTGAAGACGATGTCGAAGATCGTCGCCGCGGCCGAGCAGGAGCTGCTCAGCAAGGGCCTGCAGCCGCTGGTGCCGGGCAAGAAGCCGCGCACGCAGGGTGGTTCGGTCGCCCGTGCGGCCTGCGAGATCGCCGACTTCCTCGGCGGCCGCGGCCTGGTGGCCTTCACCCAGTCCGGCGACACCGCCCGCCGGCTGTCCCGCTACCGCGCGCAGCAGCCCATCATCGCCTTCACCACCGACGAGAACACCCGCAACCAGCTGACCCTCAGCTGGGGCGTGGAGTCGCACGTGGTGCCGTTCGTCAACACCACCGACGAGATGGTCGACATGGTCGACGCGGAGATCGCCAAGATCAACCGCTTCAACCCGGGCGAGATCGTCATCATCACCGCGGGTTCGCCCCCCGGCGTCCCCGGCACCACCAACATGCTCCGCGTGCACCACATCGGCGGCACGAACAACTGACGCCGCCGTGAAGGCGGTTGTACGGCGCTGAGGGCGCCCCCTGGACCAGGGGGCGCCCTCAGTTCGTGCGCGGCTCCCGAACGGGCCTGTGGCGGCGCTCAGCCGGTTCCGTCGGTCGTGTACAGATGCATCCCGGGCACGTGCAGGGTGCCGCCGAACTGGGCGGCCTGGACGACCTTGACGTTGGTGAAGTAGATCAGCGGGATGTTCAGCGGCGGCGGGTTGTCGGGGCTGAACGTGATCGGGATCAGACCGAACAGGTTCCCGGAGATGGACTGCGTGTACATCGTGGTGTCGCCGCCGCGGATCGTGGACGTCGTGCCCTTGCCGGCCTGCACGTGGTAGGTCTTGTTCTGGCTCGTGTCCTTGACCGTCTGGTGCAGGTCACCGATGTCCGTGCCGCCGGAGATGACGTACTTCAGCACCTTCTTGACGGTGCCTCCGGCCGTCTTCACCTCGACGATGCCCTTGTAGTCGGCGCCCTTGAGCGTCAGCGAGCTGGCGTTGAGGTACCAGGGGTCGTTCGCGACCGGAACCTTGTTGTCGACACCGCTGGTGGCGTCGGTGGCGGCGTCGCAGTTGGCCGCGTCCGCGCTCGAACTCGCGCTCGGCGAGGGGCTGGCGGAGGACGTGGCCGCCTCGGCCGCCTTCTCGGCCGCCGTGGTGGCGCTGTCCGCCGCCTTGGACGCCGCGTCGGTCGCGCCCTTCACGGTGTCGTCGACCGTGTCGGTGACCTTCTTGGTGGTGTCCTTGACGGTGTCCGAGACGCCGGCGCCCGAGGACGAGTCCTTGGTGGCACTCGCCGAGGACGACGCGGAGGGGGACGGCGTCGGGCTCGCGCTCGACGTCGAACTGCCGCTGCCACCCGTGAAGATGCTGCCGAGCGTGTCGCCGATGGTGTCCAGGAGGCCGCCACCGCTGCTGCTGCTCGTCGACGCCGAGGGGGTGGGCGTCGTCGCGGTGTCACCGGAGGAGGACTTGCTCTGCGAGGCGGACGGGGTCGGCGTGGCCTTGTCGTCGGAACCTGAATCCGACGAAGAGGTCTTGCCGGAGTCCGCGGTCGACGAGTCCTTCGACGTGCCCGCCGAGGACGAGGCGGACGGTGAGGGCGTCGCCTTGTCGGCGGAGTCGCTCGAACTCGCCGAGGCGGAGGGCGAGGGCGAGGCCGAGGAGCCGTCCAGGGCCGCGACACAGTCCTTGTAGTCGTCGGCCTTCTGGCTGTTCGTCGTCGCGGTGGAGCCACCACTGTCGGCGAGGGCCAGCGAGGACGTGAACCCCATTCCCACGATGACCGCCGTCGGCATCGCCGCCATGGCTATCGCCTTGCCGGCGGGCATGTGGAACCTGGTGAACAGCGGCTTCCTGGGGGCCGCGTGGCGCGGCCCGGTTCTCACACGGGACTCGTCCACATCAGTCCCGTGGGTCACCTCGTCAGCCGGCACTGTGCCTCCCGTTCGCCCCGTTGGCCGGGCTCGTTCCTGACAGATCGTTCGGCTCGTCGACCACGGGCTTGAGGAGCGTGGTGTCGGAGTCCAGGGCCTGCGGGGCGTCGCCCGCTCCCGTGGTGTCCTCCTTGACCGGCTGCTCCTCCGGCGGCACGCCCGGCGCCCACGACACGGCCATGGCCCCGCCGACCAGCGCGAGCAGGAAGCCCATCAGGAAGCCGCCGAGGTTGGACACCGGGATGGAGACCAGGCCCAGCAGGATCGCCGCGACGCCCGCGAAGACCCGTACGTGCTTCTGGAACCAGAGGCTGAATCCCAGCACGACGAGCAGCACGCCGATGATCAGGGAACCGGCCCCGCCCGTGGTGGCCATCGCCAACGTCAGATGACCGACCTGGAGATGCGCGTACGGGAAGTACATGATCGGCAAACCGGCGAGCAGGACGAAGAGCCCGGCCCAGAACGGCCGCGTGCCCCGCCAGGCGCGGAACTGCGCCCTCCGGCGACTGAACTGGCCGGCGGGTACGGCAGGAGTCTCGGCGCTCATGGAAAACAGCTCCCTGGTGCGGCTTTGCTGTGGTGATGGTGCTGTGGTGATGAGTTTGTGCTGCGTGTGAAGAAGTCGGTGGAAGGTGGACGGGCGGGGGCGCCCTTCGGCTCCCCCGCCCGTCAACGAGTGCTCAGTAGCACTCGTGGGTGCCCGTCTGGACCGACATCTTCAGCCCGCTGAGCTTGAAGGTTCCGGCGGTGGTCGCCCACGCCGTCTGCTTAACGCCGCTCAGCGAGGCGTGATCGGCCTGCTGCGCGAACCCGTACGGGTTCGCGGTGTCACCGCTCTTGATGCCGGGACCCTTGCTGGCGTCCTTGGCGGCCACACCGATGTCGATGTTCGTGAACGTCGCGTCGGCGCTCAGGTCGTCGAGGTCGATGTAGAGCTTGCTCGCCTCGACCGGCTTGTCGCCGCCGCCCGCCTTCAGGATCAGGCTGACGTTGCCGATGATCGGGATGTTCGGGGTGACGACCGACTGGCACAGACCCTTGATGGTCGCGGAGTTGAACGCCGAGACCGCGACCGGGTGGGCCGTCTTCTGGCCGTCGAGGGTGTACCCCGAGTCGACGGCGCCGTACTGTGCGAACCCGTCACCTTCGAGCTGGTCGGCCGTGACCTTGAACTGCTGGCCGGACACGCTGAAGGACGCGGCGAGAGCGCCCTGCGCGAGGGCGACACCTATCGCGGCCGTTGCGGCGACGCTGGGCACCATGACCACAGCGAACCGCTTCCATCTGGTCCCGCCACGCACCTGGGACTCCATATTTCCTCCTTCTCGGACGTACATCTCCTGGTCCCGGCGGCCCCCAGTCGGCGGCTCGTCCGGGCAGGGATGGGAGAAGTGCTACGTCCTCGGGAAGGGGAGCGCCCGTACTCGGAGGCGCGAACCGCGCACCGATCACCGGCGATCACCCCCGAGCGACAACCACTGGTCGCGCCTGACACGCATCACGCACAACCTTGCTGGACAGGCTTCGCCGAGTGGACGAAGACCCCCCTGCCCAAGAGCCGGCGCACCCTGGCGCCGTCTCTGCTCGGTGGGGACCCAGGAACTCCCGCGACCCGACCGGCTGTCGGGGTACGGGAACGGACCGAGCGTCGCCGATCGTGGTGCATTCTCGCCGCCCGCACAAGGGGCTTCGTTACTGGGTAGTAACGGCCGGATAACCGAAGCACGACCCAGAGGTCTCGGGTGGCGACGGAGGGTGCAGCAGGGAGCGGGGACAAAGCTATTGATCGTTGGACAGAATCCGACAGATCAACGGCCGTAACTTACTCGTAGTAACAGCGGCCGCGATTACCAAGATTTGGTAAAGCGCGGCCGCACTGACGTTCCGTCGGCAAATCTTTCACTCCGGCATCACATGCCGTGGCGTTTAGCGACTGGTCAGAACAGCGCCCGCGCGAGCGCCCTCCGGGCCGTCGCCACACGCGGATCATCCGCCCCAACGACCTCGAAGAGCTCCAGCAGTCGCAGACGCACCGTGTCCCGGTCGTCACCCGCCGTGCGCCGGACGGTCTCGATGAGCCGCCCGAAGGCGTCCTCCACATGACCGCCGACCAGGTCCAGGTCCGCCGCGGCGATCTGCGCCTGGACGTCGGCCGGCTTCTCGGCCGCGTCCTTGCGCGCCTGTTGCGGGTCCAGCCCCTGCACCCGCTGGAGCAACTCGGCCTGCGCGAGACCGAGTTTGGCCTCCGGGTTGCCGGGGTCGTCGCTCAGCACGTTCTTGTAGGCCTGGATGGCCCCGCCCAAGTCCCCCGAGTCCAGGGCACGTACGGCGGCCTCGAGCAGGGCGTCGTACGGCCCGGCCGGCACCGCCTGCGCGCCCGCCGGGGCGCCGCCCGGCTCGGCGTCGGGGTCGACCGTCAGGCCCGTGAGGCCGAAGCGCTCCTCGGCGACCTGCACCAGCTGGTCCAGGGTCTGCCGGATCTGCGCCTCGCCCGCGGCCCCCTGGAAGAGCGGCAGCGCCTGGCCGGCGACGACCGCGAACACCGCCGGGATCCCCTGGATGCCGAACTGCTGCATCAGCATCTGGTTGGCGTCGACGTCGATCTTGGCGAGCAGGAAGCGCCCGTTGTATTCGACCGCCAGCCGCTCCAGGACGGGGCTCAACTGCTTGCAGGGCTCGCACCACTCGGCCCAGAAGTCGATGACGACGGGCACCTCGGTGGACCGCTGCAGGACGTCGCGCTCGAAGGAGGCCTCGTCGACGTCGATCACCAGATCGGCCGGAGAGACGGCTCCGGTGCCGCCGCCCTGCCGGGCGGCCTCGGCGCGCGCCTGCTCCGCCTTGGCCTTGGCCTCCTGGGCCGCCTTCACCGCGGCGAGGTCGACGACTCCGCTCATGGACATGTTCCGTGGCTGCATGCGTCTATCCTCCCCCGTCCGCGCGTGTGAATGAAAAGCGCCGTGAAAGCCGGTCGAACTCGCGTGTGGTCGGCGCCGGGTCCCCACCCCGCGCCACGCCCTGTGGTTTCGCTACGAGTCGTAGCGTAATGGCACCGGGTGCCTCTTGGGTACCACCCCCCGGTGATCTCCCTCACGGCATCACAGGAACCGCCGGTTATGGTCGGGGGATGCAGAGCCGCACCCCCGTCCCCCGTGCCTCCGGACGCCCGCGCAGCGCCGAGGCGGACGCCGCGATCCTCGCGGCCACCCGGGAGGCGCTGGTGGAGCTGGGCTGGTCCAAGCTCACCCTGGGAGACGTCGCGACCCGGGCCGGGGTCGCGAAGACCACCCTCTACCGCCGCTGGGCGGGCAAGAACGAACTGGTCGTCGACGCGGTCGCCGAGCTCTTCGACGAACTGCGCCTGCCCGACCGCGGCAGCCTCGCCGCCGACATCGAGGGCGTGGTCCTTCAGCTCGCGGCGATCCTGGACCGCCCCGAGGCCAAGAGCGGCCTGATGGCGGCCATCGCGGAGTCCACCCGCGACGACGCCCTGCGCGAGCGCATCCGGGACTCCATCGTCGACCGGCAGAAACGCCTGGTCCTGGAGGGCCGCGCCCGCGCCCAGCGCCGCGGCGAACTGGCCCCGGAGCCGGACCCGGCGGAGTCGGCCCGCACGGTCGACCTGATCTTCGACGTGGTGGCGGGCGCGGTGGTCCACCGCACCCTGGTCAGCGGCCGCCCGGCGGACGAGGACTGGGTGCGCGCCTTCACCGCCCTCCTCCTGGGCGGTCTCCGAGCGGACGGCGAGGGACCGCCTCAGGACGACGGGCCGGCCGGCGGGGCTCCGCTCACCGCGTCGTCGTAGAGGGATCGGACCTTGTCGCCGAAGTAGGCGCTGTAGGAGATCTCGGGGGTGTTGCCGCCGGTGTGGTAGCCGCCGATGATGCCGACCACCGCCCAGCCGCCCGACCACGGCACCAGCATCGGCCCGCCGCTGGTGCCGTCCACGAACGCCTTGCAGGCGATGCGCAGATAGCTGCCCGGGTCGGCGGGGTCGTCGCTGTCCCAGCGGGTGGTCCAGCTCCAGCACTCCAGCGGCTTCTCGGCTCCCCCCGGGTAACCGATCATCCGCACCGGGGCGTGCCGGTATCCGGTCCCGGTCAGCAGCCGCACCGAGCCGCCGGTCGCGTCCTCCAGGGACAGGCCGTTCTGGTTGGCTTCGGTGACGGCGAAACCGACGTCGTACTCGGCGCCCGCGTCCTCGCCCAGGTCGTAGTACTGCTGGGGGACGTAGACGCCGTTGGAGCGGACCGGGAAGACACCGAACGGCTTGAGTCCGTCGTGGTACTGCGGCACGAAGGCGAGGTTGCGCCGCGGGGAGCTGCCCGAGTAGCTGCGCAGGCAGTGGCCCGCGCTGAGCACCAGGTCGTGGCCGGGGCTGTGCACCACCGAGCCGCTGCAGGTGCGCCCGGTGCCGGTGGGGTCGGTCCAGAAGAAGGTGCCGGCCTGGGGCATGCCGTCGAAGCTGCGGCTGGGCGGGACGTACTCGCCGGGCCGGGGGCCGTCGACCTTGGCGGAGACGGTCTGCGCGTCGTCGTCGGCGGTGTCGCTGGGCAGCGCGGCCACCAGCCGGTCCGCCGTCCAGTAGGCGTCGAGCCGCTCGGCCACCGGGTTCGGCCTGGGCGGCCCCGCGTGGGCGGAGGCCAGCGGGGCGAACCACGCGCACGGCAGCAGGGCCGCCGCGATCGCGAGGGCGCCCTTGACGGCCCTCGGTCTGAACAGCCTACGCACCGTCAGGTCCCCTAGCGGTCGGCACAGTCGACGGTGCCGATGGTATGCGTGGGATTGACGGTGGAGAAGAAGGCGAATCGATTCACCCCGCCGGGGGTCGGCATCCACGCGGGGTCTGGGAGCGCAGATCAGTTTCCTCAGAACCCGGCGGGTTCCCTGTACACGCCCCACTCCTCCCGCAGTACCCCGCAGATCTCGCCCAGCGTCGCCTCGGCGCGTACGGCGTCCAGCATCGGCTCGATCATGTTGGCGCCCGAACGGGCCGCGGTGAGCATGCCGTCGAGCGCGGACCGTACGGCGGTCTCGTCGCGCGCCGTCTTCCGCTCGCGCAGCACGCGGACCTGCTCCCGCTCCACCTCGTGGCTGACCCGCAGGATCTCCAGGTCACCGGTCACCGACCCGGTGTGGACGTTGACGCCCACGACCCGCTTCTCCCCCTTCTCCAGGGCCTGTTGGTAGCGGAACGCGGACTCGGCGATCTCGCCGGTGAACCAGCCGTCCTCGATCCCGCGCAGAATGCCGGAGGTGACGGGCCCGATGGGGTGCCGTCCGTCGGGGTGGGCCTTCAGACCCCGCTCCTTGATCCGCTCGAAGACCTTCTCGGCGTCGGCCTCGATCCGGTCGGTCAGCTGCTCGACGTACCACGAACCCCCCAGCGGATCGGCCACGTTGGCGACCCCGGTCTCCTCCATCAGCACCTGCTGGGTCCTGAGCGCGATCTCCGCGGCCTGCTCGCTCGGCAGCGCGAGGGTCTCGTCGAGGGCGTTGGTGTGCAGCGAGTTGGTGCCGCCGAGCACCGCGGCGAGCGCCTCGACGGCCGTACGGACCACGTTGTTGTACGGCTGCTGGGCGGTGAGCGAGACACCGGCGGTCTGCGTGTGGAAGCGCAGCCACTGGGCCTTCTCGGACCGGGCCCCGTACACGTCCCGCATCCACCGCGCCCAGATCCTGCGCGCCGCCCGGAACTTGGCGATCTCCTCGAAGAAATCGACGTGCGCGTCGAAGAAGAAGGACAGCCCGGGCGCGAACACGTCCACGTCCAGCCCGCGGCTGAGCCCCAGTTCCACGTATCCGAAGCCGTCGGCGAGCGTGTAGGCGAGCTCCTGCGCGGCCGTCGCGCCCGCCTCGCGGATGTGGTAGCCGGAGACGGACAGCGGCTTGTAGTCCGGGATGCCGGCCGCGCAGTACTCCATCAGGTCGCCGATCAGCCGCAGATGGGGCTCGGGCTGGAAGAGCCACTCCTTCTGGGCGATGTACTCCTTGAAGATGTCGGTCTGGAGCGTGCCGTTGAGCACCGCCGGATCGACGCCCTGCCGCTCGGCGGCGACGAGGTACATGCAGAAGACCGGGACGGCCGGCCCGCTGATGGTCATGGAGGTCGTCACGTCCCCGAGCGGGATGCCGTCGAACAGCACCTCCATGTCGGCGGCGGAGTCGATCGCGACCCCGCAGTGCCCCACCTCGCCCAGCGACCGGGGGTCGTCGGAGTCGCGGCCCATGAGGGTCGGCATGTCGAAGGCGACGGACAGGCCCCCGCCTCCGTGGCCGAGGATCATCTTGTAGCGCTCGTTGGTCTGCTCGGCGTTCCCGAACCCGGCGAACTGCCGGATGGTCCACGTCCGGCCCCGGTACCCGGTCGAGTAGAGCCCGCGCGTGAAGGGGTACTCCCCCGGCCACCCGATCCGCTCGAACCCCTCGTACACGTCCCCGGGCCGGGGCCCGTACACCGGCTCCACGGGATCTCCGGAGAGCGTGCTGAAATCGGCGTCCCGCTTCCGCGCGGCGTCGTACCGGGCCTGCCACCGTCGGCGGCCCTCTTCGATCGCGTCAGCGTCCATACCCCCGAATTTACTTGGACGTCCTAGTAAATGTCGACAGGGGGACCGCCGTACGTGTGTCGTACGGCGGTGAGGGAGGGGTGCGTCAGACCTTGGCGACCGCTGGGGTGCCGTCGGTCACCTTGGCCTCCAGCTCGTGGGTGACCTTGCGCTCGACGAAGAAGGCGGCCGTGGGGACCGTCCCCGCGAGCAGCACCCACAGCTGCTTGCCGACCGGCCACTTCGCCTTGGAGCCCAGGTCGAAGGCGAAGACCAGGTAGACGACGTAGAGCCAGCCGTGGGCGATGCCGATGACGGTGGTGAACTTGTCGGCGCCGTCCACGTGAAGCCCGTACTTGGCGATCACGCCCAGGGTCAGCAGGACCAGCAGCACACCGGTGACATAGGCCATGACGCGGTAGCGGGTCAGCACGCTCTTCTTCATGACGTCGAGCGTAACCGCCCGTTCCGGGAGATCTTGGGCCGGGTCGGTCCTAGTCAGTCCTCGTCAGCCCTCTTCAGTCCTCATCAGTCCTCGTCGAAATCGTTCGCCGCCACCCGCAGCGGGCGGAGCATCGCGAAGATCTCGGCGCACTCCTCCGCGTCGTAGACACCGAGGCCGAAGTCCATGGCCATCAGGTCACGGGTCGCGGCTTCGACGACCTCGCGGCCCTTGTCGGTGATGGAGGCGAGGGTGCCGCGGCCGTCGTTCGGGTTGGGGCGCTTGGCGACCAGACCGGACCTGACCAGGCGGTCGATGGTGTTCGTCACCGACGTGGGGTGCACCTGGAGCCGCTCGCCGATCTTCGACATGGTCAGCTCGCCCTCCTTGGAGAAGGTGAGCAGCACCAGCGCCTCGTACCGGGCGAAGGTCAGTCCGTACGGCTTGACCACCGCGTCCACCTCGGCGAGCAGGATCTGGTGCGCGCGCATGATCGAGGTGATGGCCGCCATGGACGGCACGTTGCCCCAGCGCTGCTTCCACAGTTCGTCGGCGCGGGCGATGGGATCGAAGGGGAGACTGAGCGGCTTCGGCACGTCACTGACCTTACCGGCCGGTCACATGGTGGTCAGCCCCGTCTCGCCTTTCGGTCGCGCGTTTGCCTGCGGCGCCTGTGCGGGTTCGGTGGGGGCGGGCGTAGCGCCTTCGGTTTGGTGGTGGGT
>NZ_WVUG01000176.1 GCF_017614965.1 Streptomyces griseorubiginosus | reverse complement strand
GGGTGGGACGGGGGCTCATCGCCCGGCGGGCCTTGCCCACCGCTCGGCGCAGGAGGGAGGTCGCGGTGTGTTCCCGGTAGCCGGGTACGGCTCGGGCCTCGCGGGGGGCGGCGCGGTACAGGGAGTCGGGGATGCCGAGCGAGGCCTCGCGGAAGTAGGGGTAGGCGAGGTAGACGTGATGGCCTCTGCGTTCGAGGACCGCCTCCGGCTGCTTCTTCGCCTTCAGGAACTCCAGGAACCCGGCGAGGAGTTCGGGCTGCTGCTCGGCGACGAGGTGCAGCCGTATGCGCTCCTCGACCTTGAGGCGCCCGGCGACCGTACTGGTCCAGAACTGCTTCATCAGCGGTTCGGCCAGCTCGAACTTGTGCCCGCGGACCTGCTCGCTGTCCGTGAGGAACTTCGGCCCGAACTGCGGCAGCAGCGTGACCAGGAAGGGCCGCACCATGAGCGCGTCACGCCGCTCCCCCGCGGGCACGAACTCGGCGATCAGGTGCATCAGGGCCCGCGCGGAGTCGAAGCGCAGGGTGTAACTCCCGGTCTTCGTCACGTGTTTGCCGTCCTCGCGGCCCACCAGGTAGTAGCAGGTGTGGTCGCCGACCACGGAGACGCCGTCGGCCCGCAGATACGCCTCCATGGTGAACAGCGCGTCCTCGCCGGTCCACAGCGACTCGTCGAAGCGCATCCCGTGCCGTTCGAGAAGTGCGCGGCGGAAGAGTTTCTGCGCGCTCAGGGTGAACTTGATGCTGGAGGAGAAGACGTCGGTGCGCTCCAGGGTCTCCCAGGCGATCCGCGGCGCCGAGCGGTTGATGCCCTCGATCCTGCCGAGGACCACGTCCGTGCCGTTGCGGTCGGCCGCCGCGACCATCCGCTCGAGCGCCTCGGGCCCGAGCCGGTCGTCGGCGTCCAGGAAGAACACGTACCGCCCGGCGGCCTTGCCGAGCCCGACGTTGCGCGGGCCGCTGGGGCCGCCGGAGTTCTGCTGGCGGATCACGGTGACCGGCATGGCCGCGCGCTCGGCGAACCGCTCCAGGTAGTCCCCCGTCCCGTCCGTCGAGCCGTCGTCGACCGCGATGACCTCGATCCGCTCGGCCCCGATGGTCTGGGCCTCGACGGACGCGAGGCACTCGACCAGATAGGGCATCGCCTCGTAGGCCCCGATGACGACGCTCACATCAGGCTGCGCCACGGTCACGTTTCCCCCTTGTCACAGGAAGTTCCCCCTCAGTCGGCTCGTTCGTCATCTTCTAGACGGACGACCGCTCGGGGCGGTTGCCTGGACATACGTAAGAAGCGCCCGGTTTTCGAGGATCACTCCTCAGAAAACCGGGCCCTTCTCACCTGTTTCACACGGTCGGCGGCTGCGGGGCCGGCTGTGGGGCGGACAGCGCGTCCGAGAGTTCGTCGGCGCCGGGGGTTCCGGCCGCGGAGGCACGGGACTCCTGGCCGAGGTTGCGGGTGTCGGCCTTGAGGGCCAGCTCCTTCACCGCGGTGTTGAACTGCTCGATGGAGGTGGGCTCGTCCGGGCCGAGGAGGTACTTCTTGAGTTCCTTGCGGTCCTCGGCCAGCGGGTCCGCCTTCGGATCGCGTACGGCGGCCAGCAGCTCACCGATCTCGGCGGCCTTGTTGGAGAGGATCACCGCGGCGCGCACGGCGGTGTTCTGCCGCTTGAACTCCTCCACGCCCAGCTCGGCGGAGTCGGTGACCGCGTACGGCTTGCCGCTCGCGATGAAGTCGGAGACGACGGAGGAGATGTCGGAGACCATCGCGTCGGAGACGTTGAAGCAGTCGAACAGGCGCGGTTCGGCGCCCTCGATGACGCGGTGCTCCCACGCCGGGAACGAGCGCCAGTAGGCCTCGTTCCACTCGCCCCGCAGCCGGGCGACCTCCTCGTACTTGGCGACGTCGACGACGCCGTCCCGGGTGGCCTCCGCCTCGTCGGCCTTGTCGCCGCCGGCGCCGACCAGCTCGGCGATCCGGGCCTCGATGCGGACGAGGTCGGCCTTCGCCTTCTCCTGCTCCTCGGTGTCGGCGGTGAAGCGGGAGTCGGCGGCCCGCTCGGCGGCGGCCTTCTCCACCAGGGCGACGATGCGCCGGTGGGCGGCGGCGGCCTTGGGCAGGACCGTGCCCGTGAAGGGGTGCGGCTTGTACAGGACACGCACCGGCGGGTCGGCCTTGACCAGCTTCTTCACGATGTTCTCGCCGGCGAGCATGATCGAGGTGTTGCCCGGGTCGCCGTCCCAGCCTTCCCAGGTGGGGGCGTAGAGCACCGTCGGGAGGCGCCCCTCCGGCACGCCCTCCCAGCCCCGGATCGGCGCGAGCTGCGGGCGGCCGACCTCGACGATGTCCTCGTCGCGGACGCCGACGTCGGCGATGGCGTAGCGGTCGCGGCCCGCGCGGCCGGCGGTCCACACCTCGTCGTAGGCCTTGCTGAACGGGTTGACGCTGGCCAGCTTGTCGCTGTCGCCGTGGCCGATGAAGACGTGCTTCATGGTGGGCACGCGCAGCAGGTGGATGTTCTTGCCGACGTTCGCGGCGTACAGCGCGACGCGCACCGTGGAGAGGTCCATGTTCATCAGGTGCACCCCTCCGGGCACGCAGATGACGGGGACCGTGGTGGGCGCGAGGTTCTGCAGGATGACCCGCTCACGCAGGATGATCAGCGGCCGGGAGTCCAGCTGCTCCATGGTCTCCAGCCACATGTTGACCTGGTAGGCGGAGTCCTTGGAGCCGGAGAAGTACAGCACCGTCTCCGGCTTGTACGCGCGCAGCCAGTCGTCGACGGCGGCCAGCACCGTGTCGGCGTTCGGCGGGATCTTGCCGCCGCGGACGTACGGCACGAGCGCCAGGACGTACAGGCTGCCGAGGCCCAGGGTGAGGCCGATGCCGATGAAGCCGGCCGCGGAGGAGCCCGCCTCGGCGGAGATCAGTATGCCGACGACGGCCGCGAGGTCGAGGTGGAGCATCTTCTCGGCCGACCGGTCGAGCAGGCCCAGCGGCGGCGCGTTGGGGATGTTGATCCGCGACTTCAGGTCGACGTTGCGGGTGGCGACCGGCATCCGGCGGCGGTTGCGGATCAGCGTGACCACGGCGCCGTGCGGTGCCTGGAGGCCGTAGAACGCGATGAAGCAGCCGATCGCGCCGTAGTAGATCAGGTTGTTCGCGAGGTCCAGCCGGGCCAGCAGCAGGATCAGCAGCAGCTCCCGGATCAGGAAGCGGATCGAGAGACCGGCTCTGACCTTGCTCAGCCGGTTGATCAGGTAGCTGCCCTTGCGGTGCAGGTAGTGGTCGGCCAGGTACGTCACGGCGGCCGCTGCCGCGAAGGCGTAGACGCTCGGGATGAGCGCGGCCACCATGATCGCCGGGAAGCCCAGCATCAGGAGGACCGCCGCGGCCAGCTCCGACGCGCTGCCCACCCGGGCGACGCGAATAGCGGTGGATATCACGTAAAACCTGCTCTGGGAGGGGAAGTGCCGGTTTTGTTCTTTACGGATTCAGGCCCCTGCGAACGCCGGTCAATGCACTGCATTAACACCGGAAAGCAGAGGCCTGAATAACGGAAGGCTAATTGTGGTCGATTATTACACGCCGTCCTGACGGTCCAACACCGAGGCCAGCGCCTGCTCGAAGCCGTTGGCCTCGGCGGCACCCGCCGTCGGGTCCTGCTGGCGTACGTCGATGACATGCCCGGTGAGCTCGGAAAGGAGCACGTCCAGCGAGGTACGCGCCACCGCCTCGGAGGACAGCAGCGAGCCCGCGGGCTCCTGGCCGAAGGCCTTGGTGCGCATCGGCGTGGCGGTGCGCTCCGGGTTGATGCAGTTGACGCGGACGCCGTCGCCGGCCCACTCGTCGGACAGGGCCTGGGTGAGGTTCACCATCGCGGCCTTGGTGGAGGAGTACAGGCTGTACTCGGCGCGGCCGCGGGTGTAGCTGCTGGAGGTGTACAGCAGCAGCTGGCCCTTGGTCTCGGCGAGGTACTTGTAGCTCGAACGTGCGATCTGTACCGGCGCCAGGTAGTTGACCTTCAGCGCTTCCTCGATGGTCGCGTTGTCGGTCTCGGCGAGCTTGCCGATGCGCAGCACACCGGCGGTGTTGACGACGTAGTCGATCCGGCCGGTCTCCGCGTACGCCTTGGACAGCGCGTCGTCGACCTCCTCCGGGTTCTCCACGTGGGTGCCGGTGGTGGAGCGGCCCAGCGGGTACACACTGGCGCCGTAGGACGCGGCGAGTTCGGAGATGTCCTTGCCGATGCCGTAGGAGCCGCCGAAGACGACGACGGTCTTGCCGGTGAGCAGCTCGCGGTACGCCTCGTCGCCGTTCTGCTCGGGGGCCGCCGTGGAGGCGAGCTGGAAGAGCTTGTCGGCGATGAAGACGTCGACCGGCTGGGTGACCTTCATGTTGTACTCGTCGCCCGCGACGACGTGGATCGGCACGTCCGGCAGGTACTTGAGCACGACCGAGCAGTCGTCCGTGGCCTGGAAGTTGGGGTCGCCGGCGGCGACCTCGTAGGCGCGGCGGATCGTGGAGAGCTTGAAGGCCTGCGGGGTCTGGCCGCGGCGCAGCCGGGAGCGGTCCGGGATCTCCGTGATGAACTCGCCGTCCTGGCCGTGGGTGCGGGTCACGATGATGGTGTCCGCGGACGGGATGGCCACGTCGACGGCCTCGTAACGCTCCAGCGCCACCACGCAGTCGTCGATGACACGCTGCGACAGCAGAGGGCGTACGGCGTCGTGGAAGAGGACGTTGAGGTCCTCGCCCTGCGCCAGACCCTCGCCGAGGGCCTCGATGGCGCGCTCGGTGGTCTCGTTCCGCGTGGAACCGCCCTCGATGATCTTCTTGACCTTGGTGAACCCGGCCTTGGCGACGATCTTCTCGACGTCGGACACGTAGCCCGGCGCCATCAGCACGATGATGTCGTCGATCGAGTCCGCCTTCTCGAAGGTGGTCAGGGTGTGCTCGATGACTGCCTTGCCGGCGATCTTCAGCAGCTGCTTGGGGATCGACAGACCCACCCGCTGGCCGGTACCACCGGCCAGGATCACTGCGGTGGTACGGGGCTTGGCTATGTGCTGGGACACAGAGGACCTACCTTGGGGCGACAGGGAACGGTGAAATGGTCCCACTTGCGGTTACCGCTGTGCAAGGTGAGCGCCCTCCACTGCATATGTACGCGCTACCTGGCATTCACCTTGCACTGCTGGTGACCCCCGGAACTCCGCCGAGAGCACTGGCGAAATCGCTGTGAGTAACGGCACAGGCGCTCAGTGGCGAATCTCCGAGGCCCCGTACGCCCATACAGGTGATCCGGCGGCGGCCTCAACCGCCCGGCGGGGTGTCCGATCCTCACGTTCCGGGTGTGGGGCTGCACGCATTCTTCATATGCGTCACCGCGCCGTTTCGTTCGAGCTTGGAATACAGCTCGTCCGGAGGCCATTGCCGCGGAATTCCTGGTCAAGATTCCGCAGCATTTCGGTCTCGGCGAGAGTGAGCCGGCCGGGCCGGGCGCCCCGGTCACACGGGCTCCGCTCAGAACGGCTCGAAGTCGTCGAACTCCCGCTCCGCCTCGCGGTCCCGGCGGCGCTGTGCCGCGGGCCTCGGTGCCTCGAAGCGGTGGTCCTCGCCGCGCCGGCCCAGCATCTCCGCACCGGCCGTCATCGACGGCTCCCAGTCGAAGACGACCGCGTTGTCCTCGGGGCCGATGGCGACGCCGTCGCCCGCGCGGGCCCCGGCCTTCATCAACTCCTCCTCGACACCGAGCCGGTTGAGCCGGTCCGCGAGGTAGCCCACGGCCTCGTCGTTGTTGAAGTCGGTCTGCCGCACCCAGCGTTCGGGCTTCTCGCCGCGCACCCGGAACAGTCCCTCGTCCTCGCGGGTGACGGTGAAGCCGGTGTCGTCGACGGCCTTCGGGCGGATGACGATGCGCGTCGCCTCCTCCTTGGGCTTCGCGGCCCGGGCCTTCGCCACCAGGTCCGCGACCGCGAACGACAGCTCCCGCAGGCCGAGATGGGCGACCGCGGACACCTCGAAGACCCGGTATCCGCGGGCCTCCAGATCCGGCCGCACCATCTCCGCGAGGTCCTTGCCGTCCGGTACGTCGATCTTGTTGAGGACGACGATCCGCGGCCGCCGGTCGAGCCCGCCGTACTGCTTCAGCTCCTCCTCGATGACGTCGAGGTCGGAGACGGGGTCACGGTCGGACTCCAGGGTGGCGGTGTCCAGGACGTGCACGAGCACGCTGCACCGCTCGACGTGCCGCAGGAACTCGAGGCCCAGGCCCTTGCCCTGGCTGGCTCCGGGGATCAGTCCCGGCACGTCCGCGATGGTGTAGACGGTCGAACCGGCCGTCACCACACCGAGGTTGGGGACCAGCGTGGTGAAGGGGTAGTCCGCGATCTTCGGCTTGGCCGCGCTGAGCACCGAGATCAGCGAGGACTTGCCCGCGCTCGGGTAGCCGACCAGCGCGACGTCCGCGACCGTCTTCAGCTCCAGGACGACGTCCTGGAGATCTCCCGGCTCACCGAGCAGCGCGAACCCCGGCGCCTTGCGCCTGGCCGACGCCAGCGCCGCGTTGCCGAGCCCGCCGCGGCCGCCCTGGGCGGCGACGTACGAGGTGCCGTGGCCGACCAGGTCGGCGAGGACGTTGCCCGCCTTGTCGAGGACGACGGTGCCGTCCGGGACGGGCAGCACCAGGTCCTGGCCGTCCTTGCCGGAGCGGTTGCCGCCCTCGCCGGGCTTGCCGTTGGTGGCCTTGCGGTGCGGGGAGTGGTGGTAGTCGAGCAGCGTGGTGACGGACTGGTCGACGGTGAGGATCACATCGCCGCCGCGTCCGCCGTTGCCGCCGTCGGGTCCGCCGAGCGGCTTGAACTTCTCACGGTGGACGGAGGCACAGCCGTGGCCTCCGTTACCCGCGGCGACGTGCAGCTCGACGCGGTCCACGAAGGTGGTCATGGGGGGTGCCTCCAGAAGAACGGGGATGTCTCTTACGTAACACGCGAAAGGCGGACCCGCCTTCCCGCACGGGAAGTGAGGTCCGCCTCGCGAAGCGTTCGGTCTGTGTCTGGGCCTGGGCTTTAAGCCTGGGCGTCCAAGCCTGGGCTCAGGCGACCGGAACGATGTTCACGACCTTGCGGCCACGGTGGGTACCGAACTCCACCGCACCGGCCTGCAGCGCGAACAGCGTGTCGTCGCCGCCACGGCCGACGCCGGCGCCGGGGTGGAAGTGGGTGCCGCGCTGGCGGACCAGGATCTCACCCGCGTTGACGACCTGACCGCCGAAGCGCTTCACGCCGAGCCGCTGGGCGTTCGAGTCGCGACCGTTCCGGGTGGACGATGCGCCCTTCTTGTGTGCCATCTCTCCTCAGTCCCTTACTTCGCAGCCGTGGGGATCTCAGTGACCTTGATCGCCGTGTACTGCTGGCGGTGGCCCTGGCGACGGCGGTAACCCGTCTTGTTCTTGTAGCGCAGAATGTCGATCTTCTGGCCCTTGTGGTGGTCCACGACCTCGGCCTGGACCTTGATGCCGGCCAGCACCCACGGGTCGCTGGTCACGGCGTCGCCGTCGACAACGAGCAGGGTCGAGAGCTCGACCGTGTCGCCAACCTTGGCGGTGGAAATCTTGTCAACCTCAACGATGTCGCCGACAGCAACCTTGTGCTGGCGGCCACCGCTGCGCACGATGGCGTACACGCGGATCTCACTCTCTCGCTCGGGAACGGCACCCCCGCAGTCCAGCCGTCCGGCGCGCGGGCAGCCTCTCCGCGGCACTCTGTGCTACAGAGGAAGAGGTTTACGGGGATGTGGCGTGGCCTTGTCCACAGACACGCCGACGGTCAAGAGTACGGGGACGCGCCTGAGACGGTCAAACCAGGTCCGGACGGGGCGGGAGGACGGCGGTCCGGGGCGCCGGAAGCCGCCGCGTCTACCCGGATCGGCTGCCGTTACCCTGTGACCCCAGACATACACCCACAGGCCACCGGCCGTACACACCGCGGCCACACTACGCAGGGCTTCCGGACAGGAGACAGGTACAGCAGATGTCGATCAAGGTGAGCGTCATCATCCCGGTGTACAACCCGGGGAAGTACATCCAGCCCTGCATCGACTCACTGGTGCGGCAGACCCTGCCCGCCGACGAGTTCGAAGTCCTGTTCGTGAACGACGGCTCGACCGACGACACCCCGGAGAAGCTCGAGGCCCTCGCGAAGGAGCACCCGCACTTCCGGGTCATAAGCATCCCGAACTCCGGCTGGCCCGGTAAGCCCAGGAACATCGGTGTGGGCGAGGCGAAGGGCGAGTACGTCCAGTTCCTCGACCAGGACGACTACCTGGCCTCCGACGCCCTGCGCCGGCTCTACGAGATGGGCCACCGCAACGGCTCGGACATCGTCATCGGCAAGGTGGCCAGCAACTTCCGCGGCGTCCCGCACGGCGTCTTCCGCGTGGACCGCGAGAAGTGCACCATCCACAACGCGCCGCTGTACGACAGCCTCACCCCGCACAAGATGTTCCGCACGGAGTTCCTGCGCGAGAACAAGATCGCCTACCCCGAGGGCAAGCGGCGCCTCGAGGACCAGCTGTACATGATGGAGGCCTACTTCCCAGCGAAGGTCGTCTCCATCCTCGGCAGCTACACCTGCTACTACTACTCGAAGCGTGACGACGGCAACAACGCCGGCTCGGCCCGCATCGTCCCCTCCGGCTACTACGGCAACCTCCGCGAGGTCCTCGACGTCGTCGTCGCCAACACCGAGCCCGGCGACTTCCGCGACCTGCTGCTGCGGCGCTTCTACCGGGTGGAGATGCTCGGCCGGCTGAGCGAGCCCAGCGTCCTGAAGTACGACGAGGCCTACCTCGACGAGATGGTCGACGCCGTGAAGCCGCTGGCCGACACCTACATGACCGACGGTGTGCACAACGGGCTCGGGGCGCTCGCCCGCGTCCGCTCCACCCTGCTGCGCCGCGACGACCGGCAGGGCCTGGTGCGCTTCGCCCGGCTGATGAGCTCCATCAAGGGCGCGGCCCGCCTGGAGGACGTCGCCTGGCGCTCCGACGGCAAGCTGGACGTCACCGTCAGCGCCCGCCTGGTCGTCGGCGACGACGCCGAGCCGCTGCGGCTGCTGCGCCGCGACGACCGGCTCCACCTGCACCCCGACCTCACCGAGGACTATCTCGGGGAGGGTGAACTGGTCGACGTCACCGACGAGTTGGACGGCTTCAAGGCCGAGATGTCGCTGCGCAACCGGGAGACCGCGGTCGAGTGGCCGTGCGCCGCGAAGTACACCGCCGCCGTGCAGGACCTCGGCGACGGTGTGTGCGAGGTCGTGCTGCGCGGCACCGGCCAGGTCAGCCCCCAGGGCGTCAAGGGCCGCGGTCCGGTCTCCCGCGGCTTCTGGGACATCTGGGTGCCGGTCCGCGGCCTCGGCGTGGTCCGCAAGGCCCGCCTCGGCGCCGACCGCGCGCCCCACGTCGACCAGGACTGCCGCCCGGCGCTCCTCGGCTCCCCCTCCCGCGCGGTCATCCCGTACTTCACCGACCCGCACGGCAACCTCACCCTCGACGTGGAGCGCCGCAGCAAGCGGCTGGCCACCTACCTGGAGAACCGCCCCGTGCAGCGGATGCCCGGCGAGCGGGCGGAGCTCCGGCTCGACCTGTTCACCCGCGCGGTGACCGCCCCGTACCGGACCGACCTGGTCCTGAGCTCCGACAGCGGACGCTCCTACACGCTGCCCGGCGAGGTCCGTCCGGTCGCGGAACGCGGGCACATCGTGCTGCCCGAGCGGGCGGCGGGCGTCCCCGCCGGGGAGTGGAAGCTCTCGGCGAAGCTGGACGGGGAGAAGAACGAGGCGCTCGACCTGTGCGACGTGACGGTCCGCGCCAACGGCAAGGTGCAGATCAGCAGCGATCTGCCCGTCGTGGACCCGGAACTCGTGCGCACGGCGCTGGCCAGGCGGCGCAAGGAGAACGTCCGTCGCAGGCTGAGCGCCGTCGGTGGCCCCGTCGTCCGCCGGCTGCCCGCGCCGGCCCGCAAGAAGATCCGGGGACTGGCGAAGAAGCTGGTCGGCTGACCGGCGTCACGGTCTCGACCCGGCGAACAAGCAAGAGGATGTGATCACCATGCGGGAGCTCGGCATCGCCGGCGCCTGGATACTCGAACCGAAGATCTTTCCGGACGCCCGCGGGAGCTTCCACGAGTGGTTCAAGGGGGGCGAGTTCGAGAAGGCCCTGGGCCACCCGCTGAACCTGGCCCAGGCCAACTGCTCGGTCTCCAGCCGCGGCACGCTGCGCGGCATCCACTTCGCGGACGTGCCGCCCAGCCAGGCGAAGTACGTGAAGTGCGTGCGCGGCGCCGTGCTGGACGTCATCGTCGACATCCGCGTCGGCTCACCGACGTACAAGCAGTGGGAGGCGGTGCGTCTGGACGACGTGGACCACCACTCGGTCTACCTCTCCGAGGGGCTCGGGCACGCCTTCATGGCGCTGACCGACGACGCGACGGTCGTCTACCTGTGCTCCGAGGGGTACGCCCCGCAGCGCGAGCACGGCATCCACCCGCTCGACGCGGAGCTCGGCATCGAGTGGCCGTCCGGTCTGACGCCCGTCCTGTCCGACAAGGACGCCGCGGCGCCGACCCTGGCCGAGGCGGAGGCCCAGGACCTGCTGCCGTCGTACGAGGACTGCCAGGCCTACTACGCGCAGCTGCGCGGCTGAACCGGTCACCCCAGGGGGCCTCGCGGATCCGTCCGCGAGGCCCCCTGCGCGTGTCAGCCGACCGGCGAGAGGCCGTGTCCACTGCCCGAGATCCCCGGCCCGAGGTGGAGGTCGGCCGCGGTGAAAGCGAGCAGCTGGGACTCGCCGCGCCACACCCGGATCTCTCCGTGGTCGTCGACCACCAGATTCGCCGCCTTGCCGCCATCGGTGTCGAGCAGTACGGCGAAGCCGCCCGGCACGGCCCGCGCCCCCTCGGTGGTCAGCCCCGCGGCGCTCCCTCGCAGCAGGACGACCTGCCGTTGCCCCGCCCGGGTCTCGGCCGAGAACGCCACATCGGCGTATCCGTCGCCGTCCGCGTCCCCGACCACCGGTCCGCCGCCGAACGTGCAGGGGGAGAACGGCCCCTCCACCGGCAGGCCCGGGGTGTCCGCGGTGATGCGTGTCGTCTTCATGGTCCCGCCGTACAGGACGGTCAGCCGGCTGCCCCCCACCGGGATCGACACGTCGCCGAGCATCTCGCAGGACAGACCCGCCACGACGTCGTCATGACCGTCGTGGTTGATGTCCGCCGTCACCAGCGAACCGTAGAAGCCGTCGGGCAGGCGGGGGCCCTTGACCAGCCTCCCGTCGGCTGTCCCCCGGTACAGGACGGTGGCTCGGGGGACGGGCGCGTAGTCCGCGAGGATGGACCAGCTGACCACGAGATCGTCCTTGCCGTCCCCCGTGACGTCCCCGAGGGCGGAGGGCACGGCGACGGGGTACCGCGGGTCGCTCGGCCTCAGGTCGAGCGAGACCGTACGACGTGGTGTGCCCTCGCGGCTGAACGGCCCCAGCAGTACGCGTACGGTGTTGACCTCGCTGTCACCCTGCGCCGGGCCGACGACGAGATCGGCGTGTCCGTCGCCGTCGACATTGCCCGCGAGGGGAGCCGAGCCGGTCATCCGGGCCGCCGCCGCACCGGACAGCCCCTTCTCGCTCCCCCAGACGACGAAGAGCGTGTCACGGCCCGCCTGGGTGACGAGGTCGGCCCGCCCGTCACCGTCGAGGTCGGCGGTGACGGTGCCGGCGCCGCCGAACGCGCCGCCCTGGCCCGCCTTGCCGAAGCCCAGGTCGTCCTGGGTGACGACCTGGGGCTTCTTGATCCGGGGGCCGTGGGCCGACCCGCGCAGGACGGCCACGTAACCGGCGGCGTACTTCCCGTGCACGGTCGCGGTCGTGTCACCGACGACGAGATCGCCGTACCCGTCGCCGTCGAAGTCGGACCGGACCCCCGGATGACGTGCTCGTCCCTCGGCCGGGCCGCCGGAACCGCAGGCGGACAGCAGCAGGAGCAGGACGGCGACCGCGCCAAGCGCTCTTTTCATGCAACCTCGGACCGCCGACGGCGGTCCGAGGTTGTACAGGTACGGAGGGGGTCAGCCCCGCTCGGCCTTGAGCAGCGCGGGGAACGCCTCGGTCAGCGCCTCCCGCCAGTCACGGATCGGCGTGATGCCGGCCGCTGCCCACCGGTCGTGGCCCAGCACGCTGTAGGCCGGCCGGGGAGCCGGGCGTACGAAGGCGTCGCTGGTGGTGGGACGGACCCGCTCGGGGTCGGCGCCGAGCCGCTCGAAGATGGCCCGGGTGAACCCGAACCACGTCGTCTCGCCGGAGCTGGTGCCGTGGTAGACACCGGCCGGCGCGACACCGGCCAGGGCGGCGCGGCCCAGCTCGTACAGCAGCCCGGCGAGATCCGCGCTCCAGGTGGGCTGCCCGCGCTGGTCGTCGACGACGTCGAGGTTGTCCTTGACGCCCTCCAGCTTGATCATCGTACGGACGAAATTGGGGCCGCCGGCGCCGTAGAGCCAGGCGGTGCGGACCACGTAGCCGCGCTCCGGCAGGCTTTTCAGCACGGCCTGCTCGCCGGCCAGCTTGGTGCGGCCGTAGGCGCTGCGCGGGGCGGTGGGGGCGTCCTCGGCGTACGGCTCGTCGGCGTCGCCGGCGAAGACGTAGTCCGTGGAGACGTGCAGCAGCACGGCCCCGGTGCGGGCGCAGGCCTCGGCGAGGTGGCGCGGGCCGTCGCCGTTGATCCGCAGCGCCTCGTCCTCACGGGTCTCGGCGTCGTCGACGGCGGTCCAGGCCGCGCAGTTGACGACGACGGAGGGCCGGTGCTCCTCGATCGCCCGGGTGACGGCGTCGGCGTCGGTGAGGTCCAGGGCCGCGCGGTCCAGCGCGACGGCCGTCTCCTCGGCCTCGGCCAGCCGGGCCAGGACGTCCTGGCCCAGCATCCCGCCCGCGCCCGTGACCAGCCAGGTGCGGTCGCCGCTCACAGGGCCGCCCGCTCCTTCAGCGGCTCCCACCAGGCGCGGTTGTCGCGGTACCACTGCACGGTCTCCGCGAGGCCCTGCTCGAAGCTCTTGCGGGGCTCGTAGCCGAGCTCCTCACGGATCTTGGTGCAGTCGACGGAGTAGCGGCGGTCGTGGCCCTTGCGGTCCTGGACGTACTCGACGCTGGTGTCCCAGTCCGCGCCGCACGCCTTCAGCAGCAGCTCGGTCAGCTCACGGTTGGACAGCTCGGTGCCGCCGCCGATGTTGTAGACCTCACCGGGACGGCCCTTGGTGCGCACCAGCTCGATGCCCTGGACGTGGTCGTCGATGTGCAGCCAGTCGCGGACGTTGCCGCCGTCGCCGTACAGCGGGACCTTCTTGCCGTCGAGGAGGTTGGTCACGAACAGCGGGATGACCTTCTCGGGGAAGTGGTGGTGCCCGTAGTTGTTGGAGCAGCGGGTCACCCGCACATCCAGGCCGTGGGTGCGGTGGTACGACAGCGCGATCAGGTCGCTGGAGGCCTTCGCCGAGGAATACGGCGAGTTGGGCTGCAGCGGGTGCGTCTCGGGCCAGGAACCCTCGTCGATGGAGCCGTAGACCTCGTCGGTGGAGATGTGCACGAAGGTCTTGATACCGGCCCGGTGCGCGGCGTCGATCAGCGTGTGGGTGCCGACCACGTTCGTGCGGACGAACTCCGCGCCGCCGTCGATGGAGCGGTCCACGTGCGACTCGGCGGCGAAGTGCACCACCTGGTCGTGCTCGGCCATCAGCTTGCCGACGAGCTCGACGTCGCAGATGTCGCCCTGCACGAAGGAGAAGCCGGGGTGCTCGCGCACCTCGTCGAGGTTGGCCGGGTTGCCCGCGTACGTCAGCTTGTCCAGCACGGTGATCGCGACGTCACCGGGGCCCTCGGGGCCGAGCAGCGTACGGACGTAGTGCGAGCCGATGAAACCGGCACCGCCGGTCACCAGGATCCGGGTGGCGGGGGATGTCATGAAGAGATCTGCACCTTGCTGTGATCACCGAGCACGAGCCGGTGGGCCGAAGGGTTACGGGGAGCGGGCGTCACCTCGACGTCCCGCCCGATGAGCGAGGCCTCCACCCGGCGCACGCCGGTCACGGACGAGCCGCGCAGCACGATGGAGTACTCGATTTCGCTGTCCTCGATCCGGCAGTCCTCGGACACGGAGGTGAAGGGGCCGATGTACGCGTTCTCCACCACCGTACCGGCGCCGAGGATGACGGGGCCCACGATCCGGCTGCCGCTGACGCGCGCGCCGGCCTCGATGCGCACCCGGCCGATGATCTCGCTGTCGTCGCTCACCGTGCCCTCGGTCACCGGCTCCACGGTCTCCAGGACCGAGCGGTTGACCTCCAGCATGTCGGTGACGTTGCCGGTGTCCTTCCAGTAGCCCGAGATCGTGGTGGAGCGGACGTCGCGCTTGTCGTCGATCAGCCACTGGATGGCGTGGGTGATCTCCAGCTCGCCGCGCCAGGAGGGCTCGATGGAGCGGACGGCCTCGTGGATGGCCGGGGTGAAGAGGTAGACGCCGACGAGCGCCAGATCGCTCTTGGGCACCTTCGGCTTCTCCTCCAGGCCCACGACCCGGCCGTCGGCGTCGAGCTCGGCGACACCGAAGGAGGTGGGGTTGGGCACCTGGGTGAGCAGGATCTGGGCGTCGGGCCGCTCGGCGCGGAACTCCTCCACCAGGCCGGTGATGCCGCCGACGATGAAGTTGTCGCCGAGGTACATGACGAAGTCGTCCTCGCCGAGGAAGTCCTGGGCGATGAGCACGGCGTGCGCGAGGCCCAGCGGTGCTTCCTGGGGGATGTAGGTGACCTCGATCCCGAACCGGGAGCCGTCCCCCACCGCCTCGCGGATCTCGTCCGCGGTGTCGCCGACGACGATGCCGACCTCGCGGATGCCTGCCTCGGCGATGGCCTCGAGGCCGTAGAACAGCACCGGCTTGTTGGCGACGGGCACCAGCTGCTTGGCCGAGGTGTGGGTGATCGGACGGAGACGGGTACCCGCTCCCCCGGAGAGCACGAGAGCCTTCACGTATTGGTCCCCATCACTGCATCTTCGCTGGGACGAAAATCCCAACTTGTCTGAATTTACGGTTAACTTTGAGAAGCATCATAACCTTGCCTGCACGCCTCCGGTTCACCGTGGGTACCGACCGGGGCGTCTGAGGCGGCACGAACGCGCCAACGCGATGCGCCCCCGGTCCGAGGACCGGGGGCGCATCGCGTTGTCGGCAGGCCGGGCTGTCAGCCCTCGTCCGCCGCCGTGGAGACGGACGACACCGGCTGCTGTTCGGCGGCCGCCGTCTTCTTCGCCGCCTTCTTGGCGGTCGTCTTCTTGGCGGCGGTCTTCTTCGCAGCCGTCTTCTTGGCAGCCGTCTTCTTGGTGGCGGCCTTCTTCGCGGTGGCCTTCTTGGCCGTCTTGCGGGCCGTCTTCTTGGCCGGAGCCGTGTCCTCGGCGCCCTCCTCGGCGGCCGGGGCCTCCGTGGCCGACGGGACGACCACGACGGCCGTCTCCTCGGGGGCGGTGGGCGCGGTCTCCTTGCGCACCGCACGGCGGCGCGGACGGGCCGGAGCGGCACTCTCGGCGGGCGCCTCGGCCTCCTGCCCGGCAGCCGCGGGAGCCTCGGCCACGGGTGCGGCCACGGTCTCGCTGACGGTCACGACCGCCGCCTCGGCCCCGGCCGGCGAACCGGCGGGCGCCGACACCTTGCGGGTGGCGCGACGGCGGGTACGGCCCTTGGGCGCGGCCTCCTCGGCCGGCTCGGCGCCGACCACCGGGTCCTCCGCGGCGACGGGCCGGGCCTGCGCCTCGGCGGCCGTCTCCGGCTGCACGGGCCGCTCGGCCTCCACCTCGGCCGGCACGGCCTGGGCGGTGGGCACGTCGGCCACCTCGGTGTCGGACGCGGCCTTGACGGCGTCGGCGCGCCCGGCGCCCTTGCCGTCGGCCGTGTCGGACCGCTCCGTCTCCGGGCGGGTCCGACCCTGCGGCGCGCCCGCCGGAGCCGAAGCCCGCCGGCTCGCCCGGCGCCGGGTGCGGCCGCCACGGGACACCGCGGCCTCCGCCTCGGCGACGCTGCTGTACAGCTCCTCGTCCGGCTCGAAGACCGGCGCGGGCAGCGCGACCGGCTCGGCGGCCTCGGCGGCGATCTCCGCCGCGGTCTCGATCTCCGGCTCGACGGCCTCGCCGCTCTCCACGGCCACCGCGGCGGTCTCGTGCACGTGCTGCTCCTGCTCGTGCCCGTCACCACCCCGCCCGCGCTTCTTGCGCTTGCCGCCGCCACCGGCGGAGGACGGCTGCTCCATGTGGACGATGACACCGCGGCCGTTGCAGTGGACGCAGGTCTCGGAGAAGGACTCCAGCAGTCCCTGTCCGACCCGCTTGCGGGTCATCTGCACGAGGCCCAGCGAGGTCACCTCCGCGACCTGGTGCTTCGTACGGTCCCGGCCCAGGCACTCCAGCAGGCGCCGCAGCACCAGGTCCCGGTTGGACTCCAGCACCATGTCGATGAAGTCGATCACGATGATGCCGCCCAGGTCGCGCAGCCGCAGCTGGCGGACGATCTCCTCGGCCGCCTCCAGGTTGTTCCTGGTGACCGTCTCCTCGAGGTTGCCGCCCTGACCGGTGAACTTGCCGGTGTTGACGTCGATGACGACCATCGCCTCGGTCCGGTCGATCACCAGCGAACCGCCGCTGGGCAGCCAGACCTTGCGGTCCAGCGCCTTGGCCAGCTGCTCGTCGATCCGGTAGGTGGCGAAGACGTCGACCTCGCTGGTCCACTTCTGCAACCGCTCGGCGAGGTCCGGCGCCACGTGGGACACATAGCCGTGGACGGTCTGCCAGGCCTCGTCACCGCTGACGATGACCTTGGAGAAGTCCTCGTTGAAGATGTCCCGCACGACCCGGACGGTCATGTCCGGCTCGCCGTACAGCAGCGTCGGGGCGTTGCCGTTCTTCGACTTCTTCTGGATCTCCTCCCACTGCGCCTGCAGCCGCTCGACGTCACGGCGCAGCTCGTCCTCGCTCGCGCCCTCGGCGGCGGTGCGCACGATGACGCCCGCGTCCTCGGGGACGATCTTCTTGAGGATGGTCTTCAGCCGTGCGCGCTCGGTGTCGGGCAGCTTGCGGCTGATGCCGGTCATCGAGCCCTCGGGGACGTACACGAGGTAGCGGCCCGGGAGGGAGACCTGGCTGGTCAGACGCGCGCCCTTGTGCCCGATCGGGTCCTTGGTGACCTGGACGAGCACGGACTGCCCGGACTTCAGGGCGGACTCGATGCGGCGCGGCCCGTTGGCCATGCCCAGCGCCTCGAAGTTGACCTCACCGGCGTAGAGCACCGCGTTGCGGCCCTTGCCGATGTCGATGAAGGCGGCCTCCATCGACGGCAGCACGTTCTGCACCTTGCCCAGGTAGACGTTGCCGACGTACGAGGTCGACTGCTCCTTGTTGACGTAGTGCTCGACGAGCACGCCGTCCTCCAGGACGCCGATCTGCGTGCGCTCACCGCTCTGCCGGACGACCATCACCCGCTCGACGGCCTCACGGCGGGCCAGGAACTCGGCCTCGGTGATGATCGGGACGCGCCGGCGCCCCTGCTCACGCCCTTCGCGACGCCGCTGCTTCTTGGCCTCGAGACGGGTCGAACCCTTGATCGACTGAACCTCGTCGGACGGCTCCGAGGGCTTACGGGGCTCGCGGACCTTGACGACGGTGCGCTCGGGGTCGCCCTCGCCGGGCTCGGTGTCGACGGAGGAGTCACCGGCGCGACGGCGCCGACGACGGCGACGACGGCTGCTGGAGCTGGACCCGCCGGCCTCGTCATGGGACTCGTCGTCGTCCTCTTCCTCCTGCTCGGCGGTGTCCTCGGCGTCCTGCGCCGCCTGCTCGGCGGCGAGCTCGTCGGACTCCTCCGACTCGTCCTCGCCCCCGGCCTCGGCGGACTCCCCGCGACGGCGACGACGGCCACCGCGCCGACGGCGGCGCCGCGACCCGGTCTCCTCGGCCTCGTCCTCACCGTCAGCGGCGCCCTCGGCCGACTCCTCGGCCTCTTCCGTCTCGTCGTCCTCGACGACGGCCGGCGTCTCGGCCTCGGCGGTCTCACCCCGGCGGCGACGCCGACGGCGCGTACCGGCGGGCTGCTGCTCCTCGGGAAGCTCCTCGACCTTTTCGACCTCTTCGACGGCCTCCGCGGCCTCCGCGGCAGCGGCAGCGGCCGCCCGCTGCGGGGTCTGGAACTGCGGCTCGGTGAACACGGGCGCCTGGAACACGGCCACGGCGGGCCGAGCGGGCCTCCGCGGCCCCTCGTCTCCACCGGCTTCACCAGCCTCGCCGACCCGGGCGGGCTCGGAGAACCCGACGGCGGCCCGGCGGACCACCCGACGCCGGGCGCGGCGCGGGGAGGCGTCGTCGTCGGCCTGGGC
>NZ_WVUG01000175.1 GCF_017614965.1 Streptomyces griseorubiginosus | reverse complement strand
GCCCTGGGGTGGCGGTGGTGTCTGCGGCGGGCCCTGCGGAGGCGGGGGCGCTCCGAATGCGCCCTGCGGGGGCTGAAGTTGCTGCTGCGGTTGGTGCGGCGGCTGGTCCTGCGGTGCTCCGAAGCCGCCCTGCGGCGGCTGACTGGGCGGCTGAGCCATCAGCGCCTCTCCCCCGTTCGATCACTGATTTCCGGCCACGCCCTGACGTACGCGGTGACCCGGCGTCGTACTCAGAAAACTCTCAGGCGGCCCTTTCTATCACCCGCCACCGACAACGCACGGGGCCGGTTCATCCCCTGTTCCCAAGGGACGACCGGCCCGTGATACCCCTGTTACGCGCCTTCACGCGTCGTCGGCGAGTTCCAGCCAGCGCAGCTCCAGCTCCTCGCGCTGGCCTCCCAACTCCCGCAGCTCCGCGTCCAGTTCGGCCACCTTCGCGAAGTCCGTGGCGTTCTCGGCGATCTGGGCGTGCAGCTTGGTCTCCCGCTCGGAGACCTTGTCCAACTGCCGCTCGATCTTCTGGAGTTCTTTCTTTGCGGCGCGCTGGTCGGCGGCGCTCCGCTCGGGCGCCGGCTTCTCCGCGGCGGGCGTCGCGGCCGCCGCGACCGCCTCCTCCATCCGCCGCCGGCGCTCCAGGTACTCGTCGATGCCGCGCGGCAGCATCCGCAGGGTGGCGTCGCCGAGGAGGGCGAACACGCGGTCCGTGGTGCGCTCGATGAAGAACCGGTCGTGGGAGATAACGATCATCGAGCCGGGCCAGCCGTCGAGGAGGTCCTCGAGCTGGGTGAGGGTCTCGATGTCGAGGTCGTTGGTGGGCTCGTCGAGGAAGAGGACGTTGGGCTCGTCCATCAGCAGGCGCAGCAGCTGCAGCCGGCGGCGCTCACCGCCGGAGAGGTCGCCGACCGGCGTCCACTGCTTCTCCTTGTTGAAGCCGAACGTCTCGCACAGCTGACCGGCGGTCATCTCCCGGCCCTTGCCGAGGTCGACGCGCTCGCGCACCTGCTGGACGGCTTCCAGGACCCGGGTGTTCGGGTTCAGCTCGGCGACCTCCTGGGAGAGGTAGGCGAGCTTGACGGTCCTGCCGACGGTGACGCGGCCGCCGGCGGGCTGGGTCTCGCCCTCGCTGCGGGCCGCGTCCGCCATCGCCCGCAGCAGGGAGGTCTTGCCGGCGCCGTTGACACCGACCAGGCCGATGCGGTCGCCGGGGCCGAGCTGCCAGGTCACGTGCTTGAGCAGCACCTTGGGGCCGGCCTGCACGGTGACGTCCTCGAGGTCGAAGACCGTCTTGCCGAGCCGCGAGGACGCGAACTTCATCAGCTCACTGCTGTCCCGGGGCGGCGGCACGTCCTTGATGAGCTCGTTGGCGGCCTCGACGCGGAAGCGCGGCTTGGACGTCCGCGCGGGTGCACCGCGCCTGAGCCAGGCCAGCTCCTTGCGGACCAGGTTCTGCCGCTTGGCCTCCTCGGTCGCGGCGATGCGCTCGCGCTCGGCACGCGCGAAGACGTAGTCCGAGTAGCCGCCCTCGTACTCGTAGACGTCGCCCTTCTGCACGTCCCACATGCGCGTGCAGACCTGGTCGAGGAACCAGCGGTCGTGCGTGACGCAGACCAGCGCGGAGCGGCGCTCGCGCAGGTGCTTCGCCAGCCAGGCGATGCCCTCGACGTCCAGGTGGTTGGTCGGCTCGTCGAGGACGACCAGGTCCTGCTCCTCGATGAGCAGCTTGGCCAGCGCGATACGGCGGCGCTCACCGCCGGACAGGGGCGCGATGACGGTGTCGAGCCCCTGCGGGAACCCGGGGAGGTCGAGCCCGCCGAAGAGCCCGGTGAGCACGTCCCGGATCTTGGCGTTGCCCGCCCACTCGTGGTCGGCCATGTCCCGGATGACCTCGTGCCGCACGGTGGCGGTGGGGTCGAGGGAGTCGTGCTGCGTGAGCACGCCAAGGCGCAGCCCGCCGGAGTGCGTCACGCGCCCGGTGTCGGCCTCCTCCAGCTTGGCCAGCATCCGGATCAGCGTCGTCTTGCCGTCGCCGTTGCGGCCGACCACCCCGATCCGGTCGCCTTCGGAGACGCCGAGGGAGACGCCGTCGAGGAGGGCACGTGTGCCGTACACCTTGCTGACGTTCTCGACATTGACCAGATTGACGGCCATTTCTCTCCTGCCCGGGGGGATCGATCAGCCTCCCAGCGTAGTGCGCGCCGATCGGTGACCGATCCCGAGCGGGGTGGCCTGTGGAAAACCTCGGGCTGGGGGGACCTCGGGGTGTGGAAAACCCCCGGGGTCAGCGGGACGCGGCCGTGCGGACCTCGTCCAGGAGGTCGTACATCGTCTGGCCGGGGCAGTCGGTCTGGAGCCAGTCGCGGTGGCCGCTGACCGTGGTGACGTCCTTGGTGACGCCGTTGACCGGGTTGGTGTAGGTGATCCTCGCCTGCGGGTCGAGGCCCTTGAAGCGGGCGATCACCTTGATCAGCCGGGTCAGCGAGGCCTTGGCGGCGTCCGTGGGCCCCTGGTCGACGAGGGTGCCGATGAGGGCGATGCCGAGGTTGCCGGAGTTGAAGCCCGCGGTGTGGAAGGCGGTGACGACGTCGCCGGCCGCGTCGAAGGCCGGGATGCCGTCGTCGCCGGAGTAACGGCCCTCGTAGACGTTGCCGGCCTCGTCGATCAGGAAGTGGTAGCCGATGTCGCCCCAGTCCAGGGTGACCGCGTGGTACTCGTAGATCGCGCGGACGGTCGCCGCCGGGTCCGGGTCGTCGTTCGGGGTGTCCGTGTGGTGCACCGTGATCGACTGCAACGCGTAGTACTTCTCCGGCGAGTTGACCTGGCCGTCCTTGTACCGCTTGGACTCGTCGGCGCCCCAGGCCGGCCGCGACAGATACCGCACGCCACGCACGCGCGTGGGCTCGCTCGGCACCTCGACGCTGCGGTCCGGGCCGCGCAGGGTGTCGATCGCCAGCGAGCGCACCTGCGTCGTCCCGTCCGGCGCCTCGACGTCGTACGTCTTGGCGTTGCCGGCCGCCACCAGGGCCGTACCGCCGCCGTCGACGGTCGCGCAGCCGCCGCCGAGCGTCCGGAAGGCTGCGTCACCCGGGAAGCGGATGCCCGCGCCGGCGGCGGCCCCGCTCCAACGGACGCCGACGTAGGTCGCGGCGAAGGAGGTGGTGGCCGTACCGGGGCCGGTCGCGGCGGCGGTACGGGTGGCCGGGAACGTCTCCGGCTCGGTCGCGGATCCGGCGTTCCCGGAGTCGGTGGTACCAGCGGCGCCGGAGTCGGTGGCCGCGAACACCACCGGCGTCAGCGCGGCCCCGCCGGCCACGGCCGTGGCACCGGCGATGACACCACGACGGGAGAGGGAACGCGTCCTGCGGTGCGAGGAGGTGGGCGGCACAGGGAGCGTGGAGGGCGTAGGGGGCGTAGGGGGCTGGGGCACGAACTCGATCCTTCGGTCGACCAGGCGCTTGAAGTATCAACGGACCCTAGCCGCCCCATCCGTCACCCACGTACCACGGTCGCAGTACATCCCTGTGGAGATCGAGCGAAGATCACCGGTCGGGTACGACGTGGTCGCAGCACCCCGACCACGGCGGCGCGGACTGCCGTCAGCCCTTGACCACGGTCGCTCCCGGCGCCGGGCCCGCGGCCGTGCGGACCGTGGCGCAGGTGCCCGAACTCCGCAGCGCCTCCGCCACCTTGGCCGCCGACTCGGGGTCACGGGCGAGGAACGCGGTCGTCGGGCCCGAGCCGGAGACCAGCGCGGCAAGCGCGCCGGCCGTGCGGCCCGCCGCGAGGGTGTCGGCGAGTTCGGGGAAGAGGGAGATCGCCGCGGGCTGCAGATCGTTGGAGACGGCGGCGGCGAGCGCGTCCGGGTCGCCCTTGGCGAGGGCGTCGAGCAGCGGCTGCGAGGCCACCGGCTCCGGGATGTCGCGGCCCTGCGCCAGCCGGTCGAACTCCCGGAACACGGCCGGCGTCGACAGCCCCCTCCCGGCCATCGCGAACACCCAGTGGAAGCTCCCGCCGACCTCCAGCGCCGTCAGCCGCTCGCCGCGCCCGGTTCCGAGCGCCGCCCCGCCCACCAGGCTGAACGGCACGTCACTGCCCAACTCGGCGCAGATGGAGAGTAGTTCGGCACGCGAGGCACCGGTCTTCCACAACGCGTCGCAGGCCAGCAGCGCGCCGGCGCCGTCCGCGCTGCCGCCCGCCATGCCGCCGGCGACCGGGATGTCCTTGGCGATGTGGATGTGCACGGCCGCCTCGATGCCGCGCCGCTCCGCCAGCGCGAGGGCCGCCCGGGCCGCCAGGTTCGTACGGTCCAGGGGCACCTGGTCGGCGTCCGGCCCCTCGCAGGTGACCCGCAGTTCCCCGGCGGGCGCCACGGTCACCTCGTCGTAGAGCCCGACCGCCAGGAAGACATTGGCCAGGTCGTGAAATCCATCGGCGCGCGCGGCACCCACCGCGAGCTGGACGTTGACCTTGGCGGGAACGCGAACGGTGACGCTCACTGGAGACCGGACTCCTCGGTGTCGCTGCTGTCGGTGCTGTCGGCGGGGCGGGCCTGCCGGTTCTCCGCGATGCGGGCGAACTCCTCGACCGTGAGGGACTCTCCGCGGGCCTGCGGGGACACACCGGCGGCGACCAGGGCGGCCTCCGCCGCCGCGGCCGAGCCCGCCCACCCGGCGAGCGCCGCGCGCAGCGTCTTGCGCCGCTGGGCGAACGCCGCGTCCACGACGGCGAAGACCTCGCTCTTCGAGGCCGTGGTCTTCACCGGCTCGGTCCTGCGGGTCAGCGCCACCAGCCCGCTGTCGACATTCGGCGCGGGCCAGAACACGTTCCGTCCGATCGCGCCGGCCCGCTTGACCTCGGCGTACCAGTTGGCCTTCACGGAGGGGACGCCGTACACCTTCGACCCGGGCGCGGCGGCGAGCCGGTCGGCGACCTCCGACTGCACCATGACGAGGGTGCGCTCGATGCCCGGGAAGGTGTCGAGCATGTGCAGCAGCACGGGCACGGCGACGTTGTACGGCAGGTTCGCGACCAGCGCGGTCGGGGCGGGGCCCGGCAGTTCGGTCACGTGCATCGCGTCGGAGTGCACCAGCGCGAATCGTCCGGCGCGCTCCGGCATGCGCGCCGCGATGGTCGCGGGCAGCGCGGACGCCAGTACGTCGTCGATCTCGACGGCGGTGACGCGGTCGGCGACCTCCAGCAGCGCGAGGGTGAGCGAGCCGAGCCCGGGACCGACCTCCACCACCACGTCGTCCGGCCGGACCTCCGCGGTGCGCACGATACGGCGCACGGTGTTCGCGTCGATCACGAAGTTCTGCCCGCGCTGCTTGGTGGGGCGCACCCCGAGGGCGGCCGCGAGCTCACGGACGTCGGCGGGCCCGAGGAGGGCGTCTGGGGAGGGAGTACTGCTCACGGCGACAAGGGTACGGGGAGCGACCGCGGCCTTCGCGCCCCCGTGGCCGCGGGCAGGCCCTCACCCGTGCAGCCGCGCCCCGCAGTGCGGCCAGGGGGTGGCCCCCCGGCGCACGTACAGTTTCTTCGCCCGGAACGTCTGCTCGGCCGCCGGCGCGTCCTGCGGCCGTCCGCTCCCCCCGAGGCTGTGCCAGGTCCGGGTGTCGAACTGGTACAGCCCTCCGTACGTCCCCGACGGATCCACCGCGTTCGGGCGTCCGCCCGACTCACACGCGGCGAGCCCGTGCCAGTTCAGCCCGTCGGCCCCGGAAACGGAGGTCGGCAACGGCTTCGTGCCCACCTTCACGATCTGCTTCCGCGGCCGCCGCACCACCTCGGAGCCGTCCTTGCGGGGCTTCTGTCTGACCCCGTTGACGGTCCGCAGCGAGTACGTGGTCCGCCGCAGCCCCGGCTGCCCCACCTGCTCGACGACCTCCGTGCCCTTGAACAGCGAGGGGTCGTCCCTCCGCTCCGTACGGAACGGGATCGTCTCCTCCCGCACCTCCCGGCTGCCGGTCACCCTCAGGACGGTCACCGTCTGCCCGTCGCGCGGGAAGCTGTCCCCCGGCACGGACGTGGTGTCCTCGCCGTGCAGACCGACACCGGCCTGCTCGATGACCTCGCGGACAGTCGCCGCGTTCGTCCGCACCGTCCGCGCACGCCCATCGGCCATGACGGTCACCGCGCGCTCGGTACGCACGTCGAACGACAGCCCGGCGCGTCCGATGGGATGGGAGCGCGCGATGGACAGGTACGCCCCCTCGGCGCGCACGCCCAGTTGGCCGAGCGCCTCCTCGACCGTGTGCGCCGTCGTCCACACCTCGTGCCGCTGCCCGTCGATCGTGAGCCGGACCGGGCGCCCGTAGTGCACGGCGACCTCGTCGCCGCTGGCGAGCGCCGTGCCGGGGGCGGGCGCCACCACGTCGTGCGCCCCCACCTCGACGCCCTCCTCCGCGAGCAGTTCCTCCACGTCGTCGGCGAAGGTGTGCAGGGTGCGCGCCTTGCCGTCGACGGTCAGCTCGACCGCCTTGTCCTTGGCGACGAAGGCGGTGGTGCCGCCGGCGAGGAAGGCGACGACCAGCGCCTGCGGCAGCAGACGGCGCACGGGCCCGTCCGCGCGCTCCGCGGAGCGCGCCCTGCGCCGGCGCTCACCCCGGCCCCCCGTGCCTTCCCGCACCTCCTGGCGTGGAAGCGCCGGCAGCGTGGCGTCGTGGGCGCCGTAGGCGCCGTAGGCCTCGTGCGTCCTGTGCGCAACGCGGGCCCCGTGCGCCTCCTCGTACGCGGGACGGTAGGTGTCCGGGTACGGCACCGGCGCCGTGTACACCCCGTACGCCAGCGTCTCGGCGGCGTGCAGGTCCGTGTGGGGCTCCATGGGAAGTGGCTCGTACGTCTGGTGCTGCGAGTTGCTCATGCCGACACGCTCCAGGGGCCGGAGGGGTCCGGAAAAGGGCCCCCAGAACCTAGCGGAGGGACCGTCACTCTCCAAAGCGACGCGGCTACCCAGAGTTGTGTTCGGATGCGTCGGCGCGGGTCAGTACCCGAAGGCGCGTGCGGTGTTGGCGGCGAGCGCCGACGCCAGCGCGTCCTCGTCGACGCCGCGCACGGCGGCCATCGCGCGCACCGTGACCGGAATGAGATACGGCGCGTTGGGCCGTCCGCGGTACGGCGCCGGCGTCAGGAAGGGCGCGTCCGTCTCCACCAGGAGCAGCTCGGCCGGTGCCACCGCGACCGCGTCCCGCAGGTTCTGGGCGTTCTTGAAGGTGACGTTGCCGGCGAAGGACATGAAGTACCCGGCGCTCGCGCACACCTCGGCCATCTCGGCGTCGCCGGAGTAGCAGTGGAAGACGGTGCGCTCGGGGGCGCCCTCCTCCTTCAGCACGCGCAGCACGTCGGCATGGGCGTCGCGGTCGTGGATGACGAGCGCCTTGCCGTGCCGCTTGGCGATCTCGATGTGGGCGCGGAAGGAGCGCTCCTGCGCGTCCTTGCCAGCGGGCCCGGTGCGGAAGTAGTCGAGGCCGGTCTCGCCGACTCCCTTGACCTGGGGGAGCGCGGCCAGGCGGTCGATCTCGGCGAGCGCCTCGTCGAGCGCCCCCGCGCCCCCCGCCTCGCGCGCGCCCTGCCGGGACCAGCCGTCGGGGTCCCCGTGCACGATGCGCGGCGCCTCGTTGGGGTGCAGGGCGACCGTCGCGTGGACGGCGTCGTACGCCGCCGCGGTCTCGGCGGCCCACCGCGAGCCGCGGATGTCGCAGCCGACCTGCACGACCGTCGTCACGCCCACCGCGGCGGCCTTGGCGAGTCCCTCCTCCACCGTGCCGGACTGCATGTCGAGGTGGGTGTGGGAGTCGGCGACGGGCACCCGGAGGGGCTCCGGGAGCGGCGGCGCCGCGTTCTTGTCGCCGCGGGAGGTGGAGCCGCGGGAGGTGGAGGAAGGCATGCCCCGATCCTACGAAAGGGGGCATGCCCGCCCGGCTCGGGGAGCGGTCAGCTCGCCTTGCGCTGGAAGGGGTGCAGGAGGTCCGACAGGTGCCAGTGGTGGTCGCGCTGCCCGGCCTTCACGCCCTCCGTGCCCTCGGCCGCCGTCTCGGCCGCCGTCTCGGGAGCCTCGACCGGCCCTGCCTGCGGCGCCCGGTGCTGATGGCGGTGCGCCGCCTCGCGCACCGACGAGACCTGGCCCGGCCGCATGATCCGTACCACGTGGCCGTCGCAGTTGAGGCAGGTCGGCTTGGACAGCGGAGAGGGCACGACCTGTCCGCCCGCCACGTACATCACGAACTCGTGGCCCTCGGCGTCCGTGTGGTGCTCTATCTCGTACGACTGCTCCCAGCCGTGCCCGCAGCGCATGCAGGCGAAGGAATACGACTCGTGCACGACGGCGCTCGCCGCGCCACGGAGGCCGGTCTGCCCCGCGATCTCACTCATGCCAGCTCCTCTTGTCCGCTGGACAAAGGGACGGGTGCGTCCCTTCAACCAGTGGACGCTTCCGCCGGCGTGAATGCACCAGGCCTGTCGACTGTTGGAGTCGATTTGGACTTTCCTTGCCAAAGCGGCCCCACCCACCCCCTGGGGCTTTGCTTTCCACGACAGTCCTTTGCCTGGCTGTGGGGCGCGTGCTCAGCGGAGATGCGCCCTGCTCAGAGGGGGTGTGGCGCAGTTCACGAGCACCTCAGGAACCACTCGCCGAAGCGGCGTTCTTCGCGGCCACAACCGCGTCGAACACCTCCCTCTTGGGCAACCCCGCCTCCACCGCGACGGCCGCGATCGCCTCCTTGCGGCGCTCGCCCGCCTCCTCCCGCAGACGCACGCGGCGCACGAGCTCCTCGGCGCTCACGTCCTGCGCGCCCCGCTCGGGCGCCCCCTCCACCACCACGGTGATCTCCCCGCGCACCCCCTGCGCCGCCCACTCCGCCAGCTCCCCCAGCGGACCGCGCCTGACCTCCTCGTACGTCTTCGTCAGCTCCCGGCACACCGCCGCGCGCCGCTCGGTCCCGAACACCTCGGCCATGGCGGCGAGGGTGTCGTCGAGCCGGTGCGGGGCCTCGAAGTAGACGAGCGTGCGCCGCTCCCCGGCGACCTCGCGCAGCCGCCCGAGCCGTTCGCCCGCCTTGCGCGGCAGGAAGCCCTCGAAGCAGAACCGGTCCACGGGCAGCCCCGACAGCGCGAGCGCGGTGAGCACGGCGGACGGGCCGGGCACGGCGGTGACCCGGACGTCCCGCTCGACGGCGGCGGCGACCAGCCGGTAGCCGGGGTCCGACACCGACGGCATGCCGGCGTCGGTCACGAGCAGCACGCGCGCGCCGCCCACGAGTTCCTCGACCAGTTCGGGCGTCCGGGCGGACTCGTTGCCCTCGAAGTACGACACCACGCGCCCCTTGGGCGTCACGCCCAGGGCCTGGGTCAGGCGCCTGAGGCGCCGGGTGTCCTCGGCGGCCACCACGTCCGCCCCGGCCAGTTCCTCCGCCAGCCGGGGAGGAGCGTCCGCGATGTCGCCGATGGGGGTGCCCGCGAGGACAAGGGTTCCAGTCACGCCCCCATCCTCCCAGGAGCGGCCGGAAGGGAACGCGTTCGAGCCCTTACCCGCCATGCACGGGACTCACACAGAACGGTTCCCTACGATGGCGCGGTGACCAGTACCGCGTCCTCCCCGGACACCCGGCAAGGCCAGAGCCCGCAGGACCAGCGGCCGTCGTGGCAGCAGCGGCTGCGCCGTTTCGGCTATGCCGCGCCGCCCAGAAGCGATGTCCGCGAGCGCCTGGTGCCGCCGTACGTCCAGCCCAGCCCGCGGCTGTGGCAGGTCCTCGGGGTGCCGCCGGCGCTCGCCGGGCGGATCGCGCGCTGGTCGGGCTGGGGCGGTCCGCTGCTGGTCACGCTGGTGGCGGGCGTGCTGCGGTTCTGGCACCTGGGCAGCCCGAAGGCGGTGATATTCGACGAGACGTACTACGCCAAGGACTCCTGGGCGCTCGTCCACCGCGGCTTCGAGGTCAACTGGGACAAGAACGCCAACGACCTGATCCTGTCCTCGCACGGGCACGTCACCATCCCGGCGGACGCCGCGTACGTGGTGCACCCCCCGGTCGGCAAGTACGTGATCGGGCTGGGCGAGCTGATGTTCGGGTTCAACCCGTTCGGCTGGCGGTTCATGACCGCGCTGCTCGGCACGCTGTCGGTGCTGATGCTGTGCCGGATCGGCCGCCGCATCTTCCGCTCGACCTTCCTCGGCTGCCTGGCCGGCGGTCTGATGGCGGTGGACGGCCTGCACTACGTCATGAGCCGCACCTCGCTCCTCGACGGTGTGCTGATGTTCTTCGTGCTGGCGGCGTTCGGCTGCCTGGTGATCGACCGGGACAAGGCGCGGGAGAAACTCGCGGCGGCGCTCCAGCCGGACGCCGAGGGCCATGTCCGCCCGGACGCGCACATCGCCGAGACCACGTGGCTGGGGCTGCGGCCCTGGCGCTGGGCGGCGGCCCTGCTGATGGGACTCGCCATCGGCACCAAGTGGAACGCGATGTACATCCTGGCCGCGTTCATCGTGCTCACCGTCCTGTGGGACGTCGGCTCCCGCAAGGTGGCGGGCGCCCGGCACCGCCTGTCCCGGATGTTCGTCGCCGAGTCGCTCATCTCGTGGACGGTGATGTCCACGGTCGCCGTCGTGACCTACGTCGCCTCCTGGACCGCCTGGATCCTCTCCCCCAGCGACGGCTCCGGCGGCTACTTCCGCAACTGGGCCGCCACCGACGGCAAGGGCGGCCACTGGACCTTCCTGCCGGACTGGCTGCGCAGCCTGTGGCACTACGAGCACGAGGTCTACGAGTTCCACGTCAACCTGCACTCGCCGCACACGTACATGTCCAACCCCTGGAGCTGGATCGTCGACGGCCGCCCAGTGTCGTTCTTCTACGAGTCGCCCTCGCCCGGCCAGGACGGCTGCCCCGCCGACGCCGGCCAGAAGTGCGCCCGTGAGGTCCTCGCGATCGGCACGCCGCTGCTGTGGTGGGTGGCCGCGTTCGCGCTGCTGTACGTGCTGTGGCGCTGGCTCTTCCGCCGCGACTGGCGGGCCGGCGCCATCGCCTGCGGGGTCGCGGCGGGCTGGCTGCCGTGGTTCATGTACCAGGACCGGACGATCTTCTTCTTCTACGCCGTCGTGTTCGTGCCGTTCCTGTGCCTGGCGGTGGCGATGCTGCTGGGCGCGATCGTCGGCCCACCCGGCTCCAGCGACACCCGACGGGTGGCGGGCGCGACGGGCGCGGGCGTACTGGTCCTGCTGATCACCTGGAACTTCATCTACTTCTGGCCCCTGTACACCGGAACCGCGATCCCGATCGACGACTGGCGTTCACGTATGTGGCTGGATACCTGGGTATAGCGGACCTTCCGCCTCCCCGGCCGGACAACATACGGAAACCCCCCTCACAGCTCCCCCTCCTGCCCCATACAGTGCGAGGACCGCAACGGGGAAACGGGGAGGGACCTTTCATGCCCAAGGGGGTCAAGGCCGCGGTCATAGGCGGCGTGTTCGCGGTGATGGTCGGTGGCGCGGGGTACGCCGGCTACAACATCGTGTCCGCGTTGAACGACGACGGCGGCTCGGGGGCGGCGAGCGTGAAGACGGGACCGCCGAGCGCCGACGAGATCAAGGAGGCGTCGGCCAAGTTCTTCGCGGCCTGGGAGAAGGGACAGGCGGCGCAGGCGGCGACGTACACGAACAACCAGACGGCGGCCGAGCCGCTGCTCGCGGCCTACGGCGAGACCGCGCACATCGCGGACGTGAAGATCACGCCCGGCGCGGCGACCGGAGCGACGGTGCCGTTCACGGTGAAGGCGACGGTGTCGTACGAGAACAAGTCCAAGCCGCTGACGTACAAGAGCGAGCTGACGGTGGTGCGCGGGAAGACCACCGGGCGGGCGCTGGTGGACTGGCGGCCGTCGGTCCTCCATCCGCAGCTGAAGGCGGGCGACACCCTGGTCACCGGCCCGTCGGCGAGCCCCGAGATCGAGGCGGTGGACCGCAACGGCGCTGTGCTGACCAAGGAGAAGTACCCCTCGCTCGGGGTGATCCTCGACACCCTGCGCCAGCGGTACGGCGACAAGGCGGGCGGCACGCCCGGGATCGAACTGGCGATCCACCACCAGGCCGAGGGCGTCGCCGACACCTCGCTGCTGACCCTCGCCAAGGGCAGGGCGGGCGAGCTGCGGACCACGATCAGCGCGAGCGCGCAGGCGGCGGCCGAGAAGGCGGTGAAGAAGTTCGCCCAGTCGTCGGTGGTGGCCGTCAAGCCCAGCACCGGTGAGGTGCTGGCGGTGGCGAACAACCGCAAGGACCAGTTCAACGCGGCCTTCGAGGGCGAGGTCGCGCCGGGCTCCACGATGAAGATCATCACGGCCGCGATGCTCATCGACAACGGCGTGACCTCGATGAACGGCCCGGCGCCCTGCCCGCCCTCCGCCACCTGGCAGAGCCAGACCTTCACCAACCTCAAGGGCCTTCAGCCCAACGAGAACGCCACGCTCGCCAACAGCTTCATGCGCTCGTGCAACACGGCCTTCATCAAGCTCATCGACGAGAAGCCGCTCACCGACTCCTCGCTCACGCAGGAGGCCCAGGAACGGTTCGGACTCGGGCAGAACAACTGGAAGACGGGCATCGTCTCCTTCGACGGCAAGATCCCCGCGGTCAGCGGCCCGGACCGGGCGGCGAACGCGATCGGCCAGGGGCAGGTGCAGCTGAGCCCGCTGAACATGGCCTCGGTCACGGCGACCGTCGTCACGGGCACCTTCCGCCAGCCCTACCTGGTCTCCCCCAAGCTCGACGACCGCGAACTCGCCACCGCCAAGGGTCTGTCCGCGAGCACGTCGTCCCAGCTCAAGCAGATGATGCGGCTCACCGCCACGCAGGGGACGGCCGCCCAGGCCATGGCCGGGCTCGGCGGTGACATCGGCGCGAAGACCGGTTCCGCCGAGGTCGACGGACAGGCCGTGTCGAACAGTTGGTTCACCGGTTTCCGCAACGACGTCGCCGCGGCGGCCATGACCGAGGAGGGCGGCCACGGCGGGACGGCGGCCGGTCCGATTGTCGCAGCTGTGCTACGGAGTGCCGGCTGACGTCACCCGCACAGGACGGGACTCTAGGCTGTTGGCGTCGTTGGGATGGATGAGGGCAACGGGGACCCTGGGAATTCTCGGAGGAACGGGAACGTGGGCAACAGAAGGCGCGTCGCCGAGCGACGGAAGACCAGGCCCGCCGTCGTCGGCGGGATGATCGCCGTGGTCGTCGGCGGCGCCGCCTTCGGCGTCTACGCGCTGTGGGGCGGCGGGGCCGCGGCCGACGACCGGGCGGGCTCGTCCTCCTCGGGTGCCGACCACAAGGCCGTCAAGACCGGCCCCCTGTCGGCGACCGAGGTCCAGACGACCGCGACGAAGTTCCTCACCTCCTGGCAGCAGGGGAAGGCCGCGCAGGCCGCCGCCGTCACGAACGACGCCACCGCGGCCGGCTCGCTGCTGACCGGCTACACCAAGGACGCCCACATCACGGGCGTCACGCTCACCCCCGGCACGCCCGTCGGCGACAAGGTGCCCTTCTCCGTGAAGGGCACGGTGTCGTACAAGGGCACCAGCAAGCCGCTCGCCTACCAGAGCGCGCTGACGGTCGTACGGAACAAGGCGGACGGCAAGCCGCTGGTCGACTGGCACGCCGCGGTCGTCCACCCCGACCTCGAGGACGGCGACAAGCTGGTCACCGGCGAGTCCGGAACCCCGCCGGTCAAGGCGTACGACCGTGACGGCGGCGAGCTGACCACCGCCAAGTACCCGTCGCTGGGGCCCGTCCTGGACGGCCTGCGCGAGAAGTACGGCAAGATCGCCGGCGGCAAGGCGGGCGTCGAGCTTGACGTGGTGCGGGGCGCGGCGTCCAAGAAGGCCAAGCTGTCCGACAAGACGCTGCTGACGCTGACCAAGGGCACGCCGGGTTCGGTGAAGACGACGCTGAGCCCGACGTTCCAGGCCGCGGCCGAGCAGCAGGTGACCAAGCAGGCGAAGTCGTCGGTGGTGGTGATCCGCCCTTCGACGGGTGAGATCCTCGCCGTCGCGAACGCCTCCCACGGCTTCAACGTGGCCTTCCAGGGCTCGCTGGCGCCCGGCTCCACGATGAAGATCGTGACCTCGACGATGCTGTTCGAGAAGAACCTGATCACCCCGGACGCCTCGCATCCCTGCCCCAAGACGTACAAGCTCGCCGGGTGGACCTTCCACAACGACGACGACTCCGAGATCAAGCAGGGCTCCTTCAAGCTGGCCTTCGGCGCCTCCTGCAACAACGCCTTCATCAACTTCGCCCCGAAGCTGACCAACAGCTCCCTGACGGAGGAGGCCCAGCAGGTCTACGGCCTCGGCATGAACAACTGGGCCATCGGCGTCCCGACCTTCGACGGCTCGATCCCGGTGCAGAGCGGCGCGCAGATGGGCGCCTCGCTGATCGGGCAGGGCGGGGTGCGGATGAACCCGCTGAACATGGCCTCGGTGGCGGCCACGGTCGAGTCGGGCGTCTTCCGCCAGCCGTACCTGGTCTCCCCGAGCGTCGACCACCGCACGCTGGCCAAGGCCTCGCGCACGATGTCCGCGCAGACGCAGGCCCAGCTGAAGGAGGTCATGCAGTACACGGCGGCGTACGGCACGGCCGCCAAGGCGATGGCGGGTCTCGGCCCGAACTACGGCGCCAAGACGGGCTCCGCGGAGGTCGACGGCCAGAAGAAGCCGAACGGCTGGTTCACCGCGTACCGCGGCGACCTCGTCGCGGCGGGCGTGGTCCAGGCGGGCGGCCACGGCGGCGACACGGCCGGGCCGATGGTGGCGGCGCTGCTGAGGATGGGCGGCTGACGGCCGCGTTCAGCGGGTGACCCCGGCCGCGGTCAGCTTGTGACCGGCGCCGTCGCCAGGTAGGTGCGGCGCAGGAACCTCATCAGGGTCTTGGTCTCGAACTGCACGACCGAGACGCCCTGGGCGGAGTGCAGTTCCACGACGGCCTGCACCCGCCCGCACGGCCAGACGCGGACCTCGCCGCTGCCGGCCGGGGCCCGCAGACCCTGTTCGAGGAGGGAGCGGGAGAACGTCCACTCGTCGTGAGTGCCCGGGAGCCTGACCCGTACCGAACGCGGGTCGGAGTCGGGGTCGTAGCGCAGGACGACGGGAATCGTCTCGTCCTCCGGTATCGCGGCGTCCGTGACGATGTGGGCTCGTGCGTACTGTTCGACTACGGACATCGTGACGGCCCTCTCACGCTGCGTTACCTGTGTGGAAGCTGTGCGTCCACCCCCTTCTCCAATGTCCCATATTTTCCCGATCGCGCCCCTTGACGTCGGACATCTCACAGCACGGTCAGCGCGACCCACGACTTCCTGGCTCTTGCAAAGGGTTCGCAATAACCGTCTATGATCGAACGGTGCATGTACCTGACGGATTCATCGACGCCCCCACCTCCGCCGCGACCGGCGTGGTCGCCGCCGCCGCGGTCGCGGTGAGCCTGCGCGGTGCGCGCCGGGAACTGGACGAGCGCACGGCACCGCTGGCCGGACTGGTCGCCGCGTTCATCTTCGCCGTGCAGATGCTGAACTTCCCCGTCGCCGCGGGGACCAGCGGCCATCTGCTGGGAGGTGCGCTGGCTGCGATCCTCGTCGGGCCCTTCACCGGGGTGCTGTGCGTGTCCGTGGTGCTGCTCATGCAGGGCATCCTCTTCGCGGACGGCGGACTGACCGCGCTCGGCGTGAACATCACCGACATGGCGATCGTCACGACCGTCGTCTCGTACGCCGTCTTCCGCGTCCTGGTGAAGGTGCTCCCGCGCGGGCGGCGCTCGGTCACGGTCGCGTCCTTCGTCGCCGCGCTGGTCTCGGTGCCGGCCGCCGCGGTCGCCTTCACGCTGATCTACGCCGTCGGCGGCACCACCGACGTCTCCCTCGGCAAGGTCGCCACCGCGATGATCGGCGTGCACGTGCTGATCGGTCTCGGCGAGGCGGTCATCACGGCGCTCACGGTGGGCGCGGTGATCGCCGTGCGCCCGGATCTCGTGCACGGCGCGCGCGGCCTGCGACAGCGACTGAAGCTGCGGGTGGACGGCGCGCTGGTCGACGTGCCCGCGCCCGACGGGGCGCGCACGGCACCCGTCGCGGCGCGCACCTCCCGCCGCGCGCTGTGGATCACCGGCCTCGCCACCTCCCTCCTCCTCGCCGGTGTCGTCAGCTTCTACGCCTCCTCCGACCCCGACGGCCTGGAGAAGGTCGCCCATGACAAGGGCCTGGACAGCAAGACCGAGAAGCACGCGTCGGCGGACTCCCCGCTCGCCGACTACGGGGTGAAGGACGTCGAGAACGCCCGCCTGTCCGGGGGGCTGGCGGGCGTGATCGGCGTGGGCGTGACCGTCGTAGCGGGAAGCGCGGTGTTCTGGGTTGTGCGCCGGCGGCGTACGCCGGACGTCTCGCCGACGAACACGAGCGCCGTCTGACATGGGCGCCGGACACGCACACCGGCTCTACCGGCACGGGCACTCCCCCGTGCACGCCCTGCCGCCCCACACCAAGCTGGCCGCCGCCTTCGCGTTCGTGGTGGTCGTCGTGTCGACCCCGCGCGAGGCGATGTGGGCGTTCGGCGTGTACGCCGGCCTGCTGGGCTTCGTCGCGCACCACGCGCGCGTGCCCGCCGGGTTCCTGCTGAAGCGGCTGCTGATCGAGGTGCCGTTCGTGGCCTTCGCGGTGCTGATGCCGTTCGTGGCGGAGGGCGAACGGGTGGACGTACTCGGGCTGTCCCTGAGCGTGAACGGCCTGTGGGGCGCGTGGAACGTGCTCGCCAAGGGCACGCTGGGCGTCGCCGCGTCCGTGCTCCTGGCGTCCACCACCGAACTGCGCGAACTCCTCCTCGGCCTGCAGCGGCTGAAGCTCCCGCCGCTGCTGGTCCAGATCGCGTCCTTCATGATCCGTTACGGCGACGTCATCACGGACGAGATGCGGCGCATGCGGATCGCACGCGAGTCGCGCGGGTTCGAGGCGCGGGGCGTGCGGCACTGGGGGGTGCTCGCGAAGAGCGCGGGCGCCCTGTTCATCCGCTCCTACGAGCGCGGGGAGCGCGTCCATCTGGCCATGGTCAGCCGCGGGTACGCCGGCTCGATGCCGGTCATCGACGAGGTGACCGCGTCCCGCGCACAGTGGTCGCACGCCCTTGCGCTGCCCCTCGCCGCCCTTGTCGTCTGCCTGCTGGGATGGACCCTGTGACCACTGCTCCGGGACGGACCCTGTGACCACTGCTCCCGCCTCCCTGGAGGTCTCCGGCCTCGCCTTCGCCTACCCCGACGGCCACCAGGCCCTGTTCGGCGTGGACTTCACCGTCGCGCGCGGCGAACGGGTCGCGCTGCTCGGCCCGAACGGTGCCGGCAAGACCACCCTCGTCCTGCATCTCAACGGCATCCTGACCGGCGGCGCGGGCACGGTGACGGTCGCCGGGCTGCCCGTCGGCAAGCGGCACATGGCGGAGATCCGGCGCCGGGTCGGCATCGTCTTCCAGGACCCCGACGACCAGCTCTTCATGCCGACGGTCCGCGAGGACGTGGCCTTCGGGCCCGCGGCGGCCGGGGTCAGGGGCACGGAACTCGAGGCACGCGTGCGTGCGGCGCTGGAAAAGGTCGGCATGGAGGACTTCGCGGACCGGCCCCCGCACCACCTCTCCTTCGGGCAGCGCCGCCGGGTCGCCGTGGCGACCGTCCTCGCCATGGAACCGGAGATCCTCGTCCTGGACGAGCCCTCCTCCAACCTCGACCCCGCCTCCCGCCGCGAACTGGCCGACATCCTGCGCGCGTTGGACGTCACCGTCCTCATGGTCACGCACGACCTGCCGTACGCCCTGGAGCTGTGCCCGCGCTCCCTGATCCTCAGCGACGGCGTCATCGCCGCGGACGGCCCCACCGGCGCGCTCCTGTCCGACGAGGCCCTCATGCGCGCCCACCGCCTGGAACTGCCCTTCGGCTTCGACCCGCAGTCCGTGACAATGGGCGCGTGACGAACCAGGACGAGGACGAACTCGCCGTCGGGTCGCTGCTCCTCGACGACCAGCTGTGCTTCGCGCTGTACGCCGCCCAGCGCGCCGTGACGGCCGCGTACCGCCCGGTGCTGGAGGAACTCGGTCTCACCTACCCGCAGTACCTCGTCCTGCTCGTGCTGTGGGAGCGCGGCGAGACGACGGTGAAGGAGCTCGCCGCCGCGCTGCGCCTCGACTACGGCACGGTGTCGCCGTTGCTCAAGCGGCTGGAGAGCGCCGGGGTCGTGCGCCGGGAGCGCGCGGCCCATGACGAGCGCTCGGTGCTCGTCGCGTGCACGGGGCGTGGAGAGGAACTGAGGGAGCGCGCGGCGCGCGTCCCCGGCGCACTCCTCACGGCGACCGGTCTGGACACCGCAGGGGTCGCGAGGTTGCGCGAGGAGTTGTGGCAGCTCGCCCGCGCCGTCACCCCCTGACCTCGGGTTACCCCCGGTCGCTACC
>NZ_WVUG01000174.1 GCF_017614965.1 Streptomyces griseorubiginosus | reverse complement strand
ACAGCCCCTACGACGACGCCACCAGCGACGCGGACCGGCAGGCGGTGCTGGCCCTCCTGCCCCCGCGGACCGCCCCCGCCGACGCGGAGGGGATGGCGGCCGACGGGATCGAGGCCGAGGTGGTCGAGACGGAACCGGTGACCGCGAAGGCCGTGGCAGCGGAGACGTCCTAGCCACCAGCCGTCGCGGCGGGCGCGCGCGGACACCACCCCCGCGCCGCCCGCCGACGAACCCCGGTCGCCCGCCACCACGGGCGCCCTCCCCTCGCCTGCGCGGACTACCGGCAGACCCCCGTCACGCCGGCGCCGGCGAGCGCCACTCCGGCGCCGTGCCGGCACAGGTGGCTGCCGCTCCCCCGCACCAACCGAAGCGGCAGACCCCCATCGCCCGCCACCACGGGCGGGAGCCGGTCCCGCGCCGGCCGGCGGCGAGCACCCGTCACCGCCCTACGCGACGAACGTCCTCGGCGTCTCCCCGCCTCCGGACGCCCCCGTCTCCACCAGCTTCGCCGCGGCGGCCAGCCTCACCGCCGCCTCGTCGGCCACCGCACCTCCCACGGTGAACGGCAGCCGCACATACCCCTCGAAGGCACCGTCGACCCCGAAACGCGGCCCGGAGGGGACCCGTACGCCGACCCGCTCCCCCGCCTCCGCCAACCGGGACCCGGACAGACCCCCCGTGCGGACCCAGAGCGTCAGCCCGCCCCGGGGCACCTCGAACTCCCAGTCCGGCAGCTCCCGCCGTACCGCCGCGACCAGGGAGTCCCGGTTCTCCCGGGCCTGCCCCCGGCGGATGTCGACAGCCTCGGCCCAGCCGCCCGTGTTGAACAGCCAGTTCACCGCCAGCTGCTCCAGCACCGGCGTGCCCAGATCCGCGTACGCGCGTGCGGCGACCAGGCTGCGGATCACATCGGGGGCCGCGCGCACCCAGCCGATGCGCATGCCCGCCCAGAACGCCTTGCTGGCCGAGCCGACGGTGATGACGCTGGACCCGGCCGGGTCGAAGGCGCACACCGGCCGTGGCATCTCGACCTCCTCGTCCAGCCACAGCTCGCTCATCGTCTCGTCCGCGATCAGCACCGTTCCCGCCGACCGGGCCGCCTCCACGAGCTGCCGCCGCTGGTCCTCGCCCGCGAGCGCGCCGGTGGGATTGTGGAAGTCGGCGACGATGTAGGCGAGCCGCGGTGCCGCGTCGCGCAGCACCTGACGCCAGCGGTCCAGATCCCAGCCCTCGAGCCCTTCGGCCATCGCGACCGGCACCAGCCGAGCCCCCGCCTCCCGCATCAGCTGCAGGATGTTGGCGTACGAGGGCGACTCGACGGCGATGCGCTCGCCGCGGCCCGCGAAGAGATGGCAGATGGCGTCGATGGCGCCCATCGCGCCCGTGGTGACCATGATCTGCTCGGGCATCGTCGGGATCCCGCGCGCGGTGTAGCGGTCGGCGATCATCGAGCGCAGGGCCGGGAGCCCCGCCGGATAGTCGCCGTGGGTGTGGGCGTACGGCGGCAGTTCCTCCAGCGCGCCCTGCACGGCCCGGGTCAGCCAGGGTTCGGGAGCGGGCAGCGCCGCGCAGCCAAGGTCGATCATCGAGCCGAGAGCCTCGGGGGGCAGCGGTTCCAGCCCGCGCGCGGGGAGCGGATTTCCCGCCGGCACGGCCGTCCAGCTGCCCGCGCCGCGCCTCGACTCCAGGAAGCCCTCGGTGCGCAGCGCCTCGTAGGCCGCGGCGACCGTCGTACGGCTCACGGACAGGGCGAGGGCCAGTTCGCGCTCCGCGGGCAGTCGGGCGGCCACCGGGACTCGGCCCTCCAGCACCAGCAGCCGGATGCCGTCGGCCAGCGCCCGGTAGGCGGGCGGGCGGCGGGTGCCGGGGCCGGCCGGGCGGTCCTGCTGGGAGTTGAGCAGCCGAGCGAGCTGCGCGGCACCCATCGCCGACGTCCAATGGGCCATGGGAATCAGTCCACCTTCCTCGAATTGGCCATGGATGACACTTCCACCCACGCCCCAGGGTGACATGCACCAGGCCACCACGACCACCAGGGGGTACGACTTGAGATCCGCGAAGCCCGGTTCCGGCAGCCACCGTCTCGGACGACGGCTGATCCAGCTCTACGCCGGACTCGTCCTGTACGGCGCGAGTTCCGCGCTGCTCGTCGAGGCGGGCCTGGGACTGGAGCCCTGGGGCGTGCTGCACCAGGGCCTGGCCCGGCTCACCGGACTGACGATCGGCGTCGTGTCGATCATCGTGGGCGCCGCGGTGCTGCTCCTGTGGATCCCGCTGCGTCAGCGTCCGGGCCTCGGCACGGTCTCCAACGTCTTCGTCGTCGGGCTCGCCATGGACGGCACCCTCGACCTCGTGCCCGACGTGCGCTCCCTGCTGGTGCGGATCCCGCTCCTCGTGACCGCCGTCCTGCTCAACGGTGTCGCCACCGGGCTCTACATCTCCGCCCGCTTCGGGCCGGGCCCGCGGGACGGTCTGATGACGGGGCTGCACCGCCGTACCGGGCGGTCGATCCGGCTGATGCGGACGGGGATCGAGGTGGCGGTCGTGGCCACCGGATTCGCCCTGGGCGGCACGGTCGGCGTCGGAACGGTCCTGTACGCGCTCTCCATCGGTCCGCTCGCCCAGCTCTTCCTGCGGGTGTTCGACGTCCCCGCGGCATCCGGCGGCAGCACGGTCGTTGCCGAAGGGCAACCGGAGGGAGCGATACTGCGACGGTGACCTCGCGGATACGCCACCCCTATCTCGACCATCCCGGCCCGATCGCCTTCGCCCACCGCGGCGGGGCCGCGGACGGTCTGGAGAACACCGTGCTGCAGTTCCGGCGGGCGGTTCAGACGGGGTACCGGTACATCGAGACCGATGTGCACACCACGGCGGACGGCAGGCTGGTCGCCTTCCACGACGCGACCCTCGACCGGGTGACGGACGGTGCCGGGCGCATAGCCGATCTGCCGTGGAAGGAAGTCAGCCACGCGCGCGTGGCGGGCAAGGAGCCGGTGCCGCTCTTCGAGGAGCTGCTGGAGACCTTCCCCGAGGTGCGCTGGAACGTCGACCTCAAGGCCGAGGCCTCCCTCCACCCCTTCCTGGAGCTCGTCGAGCGCGCGAACGCCTGGGACCGCGTCTGTGTCGGCTCCTTCTCCGAGGCCCGGGTGATCCGCGCCCAGCGGCTGGCCGGACCGCGCCTGGCGACGTCGTACGGCACCCGGGGCGTGCTCAATCTGCGGCTGCGTTCCTGGGGTGTGCCGGCCGCGCTGCGCCGCTCCGCGGTCGCCGCCCAGGTGCCCGAGGCGCAGTCCGGCATCCAGGTCGTCGACCACCGCTTCGTCCGCGCCGCCCACGCGCGCGGGCTGCAGGTGCACGTGTGGACCATCAACGAGGCCGATCGGATGCACCGGCTCCTGGACCTGGGAGTCGATGGCATCATGACCGATCACATCGACACGTTGCGCAAGGTCATGGAGGACCGCGGCGTCTGGGTGCCCCACACCTGACACTCCCCGCACCACCGCCCCCTTGGCACGGCACTTCGGCGGGGAAGCGAGGGCACGGGTGAGCACCGACACCGTGCGGGCGGAAGCCAACGGCCTGCGGCGCGAGCAGCGCGGCTGGTACTTCTACGACTGGGCCTGCTCCGTGTACTCGACGAGCGTGCTCACCGTGTTCCTGGGCCCCTATCTCAGCTCGGTGGCCAAGGCGGCGGCCGACGCCGACGGATACGTCCGTCCGCTCGGGATCCCGGTGCGGGCCGGGTCGTTCTTCGCGTACTGCGTGTCCGCGTCCGTGATCGTCTCGATCCTGGTGATGCCGCTGGTGGGCGCCGCCGCCGACCGCACGGGACGCAAGAAGCCGCTGCTGGCCGCCTGCGCCTACGTGGGGGCGGCCGCCACGACCGGGCTGTTCTTCCTGTCCGGGGACCGCTATCTGCTGGGCGGGCTGCTGCTGATCGTCGCCAACTCGTCGGTGGCGGTCTCGATGGTCGTCTACAACTCCTATCTGCCGCAGATCGCCCCGCCCGAGGACCGCGACCGGGTCTCCTCGCGCGGCTGGGCCTTCGGCTACGCGGCCGGTTCGTCGATGCTGGTCGTCAACCTGGCGCTGTTCACGGCACACGACTCCTTCGGCCTGACCGAGTCGACGGCCGTCCGCATCTGCCTGGCCTCCGCGGGCCTGTGGTGGGGCGCCTTCACCCTCGTACCGCTCAGGCGGCTTCGCGACCGGCGTACGACCCCCTCGGCACCCGCCGTCCACGGCTGGCGGCAGCTCGCGTCCACCGTCCGGGACATGCGCACCAAGCCCCTCACGCTCTCCTTCCTGCTCGCCTACCTCGTCTACAACGACGGCATCCAGACCGTGATCTCGCAGGCGTCGGTGTACGGCTCCGAGGAACTCGGCCTGAGTCAGTCCACGCTGATCACGGCGGTGCTGATGGTCCAGGTGCTGGCGGTCGCGGGGGCGCTCGGGATGGGGCGGCTGGCGCGGACCTACGGGGCCAGGCGCACGATCCTCGGCTCGCTGGTGGCGTGGACGGTGACGCTGGCGGCCGGGTACTTCCTGCCGACCGGTGCGCCGGTGTGGTTCTTCGTCCTGGCGGCCGGCATCGGCCTGGTGCTCGGCGGCAGCCAGGCCCTGTCCCGCTCCCTGTTCTCCCATCTGGTCCCGCCGGGCAAGGAGGCCGAGTACTTCTCGGCGTACGAGATGAGCGATCGGGGTATGAGCTGGCTCGGTCCGCTTCTGTTCGGGATCACCTACCAGCTGACCGGAAGTTATCGGGACGCGATCATCTCGCTGGTGGCCTTCTTCGTCATCGGATTCGCCCTGCTCGCACGGGTGCCGGTGCGGCAGGCGATCAACGACGCGGGCAATCCCGTTCCCGAGAGGATTTAGCGCCGGAGGCGAAAGGGCTGTAGTGTACGCGTTTGGCCTGCCAGGCGTACCGTTACTGCGCGTCAAAGATGACGAAACGCTGGGTGACATCTGCTAGCAGATGTGACAAACCGGGCGACGGTGGGTACAACAAGGGGCGGCTACGACGGCGACGCATGACCCGGAACGGGACTCGGAACGGGAATCTTTACCGCCGACCGGACGTTGACCGGATGACGACGACAGCGACACCTGTCCTGTGGGCGACAAGCCCGGGAGGCACGATTCATGAGTGAGCGAGCTCTTCGCGGCACGCGCCTCGTGGTGACCAGCTACGAGACGGACCGCGGCATCGACCTGGCCCCGCGCCAGGCCGTGGAGTACGCATGCGAGAAGGGGCACCGCTTCGAGATGCCCTTCTCGGTCGAGGCGGAGATCCCGCCGGAGTGGGAGTGCAAGGTCTGCGGGGCCCAGGCACTCCTCGTCGATGGCGACGGCCCGGAAGAGAAGAAGGCCAAGCCCGCGCGTACGCACTGGGACATGCTGATGGAGCGGCGCACCCGCGAGGAACTCGAAGAGGTCCTCGAGGAGCGCCTGGCGGTTCTGCGTTCGGGGGCGATGAACATCGCCGTCCATCCGCGGGACAGCCGCAAGTCGGCCTAGTCCCTCCCAGGGCCGGGCGCACGACAACGAAACACACGACTGCGGGCGCCCTACGTGACATCACGTAGGGCGCCCGCAGTCGTGTGCGTACGGCGCGCTCAGCGCGTCAGCGGCGGGCGCGGTCCCTGCGGGGCGTCGCCGCGCGGCTCGTCGTCCCGCACGACCTCGCCCTGCACGACCTTGCCGTCGGGGCGGTGGATGCGGGCCTGCTGGAAGGCGTCCCCGAAGCTGCCCGGGGCGGCCTCGCGCAGCTTGCGGTCGAAGGTGCGCTCCGCGCTGCGGCTGAGGGCCTTCTGGACCGGCGGAACGAGCAGGAGCAGACCGACCGCGTCCGAGATCAGGCCCGGGATCATGAGCAGCAGACCGCCCAGCATCAGCAGACCGTTGCCACCGCCGCGCTGCGGGGTTCCGCCGCGCTGCAGCGCCTCGTTGAGGTTCTGGAAGGCACGCCGGCCCGCCTTCTTGATCACCGCGCCGCCGAGCACGAATCCGGCGAGCAGCAGCAGGAACACCACGAACCCGCTCGACGCCCCGGCGACCACGGTCAGCAGCCAGATCTCCAGCACCAGCCAGGCCGCGACGCCGAGCGGCAGGAAGGTACGCAGCCGGGAGCGCCGGGGCCGGGCGGGATACGTGGGGGTCGGAGCACCAGTCGTCATGCCTCCAGTGTGCCTGGCCCCGGCTCAGAGCGGGATAAACGGACGATCAGCCGGGGCTGTGAGCCGGACGCCTGCACGGACGATCAGCCGCGGCTGTGAGCCGTACGCCTGCACGGACGATCAGCCGGGCCCGTGAGCCGTATGCCTGCGGCGGTCAGGCCTTCTTCCCGCGCCCCCGGACCCTGGCGACCCGCTCCGAGGCGCCCCACGCGGTGACCCGCCACAGCGCCTCGACGAGGATGTCGCGGCTCATTTTGGAGTCGCCGAGTTCGCGCTCGACGAAGGTGATGGGGACCTCGACGACGTGGTAGCCGGCCTTGACCGCGCGTCGGGCGAGGTCCACCTGGAAGCAGTAGCCCTGAGAGGCGACGTGGTCGAGGCCGAGGCCCTCGAGGGTCTCGCTGCGGAAGGCGCGGTAGCCGCCGGTGATGTCGCGCAGCGGCAGATCCAGAGCCAGACGGGAGTACAGGCTGCCGCCGCGGGAGATGAACTCGCGGGACTTGGGCCAGTTCACCACGCGGCCCCCGGGCACCCAGCGGGAGCCGAGGACCAGGTCGGCGCTCTTGAGGGCGGTGAGCAGACGGGGCAGTTCCTCGGGCTGGTGGGAGCCGTCGGCGTCCATCTCGACGACCACGCCGTAGCCGTGGTCCAGGGCCCAGCGGAAGCCCGCGAGGTAGGCGGCGCCCAGGCCCTCCTTGCCCTTGCGGTGCATGACGTGGACGTGGTCGTCCTCGACGGCCAGCTCGTCGGCGAGCTTGCCGGTGCCGTCAGGGCTGTTGTCGTCGGCCACGAGGACGTGCGCCTCGGGAACGGACTTGCGGACCCGGCCGACGATCTTCTTGATGTTCTCCGCCTCGTTGTAGGTCGGGATGATCACCAAGGCCGTGCCGAGCGGGCCGAACTGCCTCTTGCCGGCCTGTGCCGCGAGGGTTCCGTCGCCGTCGTTCACTGCTGCCCCTTCATGTCCGTACGCAGGACGTCCACCATAGTGGCCGCGGCCTGCGCAGACGTGCCAGGACGTTCGTATGGTGGTGTCGGTTCCACAAGAGTGGGGTAAGAGTGCCGTTCCAGGCCTTTTGCCCCCGTGGCGTCCTCGCATGCCTGGCAGTGACATGCTGCGGATGGGGGCCCGGCGCCCTTCGGGCCGACCTGGGACCCGCTGGCTGCGGGTCGACCGAAAGCCGTTGTCTACTGAACGACCGGGCCCCACCCGGGTCACACCTCCCCGACCGGCCGGAACGTTCCCTCGCCGCGTCGCGGGCGCTGAGCCTGGCTCCCAGTGGCGGTGCCCCGGTGCGGCACACCGTCCCTGACCCAGCGGCGCCGCGGGCGAGTGCGCGGAAGTTCCCCGGTAGGGCGTCCGGTGGTGGACTCGGCCGAACCTATCGGCCCCGTGCGGCCGCCTGTCAACAGTCGTTTGACCTGCGGCTATTCGATCAACGACCTGGTCAGCGGGGCGGAGGCGCAGGTCGCGCGACGAGGCCCGGGACCCCGTTCGGACCTGCGCCACCCCGGGAGATCACTCGCCCGGCCGTACGAAGACCGTCCGCCCGCCGACCACCGTGCGCAGACAGACGGGCAGGTCACGGCCCGGGGTGAGATCGGGCAGGCCCGGGGTGCCGGAGCGGGGATCGGTGGACCAGCGCGCGACCCGGTCGTCGGGGGCCTGCACGACCAGTTCCTCGGTACGCCATACGGCGTAGTCGGCCGGCGCGCCCGGGACGAGCACGCCCGCGTCGTCACGGCCGATCGCACGCCAGCCGCCGCGCGTGTGGGCGGTGAAGGCGGCGCGGACGGAGACGCGGTGCTCCGGAGTGCGGTGGAAGGCGGCCGCACGGACCGTGCCCCACGGATCGAGCGGGGTGACCGGGCTGTCGGACCCGAAGGCGAGGGGCACCCCGGCCCGCAGCAGGGCGGCGAAGGGATTGAGCGTGCGGGCCCGCTCCGCGCCCAGCCGCTGGGCGTAGAGGCCGTCCTCGCCGCCCCACAGAGCGTCGAAGGCGGGCTGCACCGAGGCGGTCAGGCCGAGTTCGGCGAAGGCGGCGATGGTCTCCGGCGTCAGCATCTCGGCGTGCTCGACGCGGTGCCGGGCGGCGCGGATCCGGGCGAGGCCCAGCTTCTCGGCGGCGGCCCGTACCCCGTCGACCACGGCGGTCACGGCCGCGTCGCCGATCGCGTGGAAGCCCCCCTGGAGGCCGGCCTCGGTGCAGGCGACGACATGGGCGGCGACGGCGGCCGCGTCGAGGTAGGCGGCGCCCGTGTGGTCGGCGTCGGTGTACGGCAGGTGCAGACAGGCGGTGTGGGAGCCGAGGGCGCCGTCGACGAAGAGGTCTCCGGCCGCGCCGACCGCCCCCAGCCCGCGGGCCTTTTCCACGTCCTGTTCGGCCCAGTAGCCGACCACCCGGGGTGTCGGCTCCTCGGCGGCGAGCCGCAGCAGACCGGTGAAGTCGTCCTCGGAGGAGATCTCGGGCCCACCGCACTCGTGGACCGAACCGATACCGAGGGATGCAGCGTGGGCGAGGGCCGCGCGCTGCGCCCCGGTGCGCTGCTGCGGCGTCACGGCTGCGAACGCGGCCGCGCGGACGGCGTGGTGGGCGTCGGCGGTGAGGGGTCCGTCGAGGGGCCCGAGCCCGGGGACCGTGTCCAGCAGGGCCGTGGTCACCACCGCCGAGTGGACGTCGATCCGGCTCAGATACAGGGGACGTCCGCCGGTGGCCTCGTCCAGCTCCGTACGCGTCGGCGGCCGTCCACCGGGCCACCGGGAGGCGTCCCAGCCGTGCCCGAGCAGGACACGGTCCTCGGGCCGACCTGCGGCGAACTCCCGTACGAGAGCGAGGGCCGCCTCCAGGGTGGGCGCGCCGGACAGATCGAGGCCGGTGAGCGCGAGCCCGGTGGAGGTGGTGTGCACATGGGCGTCGGTGAAGGCGGGGGTGACGAGGGCACCGTCGAGATCGACGACTTCGTCGACCCCGTCCGCGAACGCGTCGGCGGCCCCTTCGGACCCGACCCAGGCGACCTGTCCGGCCTGCACGACCATCGCGGTCGCGAAGGGGTCGGCGGGGCTGTGGACCTCGCCGCGGCGGAGGAGGACGGTGCTGGGCTCGGGGCTGCGCTCACTCATGGGGACAGTCTCCCGTGCCCCCGCGCGCCCCCTGCACAGGGGGGCGGCGCCCGTGCGGTCAGATCCTCGGCGGACGGGCCTCGTAGGGCGTGGAGAGAACCACCGTCGTCCGCGTGGAGACCCCCGCCAGCGTGCGCAGCCGGCCCAGGAGCTCCTCCAGCTCGTGGGGAGTGGCCACCCGGACCTTGAGGATGTAGTTCTCGTCGCCCGCGACGCTGTGGCAGGCCTCGATCTCGGGCACGCCGGCGAGGCGTTCCGCGATGTCGTCCGGCGCGCTCGGATCGAAGGGTTTCACCGAGATGAACGCGGTCATGGGCAGCCCGACGGCCTCGGGGTCGACCACCGCGGCATAGCCGCGGATGACGCCACGCTGTTCCAGCCGCCGCACCCGCTGGTGCACGGCCGACGTGGACAGGCCCGTGGCCTTGCCCAGGTCTGTGTAGCTCATCCGCCCGTCCTTGACGAGCAGCTGCACGATCTGACGGTCCAGCTCCTCCATGCGGCAGAACCTACAGTGCGGGTGATCTCCTCGGATACCTGAGCAGCCCAGGTCATACCCGGTTTGTGATGTGGGCGAGAGCGGTCCGTGAGCCGTTCGGGCGACGGACGGTCCGCCGGAGGCACCTGCGAGCGGCATGTGACGAACGCCACATACGCCGGGACATCTCCGTGATGTTCTCGTGATTACCTCCAAGAGCGGACGGGAAGTGCTTGCTGTGGTCGAGGCCGCAGCGCCTTCACGGCCCCAGCCCAAGGGGGAGTAATCCATGCAGAGTCTCAAGCGCCCTGGTCGCACCGCGTCCAAGCGGCTCCATCCGGTGGTCGAGCCCGAGCCGGAGGGCGTCGAACCCGACGCCTACGACGACGAGGAACTCGACGCGTACGACACCTTCGAGATGTACCGGGTGGTCTGCCCGGACTGCGCGCAGCCCATCGCCCTGCTGGCCGACGAGGAGGTCCTGCCGGAGCACGCGCTGTGCGCCTCGCCGTGGAACCCGTTCGGCCTGACGGTCTGTGCCGGTACGGGCCGCAGGGCCGCAGAGGCCCGTTCCGCGGACGACTCCGCCGAGGTCCAGGAGCAGGACACCGCCCTTCTGTTGACGCTCCCTCAGGGGCTCGACTGGCGGACGCAGCCGTTCTCGCACGTCGGCGGTCCGGGCTCGCGCCCGATGCGCGTGCCGGTGATGCGCCGTCAGGCCGCCTGACCCGCCTCGCTCAATCCCAGTAGCTGCCCTGCACCATGGCTCGCAGGCTGCCGTGGTGCAGGATCAGTGTGTCCGGGTCCGCCGGGACGGCCACCTCGCCGAAGTGCGCCTGCCGGTAGGCGATGCGCAGCATCACGATGGCGTGCCGCAGCGCCGCGTACAGGGTGTGGAAGTCCATGTCGCGCGGTGTGTGACCGGTGAGTTCGGCGTAGCGGGCCTCGACGCGGTCGCGGCGCAGGAAGTCCGGCAGGCCGCGCTGGCCGAAGGCGACCGTCAGGTCCTGGAAGAAGCGGTGCAGGTAGACGGTCCAGCCCAGATCGACCTCGCGCGGGGCCAGGGACGCCATCTCCCAGTCGAGGACGGCGACGGGCTCGAAGCCGTCGTAGACGACGTTGCCGATGCGTGCGTCGCCCCAATTGAGGACCGGCGTGCCCGGATCGTCGGGCCAGAGGTCCTCGAGGCGGTCGAACGCGGCCTCGATGAGCGGTGAGCGGGCGCGTCCGTCCACCACCCAGTCGTAGTAGGCGCGTTGTGCGGTGACATGGCGGCGCAGCGCGTCGCCGTCGCCGGGCAGGCTGAGGAACTCGGCTGCCTCCAGCGGCACTTGGTCGTGCAGCCGGGCCAGGAGTCCGATCGAGGCCGCCTCCAGCCGCTCGCGCTCGGCGTCGCTCGCCGCGTGCAGCCAGTTGCCCTGGTAGGTGTACGGCATCACGTCCGGCGGCACGCGCCCCGCGACCCGCTCCATCACGAAGAACGGCGCCCCGAGCGGCCCTGGGTCCTCCTCCAGCCACAGCACCTTCGGCACGGGCAGGTCGGTGTGCTCGGCCACCACACGCATCGTGCGGTACTGGCGCGGCATGTCGTACACCGGGAAGACGGTGTACGCCGCCGGGTCCGCCGCCAGCCTCAACGCGCAGGAGGCCACCGGGGGTTGGGGGTGCTCGATGTCGAAGAGGAGCGTCTCGCTGGACAGCCCGTTGGACTCGGGGACGCTGACGCCGACCGCCTTGGCGCCGGGCAGCCGGGTGCCCAGCCAGGCGGTGAGGCGACGGGCGAGTTCCTCCGGGTCCCGGGTGGTGGTGCGGGGGCGGGGTGCCGTGGCCATGTCGTGAACCCCCTTACGGTGCGACCGAGGTGAAGTCCGTGAAGCCGCTCGGGTCGTGCCGCCCGAACGAACCGTGCTCGAAGATGCCGTGGCCGACCTGCCCGTCGAGCCGGAAGCGCGCCGCGTGGTCGGTGACGCCGTACGCGGCGAGAGGGTGGGGCTGTGTCAGGTCGTACGTGCGCCGGTCGGTCCAGCCCCGGCCCTGCCAGGTGCCGTGCTGCCAGTCGTCGGCGGGCGGATAGCCGGCGCCGATCGCGAGCGGGGACGAGGTGAGGATCTCGGCCTGCAGTTCCTGCGGCTTGCGGAGGTCGCCGAGGTGGACGACGGCACGCACCGGGTGGCGGGTGCCGGAGCGGTAGGTGATCTCGGGATGGGGCCAGCCGAGTTGACGGTCCCGGTGGCCGGGGCGGACGAGGGTGGCGTCGTTGAGGGAGCGGTAGCCGTCGGCGTCCTCCTGGACGATCACCATCAGGAACCGGTCCTCGAAGCGGACCGGACACCACAGCCAGTGGAACCCCTCGGTCGGCCGCTCCTCGGCGAACCGGCCGCCCTCCTCCCCCGGTATGGGCCGCACTCCCCAACTGCGGTCCCGGGTGCCGGTCCAGCGCGCGGCGCTGACCCGGAACTCCTCGCCGGCCGCCCGGATCACCCCCTCCACGCTCCCCGCCTGTACGAACCGGCGCCCTTCGAGGGTGAGCCGGTCGCCGCGGCGCTGGAGGTGGTGGGGCTCCCACAGGGCCGGGAAGTCGGCGGTCCAGGTGATGTCGTACGACAACGCCTCGTCGTCGCTGAACAGCCGGAGCCTGCGCAGCGGTTGCTCGACCTCGATGCGCAGCGGTCCGACGGTGAGCCGCATCCGGTCCTCGCCGAGCGCGTCGGACGCCCGTACCGCGTGGACCGTGTCCCCCACCCGCAGGGTCGCGTAGGCGTCGATCACGCCGACGTTCGGGTACACGCCGAGGCCGGCGATCAGCAGGGCGCGGCCCTCGTGGTCCAGGACGTGGAAGATGCAGCGGTCGTAGGCGTTGCGGTCCCCGGTGGCCACGTGCCGCATGGACAGGGGGACCTGGTGCACGGGGTACTCGTCGAGCGGCACGGGACGGTCGTCGGCCATGCCAAACCTCCCTGGAGACGGCGTGGCTGACGGTACGTCAGACAGCGGCCGGTGACCAGAGACGGGTCACGAACTCACGCTCGATTCGACGGATCGGTGACCTGTCCGTCCGTTGCCGCGTTGCCCTGGTATGACCCCCACCTATACAGCGACCGGGCGTCAGCGCCGTATCTTCGTCCCGCCGCCGGCAGGAACGGTTCCCCCGGCGCCGCCCGTCCCGGACCCGCCGATCTACCGCGATCTGATGCGCACCTGGGCCGACCGGGGCCGCACCCTGCCGGGCCGCCATGACCCGGAGTGGGTCAGGCTGGCGGCCCCGCAGGTGCAGCCGGGGCAGTTCAGCGGGTTTCCGGGCCCGCAAGGTGACGGGCGATGACCATGCGCTGGATCTGGTTGGTGCCCTCGACGATCTGCAGCACCTTCGCCTCGCGCATATAGCGCTCGACGGGGAAGTCCGCGGTGTAGCCGTATCCGCCGAGGACCTGGACGGCGTCGGTGGTGACCCTCATCGCGGTGTCGGTGCAGTGCAGCTTGGCCATGGCCGCCTGCTTGGCGAACGGCCGGCCCGCGTCGCGCAGCCGCGCCGCCGACAGGTACAGGGCGCGGCCCGCCTCGATCTGGGTGGCCATGTCGGCGAGCATGAACCGCAGCCCCTGGAAGTCGGCGATGGGCCGCCCGAACTGCTGTCGTCCGGTGGCGTAGGCGACCGCCTCGTCGAGCGCCGCCTGGGCGAGTCCGATGGCGCAGGCCGCGATGCCGAGCCGGCCGGAGTCGAGGGAGGCCAGGGCGATCGCGAAGCCCTGCCCCTCCTCGCCGATGCGCCGCTCGTCGCAGACCCGCACCCCGTCGAAGTGGACCTGGGCGGTGGGCGAGCCCTTGAGGCCCATCTTCTTCTCGGGCACCGCGCCGCTGAGCCCCTCGGCGTCGCCGGGCACCAGGAAGGCGGTGATCCCGCGCGGGCCGTCCTCGCCGGTGCGGGCCATGACGGTGTAGAAGTCGGCGATGCCGCCGTGGGTGATCCAGGCCTTTGTCCCGTCGATCACCCAGTGGTCGCCGTCGCGCACCGCCCTCGTGCGCAGGGAGGCGGCGTCGGAGCCGGACGACGGCTCGGACAGGCAGTAGGCGCCCAGCAGGCCGCCGCCCAGCATCGCGGGCAGGTGCTCGACCTGCTGCTGCTTGGTGCCGTAGGCCGCGAGGGCGTAGGAGGCGAGCGTGTGCACGCTGACGCCGAGGCCGACGGTGAGACGGGCCGCGGCCAGCTCTTCCAGGACCTGGAGGTAGACCTCGTACGGCTGGTCGCCGCCGCCGTGCTCGGAGTCGTACGGCAGTCCGAGCAGTCCCGACTTCGACAGCAGGGTGAAGACCTCGCGGGGGAAGCGTCCGGCGTCCTCCTCGTCGGCCGCCTTCGGCGCGATCTCGCGCTGGGCGATGTCCCGGACGAGCGAGATCAGATCCCGGGCCTCGTCCGTGGGCAGTTGACGGTCCACCGGCTGCGGGGCGCGGTCGGGCATGGCGACGCTCTCCTCCCTGTTTCGGGCACATCGGCGGCGTGCGCCCTGGGTGGGGGCGGCTCCGCCGGGTCCTGCTCGCGGCCTGCCGGTGCTCGCGCCTCCGGGTCTCGGAAGCTGCTGACCAGCGGCTGTGCGCTGTGAGTATGCCCGATCGGAGACATCCCGTCACCAGTTAACGACCGCTTACTTCCAGAATATCCCGCGCCACCCCGCAGCGCCGTCCGGTGCCGGAGAGCCCGCCTCGCATTGGTCCGCACCATTGACCCGACTGGTCTAGTCCTCCTATGGTTCATGACCAACGCTTTACCGCGTTCATGCCAATCGGCGCGCGTTCCCTCTCCCCCACGAGGAGACACCCGATGCACGTTCCGCACCGTCCCCGCGCCCCCTTCCGGGCGCTGCTCTCCGCCGCGTGTTGCGCCGTCCTCGGCGCCGGTCTGCTGGCCGGCGCGGGCACGGCCTCCGCGAAGCCGTCGGCCCAGGAAGCGGCCGGCTCCAAGGTCGTCGGCTATTTCACCGAATGGGGCACCTACGACCGCAAGTACTACGTCAAGAACGTCGAGACGTCCGGATCGGCGGCGAGGCTGACCCACATCAACTACGCCTTCGGCAACGTCACCGGCGGCAAGTGCGCCATGGGCGACTCCTACGCGGCGACCGACCGCGCCTACACGGCCGCCGAGTCGGTGGACGGCGTCGCCGACACCTGGGACCAGCCCCTGCGCGGCAACTTCAACCAGCTGCTGAAGCTGAAGAAGAAGCACCCGGGGCTGAAGATCCTCTGGTCCTTCGGCGGCTGGACCTGGTCCAGCGGCTTCGGCGAGGCCGCGAGGAACCCTGCCGCCTTCGCCCAGTCCTGCTACGACCTGGTGAAGAACTCCAAGTGGTCGGGCCTGTTCGACGGCATCGACATCGACTGGGAGTACCCGAACGCCTGCGGAAACACCTGCGACACCAGCGGCCGGGAGGCCTTCAAAAACCTGATGGCGGCGCTGCGTTCGAAGTTCGGCAGCGGTGCGCTGGTCACCGCCGCGATCACCGCGGACGCCACGGCCGGCGGAAAGATCGACGCGGCGGACTACGCGGGCGCGGCCCAGTACGTGAACTGGTACAACCCGATGACGTACGACTACTTCGGCGCCTGGGACGCCACCGGTCCGACGGCCCCGCACTCACCGCTGAACTCCTACTCCGGCATCCCGAAGGCCGGCTTCCACACCTCGGCGACGATCGCCAAGCTCAAGGGCCTCGGCATCCCGGCCTCGAAGCTGCTGCTGGGCATCGGCTTCTACGGCCGCGGCTGGACCGGCGTGACGCAGTCGGCGCCCGGCGGCACGGCGACCGGGCCCGCGGCGGGGACGTACGAGCAGGGCATCGACGACTACAAGGTGCTCAAGACCAAGTGCCCGGCGACCGGGACCGTGGGCGGCACCGCGTACGCCAAGTGCGGCAACAACTGGTGGAGTTACGACACGCCCTCGACCATCGCGACGAAGATGACCTACAAGAACCAGCAGGGCCTGGGCGGCACCTTCTTCTGGGAGCTGAGCGGCGACACCTCGAACGGCGAGCTGATCAAGGCCATCGGCTGACCTCGCTCAGCCGTCCCGGCGGGCCGGGGCCGGGGCCGGGTAGGCGGGGTCGAGTTCCTCGATGGCGCGCATCGAGCCGCCGAGGGTCTTGACCAGCAGTTCGCGCATCTGGTCCCGGGTCAGGGCAGGGCGGTCGATCCAGTCGAGGGTCGCGCCCTCCACGCTGCACACCCAGGCGAACAGGCCCATCCGGGCCAGCGGCGCGATGTCGGTACGGCCGTACGCCCCGTCGGCGATGGTCGCGACGATCGCCTCGCGCACCCCGTCCCGGATGGCCTGCACCTCGGCGTCGAAGCCGACTCCGCCGCTGACGATCGTGCGGTAGGCGGCCTGGTTGTGCTCGGCCCAGCGGAGATACGCCTCCATGGTGCGGTGGACCCGGTCCAGCTGCCCCCGGTCCACCTCGCCGCCCGCGAAGTTGATCAGGTCGGCGACCGAGTCGTGGATGATCGCCAGGTAGTAGCCGCGCTTGGACTGGAAGTAGTAGTAGATCAGCCCCTTGGCGACGTGCGCCTGCTTGGCGATGTCATCCATGGAGAGTGCGTCGTAGGACGTGTCGGCGAACAACTTCCGCCCGATGGCGATGAGTTCGGCGCGGCGCGCCAGTGAGCGCTCGGTGCCGCGCGCCCGTGGACGGGCGGCATCGCTCTGTTCGCTGATCTTCAATTCAGACCCTGGTCTCGGGCGGGGGGCGGGACATCCGCAGTATGTCAGAACAACAACGCCCGTTAGTTCGAGTCAGAGCAGACCGAACTGGGCGACGAGCATCGCGACAACCACCACCAGAGTCCAGCCCATGACATGCTCGAGGATCTTCGGGCCGTCGTCCCGGGGACCGCCGGTGCGCGTGCGGGCGGCGGTGACTGAGTGTGCTGTCATGGTGTCTCGCTGTGGTCGTTGTGCGATGGACTCCCCCGTCGTTGTGTCCACCTTGCCACCAGCAGCGGCTTTTGCGGCGGAGACGTTGGTCACAGCACAAAGGCCCCGGTCGACCCGGGGCCTTCATGGAGGGGCCGAGCGCTCAGCGCACGCCGACCGCCGCGAGGGCCTTGCGCTGCCGGGCACTGGGACACGCGGGGAAGTACAGGTAGCAGACACCGCCGCTGCCGGAGACGACCTTGCCGGAGGCGTTGTACCGCTTGGTGCGCAGCCAGATGTTCTCGAACTCGCGCCGCCGGTACACCCGTCGCACCGCCTCGTCGCTCGGGGAGGCGGGGTCGTTGGCGATGACGTCGCCGTCCGCGGTGAACCCGATGACGGTCATCAGATGGCCCGAAGTGCCGTAACCCGCCCCGGTGAGCTCCTCCTTGAGGAAGGACTGGGACGTTATGGCCGGGATGCCGGCCGCGATCAGCGTCTCCATGTCGGTGAGCGAGCCGAGCCGGGTGACCAGACCCTGCAGGTTCTCGTAGGTGGCCGCGTAGGCGGCGTTGAACGGCCAGTTGCCGCAGCCCTCGTACTGGTAGTCGTAGGTGAAGCGGGCCGCGTGGTCGACCTGCGGGTCGGCGTAGCTCGGGTCCACCCAGGCGAGTTGGCCGGGGGTGAGCCGGCCGCCCCAGTACTCGATGATCATCTGCGAGGAGGTGGGACTGCACCAGGCCTCGCCGCCGTTGTCGTACTCCGGGTACTCGCCCTTGTGGATCTCCTGCGAGTAGCGCGGGACGGCCAGTTCCCTGGCCAGGCCCGGCGTGGAGGCCGGGACGGTGAAGCGGTCCGGGACGTCGGAGCCCATCGCGCCGAGCCGCCAGACGGTGGGGGTGAGCCCGGTGCCGGGCTTGCGGTGGAGGGTGAGGCGCAGCCGGTAGGAGACCAGGCGCAGGCCGGTGGTCGCGTCGTCGACGGCGAAGGTGTCGGTCCAGATCGTGCTCTTGCCGTCGGTCTGCCCGTCCACCGAGGTCCGCTTGATGTCCTGGTCGCCCGCGGCCCAGCGGCCCATCACATACCAGGGCGTCTCGGTGCCGTCGGAGTACCTGCCGTGCAGCTCGACCTGGAGCCAGGTGCCCGCCGGGGTGTGCGCGTTCCAGGAGGCGACCACCTCGGTGGCGGGGACGCGGAGCGTGTGGTCGGGGGAGGTCCAGGTCGCGTACTCCCAGCTCGCCGTCGTACCGGTGTGCGGGTCCGTGTACTCGGTGGTGCCGGCCGGGTCGGCGATCACGACTCCCGGGCGGGTGCCGGCGACGGCGCGGGTGCCCAGGGCGGCACCGGTGCGCCAGTCGGGGTACGAGGTCCAGGCGTGGTAGTCGACGGGGCGGGCCGGGTCGGCATGGGCCACGCCGACGGAGAGCGAGGGGCCCACCACCGCGGCGGCGACCGTGGCGGCCAGGAGGGTTCTGCGGGACGGCTGTTCGGCTCTGCTCATGGGTGGGACGACCCCCAGGTGTCCGAGTCGGGACGGGTCCGTTGCGCGCGTGCGGCGCGGGCTTGTGGCGCCGCCGTGGGCCAACTATGGCCGCCGAGGAGGTCCGCGGCCAGCACTTCGGCCCGCGGCGCGCCCACCAATATTGGCCTGGACCACTGGCATGACCTGCGACGCTCCGCCGCCCCGCTCCCGCCCCCGGCTAAACTGTGGCCGAAACACCCCCACCTCAGTGCAGCCAAGGAACGGCCATCCACTCCCTCGCCTCCCGGCTCCGCCG
>NZ_WVUG01000173.1 GCF_017614965.1 Streptomyces griseorubiginosus | reverse complement strand
CCCCCACCCCCCGCAAGGTCCTCGGACGGCTCTCGCTGCCCGAGCGCACCTTCGTCGCGGACGCGCTGCGCACCGAGACGGTCGGTGGTGTGCTGCTGCTCGTGGCCGCGGTCACCGCGCTGGTCTGGGCCAACATCCCGGCGCTGCACGACAGTTACGAGAGCGTCAGCCACTTCCACTTCGGCCCCGCGGCCCTCGGCCTGCACCTCTCGGTCGCGCACTGGGCCGCGGACGGCCTTCTCGCGGTCTTCTTCTTCGTCGCCGGCATCGAGCTCAAGCGCGAACTCGTCGCGGGCGATCTCCGCGACCCCAAGGCCGCCGCCCTGCCGGTCGTCGCGGCGCTGTGCGGCATGGCCGTACCGGCGCTCGTCTACGCCCTCACCAACCTCACCGGTCACGGCTCCCTCGGGGGCTGGGCGGTGCCCACGGCCACCGACATAGCCTTCGCGCTCGCGGTCCTGGCCGTCATCGGCACGTCGCTGCCGAGTGCGCTGCGGGCCTTCCTGCTCACGCTCGCCGTCGTCGACGACCTCTTCGCGATCCTGATCATCGCCGTCTTCTTCACCGGCACCATCGACTTCGCCGCGCTCGGCGGCGCGGTCGTGGGCCTGGCCGTCTTCTGGCTGCTGCTACGCAAGGGCGTGCACGGCTGGTACGTGTACGTGCCGCTCGCCGTCGTCATCTGGGCGCTGATGTACAACAGCGGCGTCCACGCCACCATCGCCGGTGTCGCGATGGGCCTCATGCTGCGCTGCCACCGCCGCGAGGGCGAGGAGCACTCCCCCGGCGAGCGCATCGAGCATCTGGTGCGACCCCTGTCGTCGGGACTCGCCGTCCCGTTGTTCGCGCTGTTCAGCGCCGGTGTCGCCATCTCCGGGGGAGCGCTCGGCGACGTGTTCACCAAGCCGGAGACGCTCGGCGTGGTCCTCGGGCTGGTCGTCGGCAAGGCGGTCGGGATCTTCGGCGGGACATGGCTGACGGCACGCTTCACCAGGGCCTCGCTCAGTGAGGACCTTCAGTGGGCCGACGTGTTCGCGGTGGCGACGCTCGCGGGCATCGGGTTCACCGTGTCGCTGCTCATCGGCGAACTGGCCTTCGACGGCAACGCCGTGCTGACCGACGAGGTCAAGGCCGCCGTGCTCACCGGGTCCCTGATCGCGGCCCTGCTGGCGACCGTTCTGCTGAAGATCCGCAACGCGAAGTACCGCGGGCTGTGCGAGGCCGAGGAGCGGGACGAGGATCTCGACGGCATCCCGGACATCTACGAGCAGGACGATCCGGCGTACCACCTGCGCATGGCCGCGATCTACGAGGGGAAGGCGGCCGAGCACCGGCGGATCGCCGAGGAGAAGGCCGCCGAGCGACGCGCGCCCGCCGAAGTGCCGGGCGGGGCGGGCGAGGAGGACGGCCGTCCGGCATGATCTGACGGGACGGTACAAACGGATCGTCCGTACACATGGATCCGTCCACAGCAGTCAGGCAGAAGAGGGAGACCGCGATGAGCGCACCCGACGGCAGCCCGGTCGGCACCGAACGCAGCATCGGTCAGCTGTTCGCCTCGGCGACGGCCGAGATGTCGGCGCTGGTGCACGACGAGATCGCGCTGGCCAAGGCGCAGCTCAAGCAGGACGTCAAGAAGGGTGCGACCAGCGGCGGGGCGTTCACGGTGGCCGCCGCGGTCCTCGTGTTCTCGCTGCCGATGCTCAACTTCGCGCTGGCGTACGGCATCCAGGCCTGGACCGGCGGTCACAACGGACAGGGCGGCTGGAGCCTCGGCTGGTGCTTCCTGCTGTCCTTCGCGGCGAACGTGCTGATCGCCGGGCTGCTCGCCCTGGTCGGCGTGATCTTCGCGAAGAAGGCGAAGAAGAGCAAGGGACCGCAGAAGGTGGCCGCTTCCATGAAGGAGTCGGCGGGCGTCCTGCAGAAGGCCAAGCCGCACCCGCGGCCCGAGACCCCGGCGATCGAGGACCGCGCCCCCGCGGCCATCGAGGCTGTGGCACGCTCGTCCTCATGACGGACCCCGCCACGCCTTCGGCGCAACCCGCTTCGGTGGTACGACCGGACGCCCTCCCCGACGGGACGAAGGTGACCCATCGTGAGGTCGCCGCCAACGGCGCCCGCTTCCACATCGCCGAGGCCGGTGACGGGCCGCTGGTGCTGCTGCTGCACGGCTTCCCGCAGTTCTGGTGGACCTGGCGGCACCAGCTCGGCGCTCTGGCCGACGCCGGCTACCGGGCCGTCGCCATGGACCTGCGCGGAGTCGGCGGCAGCGACCGCACCCCGCGCGGCTACGACCCGGCCAACCTCGCGCTCGACATCACCGGGGTGATCCGCTCCCTCGGCGAGCCGGACGCCGCGCTGGTCGGCCACGACCTGGGCGGGTATCTGGCGTGGACGGCGGCCGTGATGCGGCCCAAGCTGGTACGGCGGCTCGCGGTGGCCTCGATGCCGCATCCGCGGCGCTGGCGCGCGGCGATGCTCGCGGACGTCCGCCAGACACGCGCAGGCTCGTACATCTGGGGCTTCCAGCGGCCGTGGATCCCGGAGCGGCAGCTGACCGCAGACGACGGCGCGCTCGTCGCCGAGCTGATCCGGGAGTGGTCCGGGCCGCAGGCGCCCGACGACAAGGCGCTGGACGTCTACCGCCGGGCGATGTGCATCCCGTCGACGGCGCACTGCTCGATCGAGCCGTACCGGTGGATGGTGCGCTCGATGGCCCGGCCGGACGGCATCCAGTTCAACCGCCGGATGAAGCGCCCGCTGCGGGTGCCGACCCTCCATCTGCACGGCTCCCTCGACCCGGTGATGCGCACCCGCAGCGCGGCCGGCTCCGGCGAGTACGTCGAAGCCCCCTACCGCTGGCGCCTGTTCGACGGCCTGGGCCACTTCCCGCACGAGGAGGACCCGGCGGCCTTCACCGCGGAACTGGTCAACTGGCTCAAGGATCCCGAACCCGATCGGTGACCGTTCCGATGCGCCCGGTATCCGGATCTGAACACCTGTCCTACGAACAGCCACTTGCCCGGCGCATAGGCCAATTGGGGGCTCTGGTGACGGTTATCGACCTTGGGGCAGGGGCACACGTCGGGGTATGGGCTGGACGCACGACTACAGTGACGCAGCACGCACTCGCCGCTCGGCCGATGGTCTGAGCTCCCACCGACGAGGCGGTGCGCCGCAGCTGGCGGGCACGGATCTCCGGGTGGGCATCCCGCGCATTCTGCGCCGCCGGGCCCGCTGGGTCTCGGTACGGCTGCGTCACCCTCGAGGCTGACGCCTCTCCTTAACCCCGTACGACGCCTCAGAGGGCGCAGCTGTCGCTGTCCACCTGCTGGTTCGCGGTACGTCCCTTGACGATGTCCTCCTGGATCTCGTCCGCGGTGAGCGCGTATCCGGTCTCGGGGTCGTCGAGGGACTTCGCGAAGACCACGCCGTACACCTCCCCCTGGGGGGTGAGCAGCGGGCCGCCGGAGTTGCCCTGGCGGACGGTCGCGTACAGCGAGTAGACGTCGCGGTGCACGGTGCCCCGGTGGTAGATGTCCGGGCCGTTGGCGGGGATCTGCCCCCGTACACGGGCGGCACGGACGTCGTACGAGCCGTTCTCCGGGAAGCCCGCGATGATCGCTCCGTCGTCGCGCTTGGCGTCCGTGGGCGAGAACTTCAGGACGGGCGCCTTCAGGTTCGGCACGTCCAGTACGGCGATGTCACGGTGCCAGTCGTACAGGACGACCTTCGCGTCGTACGTCCTGCCCTCGCCGCCTATCTGGACGGTGGGCTCGTCGACGCCGCCGACCACGTGCGCGTTGGTCATGACGCGGCGGTCGGCGAAGACGAAGCCGGTGCCCTCGAGGACCTTGCCGCAGCTCTGGGCGGTGCCCACGACCTTGACGATGGACTGCTTGGCGCGGACGGCGACGGGGCTGTTGGCGAGGGCCGGGTCGGGCGGCTGCACGTCGGTGATGGGCTCGTTCGCGAAGGGGCTGAAGACCTGCGGGAAGCCGTTCTGCGCGAGGACCGAGGAGAAGTCCGCGAACCAGCTGTTCGCCTGCGTGGGCAGCGCCCGGGAGACGCCGAGGAGGACCTTGGAGTTACGGACCTCCTTGCCCAGGGTGGGCAGCGTCGTGCCGGCGAGGGCGGAGCCGATCAGCCACGCGACCAGCAGCATCGCGACGACGTTGACCAGGGCGCCGCCGGTCGCGTCCAGGGCGCGGGCCGGGGACCAGGTGATGTAACGGCGCAGCTTGTTGCCGAGGTGGGTGGTCAGGGCCTGCCCGACGGAGGCACAGACGATCACGACGACGACCGCGACCACGGCGGCGGTCGTGCTCACCTCGGCGTTGTCGGTCAGGGCGTCCCAGATGACGGGCAGCGTGTAGACCGCGACGAGACCGCCGCCGAGGAAACCGATCACCGACAGGATGCCGACGACGAAGCCCTGGCGGTAGCCGACGATCGCGAACCACACGGCGGCGACCAGCAACAGGATGTCCAGCACGTTCACCGGTTCGAGCCTCGCCTCGTCATGTCGCGGTCACCACAGGTCAGCCGGGGGTCCGGGGGATGTCCCCCGGGAAGACACAGCACGGCAGACACCCTGTCATGAGCGCCAGTCGAGCGGGACCTGCTTGCCGCGGTCCCAGGGGCGCTCCCAGCCGGAGTAGTGGAGCAGGCGGTCGATGATTCCCGCCGTGAAGCCCCACACCAGGGCCGATTCGACCAGGAATGCCGGGCCTCGGTGGCCGCTGGGGTGGACGGTCGTCGCACGGTTGTCGGGGTTGGTGAGATCCGCCACGGGGACGGTGAAGACCCGCGCCGTCTCGTTCGGATCGACCACGCCGACGGGGCTCGGCTCGCGCCACCAGCCCATCACCGGGGTCACCACGAAGCCGCTGACCGGGATGTACAGCCTGGGCAGTACGCCGAAGAGCTGGACGCCGGAGGGGTCGAGCCCGGTCTCCTCCTCGGCCTCGCGGAGAGCGGCCCGCAGCGGCCCGTCGGTCTTCGGGTCACCGTCCTCGGGGTCGAGGGCGCCGCCGGGAAACGAGGGCTGGCCGGCGTGCGAGCGCAGCGAGCTGGCCCGTTCCATCAGCAGCAGCTCGGGGCCGCGCTCTCCCTCGCCGAACAGCACCAGCACCGCCGACTGCCGGCCCGCCCCGTCGGCCGGGGGCAGGAAGCGGCTCAGCTGCAGCGGCTGAACCGTCTCCACCGCCCGCACCACCGGGTCCAGCCAGTCGGGCAGCCCCTCCTTGCTGATCGTCACTGCCCCGCCCTGCGTATCACTCGTGCGCGTCATCGCCACCCCCGTCGTCCTGCCCGTCCAACGCCCACGACACCCTCGCCCGTTCCTGCCACGACCTGAGATCACCCCGAGGGACACCCCTGAGGTCCGGGCCCGGGTCCCCGACGGCCTGACCGCGGAAACCGTCCGGTCCCCGGTCGCCGATCCCGCGATGCGCCGGGCGCCGGTTCACGCATGCCCTCGGGATCCGCGCCGCCGCCCGAACGTCACCCCGGCGTACGGGAGCGGAAACGCCCGTCTCCGGTCGCCGGCCCCGAAGGCGGGTGCGGGCCGCCGGCGCTGTGATCACCGCAACGATCAGGACCGCCCGGGCACCTGCCGAACCACCCTCGCCCGCCGTCGTGCCCCCGGCCCGGCGACCGGTGCACGACGCCCGGAACGCCGGCCCCGCGCCCCTCATCCGGCCCCCAGCGGGGGCGCCGGCCTGCCGCCCGCGTCCAGGTAGGACTGCGGGGGATTGAGGCGTTGCCCCGGGAAGCCGCCCTTCTCGTACTTCAGGAGCTTCTTCGCCTTCTCGGGGTCCGTCTCGCCCTCGCCGTACGCCGGGCAGAGCGGGGCGATGGGGCAGGCGCCGCAGGCGGGCTTGCGGGCGTGGCAGATGCGGCGGCCGTGCCAGATCACGTGGTGCGACAGGTCCGTCCAGTCGCTCTTCGGGAAGAGCGCTCCCACGGCGGCCTCGATCTTGTCCGGGTCGGTCTCCGCGGTCCACTGCCACCGCCTGACCAGCCTCTGGAAGTGCGTGTCCACGGTGATGCCGGGGCGCCCGAACGCGTTGCCGAGCACCACGAAAGCGGTCTTGCGGCCCACACCCGGCAGCTTGACGAGGTCCTCGAGCCGCCCGGGTACCTCCCCGCCGAACTGCTCGACGATCCCCTTCGACAGCCCTATCACCGACTTGGTCTTGGCCCGGAAGAACCCGGTCGGGCGAAGGATCTCCTCGACCTCCTCGGGGTTGGCCGCGGCCAGGTCCTCGGGGGTCGGGTACTTGGCGAACAGGGCCGGTGTCGTCTGGTTCACGCGCAGGTCCGTGGTCTGGGCCGACAGAACCGTCGCGACGATCAGCTGGAAGGGGTTCTCGAAGTCCAGCTCCGGGTGGGCGTACGGGTACACCTCGGCGAGCTCGCGGTTGATCCGCCGGGCACGGCGCACGAGGGCGGTGTGCGACTCGCCCTTCGGAGGCGCGACGGTCTTCGCGGCCGGGGCGCCCTTCACCGCGGCGGTCGCCTTCTTGGGCGCCACCACCGCCTTCTTCACAGCCGCCTTCTTCACAGACGACTTTTTCACGGCCGTCTTCGCTGCCTTCGTCGCTGCCTTCTTCGCGGCCGCCTTCTTCACCGGAACTGCTTCTGTCGCTTTTGCCGGTTTCTTTCCGCCACCGGAGTTCTGTTCGCCCACAGCGGAATCACGACGTACAACCACCCGCCCAGCCCCCTTGGCCTGTGCTCTCACCGGCGATTTGGACACCCGGCCAGCCTAGAGCCCGCCACCGACATCCGCCCCGGACCCAGGGGATCGGCCGCCAATTGGACCCCTGCCGCCCACCCCGGGACACCTGTGCGGCATCCTTGTGACAGATCACACTGTTTGGACCGTCCGGCAAGATGGGGAACACGGACCCCTGGTACCAAGGGGGAGCAAGATCCCCTGAGCAGGTCGACAAGGAGAGAACTCGTGGACGACGTTCTGCGGCGGAACCCGCTCTTCGCGGCGCTCGACGACGAGCAGGCCGCGGAGCTCCGCGCCTCCATGAGTGAGGTGACCCTCGCGCGCGGCGACTCGCTCTTCCACGAGGGCGACCCCGGTGACCGGCTCTATGTCGTCACCGAGGGCAAGGTCAAGCTGCACCGCACCTCCCCCGACGGCCGCGAGAACATGCTCGCCGTCGTCGGCCCCGGCGAGCTGATCGGCGAGCTGTCGCTGTTCGACCCGGGCCCGCGCACCGCCACGGCCACCGCGCTGACCGAGGTCAAGCTGCTCGGTCTCGGCCACGGCGACCTGCAGCCCTGGCTGAACGTACGGCCCGAGGTGGCCGGCGCCCTGCTGCGCGCCGTCGCGCGGCGGCTGCGCAAGACCAACGACCAGATGTCCGACCTGGTCTTCTCGGACGTCCCGGGCCGTGTGGCGCGCGCCCTGCTGGACCTCTCGCGCCGCTTCGGCGTGCAGTCCGAGGAGGGCATCCACGTGGTCCACGACCTCACGCAGGAGGAACTGGCCCAGCTGGTCGGCGCCTCGCGCGAGACGGTCAACAAGGCGCTGGCGGACTTCGCCCAGCGCGGGTGGCTGCGCCTGGAGGCGCGCGCGGTGATCCTCCTGGACGTGGAGAGGCTCGCCAAGCGGTCTCGCTGACGCTCCTGAGGGAGCTCCGGCTGATGTAGTGGAGCCATGTCCGACAACGTGCTCTCCAAGGGCCTCGATCCCCAGGGCTACATCGAGCGCGAGGGCTCCCTCGGGCGCGTCCCGCACGCCTTCCGCCCCGTCGTCGCCGCCGCGCGTGACAGACTGCTGGACCTGTTCGGGGCGCGGCTGCACAGCGCGTACCTCTACGGGTCGGTTCCGCGCGGCACCGCGCGCGTGGGACGCAGCGACCTGGACCTCCTGGTGGCCCTGCGGGAGGAGCCGGCCGACGCGGACCGCGACGCCGTACGGGCGCTGGGCGAAGCGCTCGACAAGGAGTTCCCGCAGATCGACGGCGTCGGCACGCTGCTGTACGGCCGGGCGCGGCTGCTGAGCGCGGCGGAGACGTACGACCTGGGGTGGTTCGTGGCCCGTATGTGCACCCCGCTGCTCGGGGAGGATCTCGCCGAGTACCTGCCGCGCTACCGGCCCGACTCCCTGCTCGCCCGGGAGACCAACGGCGACCTCGCCCAGCTGCTGCCCCGCTGGCGGCGGCGGATCGCGGACGCCGACGACACGGATGCGGCCCGCAGGCCCCTCGTGCGGTTCATGTCCCGGCATCTCGTGCGCACGGGTTCACCCTCGTCATGCCCCGCTGGGGCGGCTGGACCAGCGATCTGACGGAGATGGCGGAGGCTTTCGCCGCGTACTACCCCGAGCGAGCCGAGCAGATGCGCGCGGCGGCGCTGCTCGGCCTCGAGCCGACCGGGGATCCGGCCGTGCTGCGCTCGTACGTCGGCGACCTCGGACCGTGGCTCGCCGACGAGTACGCGCGCGTGCACGGCGTGAAGACTCCCCGGCCCTGAGGTCCTGTCGACAGGAGCTAGATCTGACAGACTTGGATCTGACCTGGACCTGCCCTAGATGAGGCCGTGCTCCTCCAGGTAGTCCAGCTGGGCGCGCACCGACAGCTCCGCCGCCGGCCACAGGGAGCGGTCGACGTCGGCGTAGACGTGGGCGACGACCTCGGACGGGGTGCTGTAGCCGTCCTCGACGGCCGTCTCGACCTGGGCGAGGCGGTGGGCACGGTGGGCTAGGTAGAACTCGACGGCGCCCTGCGCGTCCTCCAGGACGGGGCCGTGACCGGGGAGGACCGTGTGGACGCCGTCGTCGACCGTCAGGGAGCGCAGCCGGCGCAGTGAGTCCAGGTAGTCGCCGAGACGGCCGTCGGGGTGCGCCACGACCGTCGTGCCGCGGCCCAGGACGGTGTCCCCGGTCAGGACCGCCTGATCGGCCGGGAGATGGAAGCACAGCGAGTCCGAGGTGTGCCCGGGCGTCGGTACGACCCTCAGCTCCAGACCGCCGACGGTGACCGCGTCCCCCGCGCCAAGCCCCTCGTCGCCCAGCCGCAGCGCCGGGTCCAGGGCCCGTACCTTCGTGCCGGTGAGCTCGGCGAAGCGCGCGGCGCCCTCGGCGTGGTCCGGGTGGCCGTGGGTCAGCAGGGTCAGCGCGACGCGCCGGCCGGCCTTCTCGGCGGTGTCGACGACCGCGCGCAGATGGCCCTCGTCCAGCGGACCGGGATCGACGACCACCGCCAGCTCGGAGTCGGGCTCGGCGAGGATCCAGGTGTTCGTGCCGTCCAGGGTCATCGGCGAGGCGTTGGGCGCCAGCACGTTCACCGCCCGCGCGGTGGCGGGCCCGGAGGAGACCCCGCCGCGGGGCCGGCCGGGGAGGGCTGCTGTGTCGGTCATGCGGGGGCTCCACCGGTCGGGACGTGCTTGGTGAACTCGTCGTGGCCCGGCCAGGACAGCACGATCTCGCCGTCGGCCAGCCGGGCCTGCGCCAGTACGGCGGTCATGTCACGGTCCGGGGCCGCCGCGAGGGCCTCGGCGGCCGTGGCGTACGGGGCCAGCTGGCGCAGGGTCGCGATGGTGGGCGGCATCATCAGTAGCTCACCCTTGTCGTAGCCCTCGGCGGCCTCCGGAGGCCGGATCCACACCGTCCGGTCGGCCTCCGTGGAGGCGTTGCGGGTGCGCTGGCCGTGCGGCAGGGCGGCGACGAAGAACCAGGTGTCGTAGCGGCGGGTCTCGAACTCGGGGGTGATCCAGCGCGTCCAGGCGCCCAGCAGGTCCGAGCGCAGGACGAGGCCACGACGGTCCAGGAACTCGGCGAAGGAGAAGTCGCGGGCGACCAGGGCCGCACGGTCGGCCTCCCAGTCCTCGCCCGTGGTGTCGCCGACCACGGAGTCCGCGGACGGCCCGGCGAGCAGGACGCCCGCCTCCTCGTAGGTCTCCCGCACGGCCGCGCAGACGATCGCCTGCGCGGTCGCCTCGTCGACGCCGAGCCGGTCCGCCCACCACGCGCGCGTGGGGCCCGCCCAGCGGATCTGGCGCTCGTCGTCCCGGGGGTCGACGCCACCGCCCGGATACGCGTACGCGCCTCCGGCGAAGGCCATGGAGGCGCGTCTGCGCAGCATGTGGACGACGGGACCGCCGTCGGTGTCCTTCAGGAGCATGACGGTCGCCGCACGCTTCGGGACGACCGGAGTGAGGGTGCCCTCGGCGAGCGCCCGGATGCGTTCCGGCCAGTCCTGCGGAAACCACTGCCCATTCGCCATGGGCGGAGGCTATCCCGTGGTGCGCGAATGTTCGAGAGGTCCCCCGAGGTCAGAGCGGCCGTTACGGCACGAGCTCGACCTGGATCTCGACCTCCACCGGCGCGTCCAGCGGCAGTACCGCAACGCCGACCGCGCTGCGCGCGTGCACGCCCTTGTCGCCGAGGACCTCGCCGAGCAGTTCGCTCGCGCCGTTGACCACACCGGGCTGGCCGGTGAAGTCCGCGGCCGAGGCGACGAAGCCGACGACCTTGACCACGCGCGCGATCCGGTCCAGGTCGCCGGTGACGGACTTGACCGCCGCCAGGGCGTTCAGGGCGCAGGTGCGGGCCAGGTCCTTGGCCTCCTCCGCCGTGACCTCGGCGCCGACCTTGCCGGTGACGGGAAGCTTGCCCTCGACCATTGGCAGCTGGCCGGCGGTGTAGACGTACACGCCCGACCGGACGGCCGGCTGGTACGCGGCCAGCGGCGGTACGACCTCGGGAAGCGTCAGGCCCAGTTCGGCGAGCCTCTCCTCGACCGCGCCCATCACTGCTTCTCCCGCTTCAGGTAGGCCACCAGCTGCTCGGGGTTGTTGGGCCCGGGCACGACCTGGACGAGCTCCCAGCCGTCCTCGCCCCAGGTGTCCAGGATCTGCTTCGTGGCGTGGACGAGCAGCGGCACGGTTGCGTATTCCCACTTGGTCATGTGGCTGACTGTATCCGCTGTTATCCACAGGCCGCCGCGTAGGTCGCGGGCGTACTGGTTAGGCTCGAAGACGTGAGCAGGCTCCAGGTCGTCAGCGGCAAGGGCGGGACCGGAAAGACCACGGTCGCCGCCGCTCTCGCGCTGGCCCTCGCGACCGAGGGGAAGCGGACGCTTCTCGTCGAGGTCGAGGGGCGCCAGGGCATCGCGCAGCTCTTCGAGACGGAAGCGCTGCCCTATGAGGAGCGGAAGATCGCCGTCGCTCCCGGGGGCGGGGAGGTGTACGCCCTCGCCATCGATCCCGAACTGGCCCTTCTGGACTACCTCCAGATGTTCTACAAGCTCGGGGGTGCCGGCAGAGCGCTGAAGAAGCTCGGCGCGATCGACTTCGCCACCACCATCGCCCCGGGCCTCAGGGACGTGCTCCTGACCGGCAAGGCGTGCGAGGCGGTGCGGCGCAAGGAGAAGAGCGGGCGCTTCACCTACGACTACGTCGTCATGGACGCGCCCCCCACCGGCCGCATCACCCGCTTCCTGAACGTCAACGACGAGGTGGCGGGCCTGGCGAAGATAGGGCCGATACACAATCAGGCGCAGGCCGTGATGCGGGTGCTGAAGTCGCCGGAGACGGCCGTGCACCTGGTGACGCTGCTGGAGGAGATGCCCGTCCAGGAGACCGCGGACGGGATCGCCGAACTGCGCGCCGCGAAGCTGCCGGTGGGCCGGATCATCGTCAACATGGTGCGCCCGGAGGTGTTGGACGGCACGGACCTGGAACTCGTCCGCAGCGTGCCGCGTTCCTCCGTCGCGAAGGCGCTGTCGGCGGCGGGTCTCGGCGGGGCGCGGCGCGGCGGGAACGCCGAGAAACTGGTCGACCCGCTGCTGCGGCAGGCGGAGGAGTACGCCGAGCGGTACGCGCTGGAGCACGAACAGCGCGCGGTCCTCACCGAACTGGGCCTGCCGCTGCACGAACTGCCGCTGCTCGCCGAGGGCATGGACCTGGCGGGCCTGTACGAGCTGGCCAGGGAGCTGCGGAAGCAGAACCTGTCATGACCGGCGGCACGGCAGCACGAGTGGGAAGCGGGGTCCGTCATGGGCCTGGCAGAGGTCGAAGGCGGGCGCAGGTCGAAGGCGGGGCACAGGCCGAAAGCGGGCACGGGCCCAGGTCGAAAGCGGGCCCAGTCGACGGCGGGCCCAGTCGAAGGCGGACCCAGTCGAAGGCGGCCCCAGGTCAGGCGCAGGACCGGTCATGGACCGCGGCACGTATCGGAAGCGGGGCCCGTCATGAACCGCGGCACGTATCGCAAGCAGGGCCCGTCATGAGCCGGGCCACAGGTCGGAAGCAGGGCCCGTCATGAACGAGGCCACAGGTCGGAAGCAGGGCCCGTCATGAACCCGGGCACAAGTCGGAAGCAGGGGATGTCATGAGTCCGGATTCGGCAAGCGCCCAGGAGAGCGTCCGACACGGCCTCTCCCCCGCGCGGGTGCTCGACGTCGACCCGTTGCTGGACGACCCGGCGACGCGGATCGTGGTGTGCTGCGGCTCGGGCGGGGTCGGCAAGACCACGACCGCGGCGGCACTCGGCCTCAGGGCCGCCGAGCGCGGACGCAAGGTGGTCGTGCTGACCATCGACCCGGCGCGCAGGCTCGCCCAGTCCATGGGCATCGACTCGCTGGACAACACGCCACGCCGCGTGAAGGGCGTCGAGGGCGACGGCGAACTGCACGCGATGATGCTCGACATGAAGCGCACCTTCGACGAGATCGTCGAGGCGCACGCGGACCCCGAGCGCGCGGCCACGATCCTGTCGAACCCCTTCTACCAGTCGCTGTCCGCGGGCTTCGCCGGCACGCAGGAGTACATGGCGATGGAGAAGCTGGGGCAGTTGCGGGCCCGGGACGAGTGGGACCTGATCGTCGTCGACACCCCGCCCTCCCGCTCGGCGCTGGACTTCCTGGACGCGCCCAAGCGGCTCGGGTCGTTCCTCGACGGCCGGCTGATCCGGCTGCTGACCGCGCCGGCCAAGCTGGGCGGGCGCGCGGGGATGAAGTTCCTGAACGTCGGGATGTCGATGATGACCGGCACGCTCGGCAAGCTGCTGGGCGGTCAGCTCCTCAAGGACGTCCAGACGTTCGTCGCGGCGATGGACACGACCTTCGGCGGGTTCCGCACCCGCGCCGACGCCACGTACAAGCTGCTGCAGGCGCCCGGGACGGCGTTCCTGGTGGTAGCGGCCCCGGAGCGCGACGCGCTGCGCGAGGCCGCGTACTTCGTGGAGCGGCTGGCGGCAGAGGACATGCCGCTGGCCGGACTGGTGCTCAACCGGGTCCACGGCAGCGGCGCCGACCGGCTGTCGGCCGAGCGCGCACTCGGCGCCGCGGAAAATCTTGTGGAGTCCCGCATTGTCGATCAGGACGGCGGGAAAGCTGGACTTCGTAACTCTCCCGACACGTACGGCAGTTCAGAATCTCCCGCATCCGGGCCCTCCGCGTCCGGGGCGACCCGGCCCGCCGACCCTCCCGTGTCCAGGACCAACTCCCCCGGTCCGGACCAGGAGGACGAGGGCGCCGAGGTCACCCAGGGCGTCGAGCGGCTCACCGCGGGCCTGCTGAGGCTGCACGCCGAACGTATGCAACTGCTCTCCCGCGAGCAGCGCACGCGCGACCGTTTCACCGCGCTCCACCCCGAGGTGGCGGTGGCCGAAGTGGCCGCGCTGCCCGGCGATGTGCACGACCTCGCGGGCCTCAGGGACATCGGTGACCGGCTCGCGGCCAACCGGCCGGAGCTGCCCGAGACCGCGGTCGACTGAACCGGGGGGTGCCCTCAGCTCACCGCCGCGTAGTTCTCGTACACCTCGTCGTCGTCGAGCGGCAGGATGCCCACGCCCCGCTCGTACTCCACACGTGCCGTCTCGAGCAGCCGGCGCCAGGAGGTCACGGTGGGCCGCCTGCGCAACAGCGCGCGGCGCTCCCGCTCCGTCATGCCTCCCCACACGCCGAACTCGACGCGGTTGTCCAGCGCGTCGGCCAGGCATTCGGTGCGTACCGGGCATCCGGTGCACACCGCCTTGGCCCTGTTCTGCGCTGCTCCCTGAACGAACAGTTCATCCGGATCGGTAGTGCGGCAGGCGGCCTGCGCACTCCAGTCGGTTACCCAGCCCATACCGGCGCCGTCCTCTCCCGAATCGAGGCTCCCCCACGGCGGCAGCGGCATATTCACCGCCGCCAGTTGAGGACGTTACGGAAGGCGGGCACAGCGCAACACCCCCTTCGGGCCCAATCTTGAATGGCCCGAACGGACTATGGGTAAGCGGCAGATCACCCGGGGGAGTGAGCTGGTGACATACGTGACTTTCCCGGCGAAACGGGACAGTTCCATGGAGTCACAACGGACACCGCCCGACACACAAGGCGGATTCGGACACGCCCCCACCAAAAAAGTCGGGGAACCTCCGGAACGATTCGGGGTCGCCGGACGTATTGATACGTGGCCCTACTGCTGTGACAGTTGAGAGCAGCTTAGGCCAAGGCATATACGTGTGTCCGGCGATTGAGAACGTAGGCTGCCCTCATGCCAAAGAAGCGCTCGGGCGGTGGCCTGTCCCCAACGCAGCAGGCCGCCAAGTTCCTCGGTGTCAGTGTGCTCGCGGGAGCCGTCATGGCCGGCATCGCGCTGCCCGCCGTGGGCGCGCTGGGCCTGGCGGCCAAGGGATCGGTGGAGAGCTTCGACGAGCTCCCGGCCAACCTGAAGACGCCCCCACTCAGCCAGCGCACCACCATCCTCGACGCCGACGGCGGCCAGATCGCCACCGTGTACTCACGCGACCGTACGGTGGTCCAGCTCAAGGACATCTCGCCGTACATGCAGAAGGCGATCGTCGCGATCGAGGACTCGCGCTACTACCAGCACGGCGCGGTCGACCTGAAGGGCGTCCTGCGCGCCCTCAACAAGAACGTGCAGAGCAGCGGGGTCGCCCAGGGCGCCTCCACGCTCACCCAGCAGTACGTGAAGAACGTCTTCGTGGAGGAGGCCGGCGACGACCCCACCAAGGTCGCCGAGGCCACCCAGCAGACCCTCGGCCGCAAGATCAAGGAGCTGAAGTACGCGATCCAGGTGGAGGAGGAGCTCGGCAAGAAGAAGATCCTCGAGAACTACCTGAACATCACGTTCTTCGGTGAGCAGGCCTACGGCGTCGAGGCCGCCTCCCAGCGCTACTTCTCCAAGCACGCCAAGGACCTCAACCTCCAGCAGGCCGCGCTGCTGGCTGGCATCGTCCAGTCGCCGACCCGGTACGACCCGGTCAACGACGCGACGGAGGCCACCCTGCGCCGCAACGTCGTACTCCAGCGCATGGCCGACATGGGCGACATCTCGCAGGCGGAGGCCAACGCGGCCAAGAAGACGCCGCTGGGCCTCGACCCCAGCAAGCCCAAGAACGGCTGCATCACCGCCGTCAAGGGGGCGGGCTTCTTCTGCGACTACGTGCGCGAGGTCTTCCTGACCAACCCGATGTTCGGCAAGACCCGGGAGGCCCGGGCCAAGGTCTGGAACCAGGGCGGTCTGACGATCCGCACGACGCTGGACCCGCAGTCCCAGAAATCCGTCCAGCGCTCCATCAAGGAGCACGTCTACAAGAGCGACCAGGTCGCCACCGCCGCGACCATCGTGGAGCCCGGCACCGGCAAGATCCTGGCGATGGGCCAGTCACGGCCGTACGGCATCAACATCAAGGACCACGAGACCTCGATCAACCTGTCCGTGGACAAGGACATGGGCGGCGGCGCGGGCTATCAGCCCGGTTCGACGTTCAAGCCGATCGTGGCCGCGGCCGCCATCGAGGGCGGTACGCCGGCGACGCAGGAGTACTCCTCGCCGTACGAGATGGACTACCCGGCCCCCGTCTCCGCCTGCGACGGCAGGACCTGGGACGAGAAGGGCGTCAAGCTCACCAACGAGAACCCCGACGAGCACGGCCCGTACTCCATGAAGGAGGCGACCGCCAAGTCGGTCAACACCTACTACGTGCAGCTGATCAGCGACATCGGCATCTGCCCGGTGACGACGATGGCGCAGAAGATGGGCGTGGAGCGGGCCGACGGCAAGAAGATCCAGCAGGCCCCGTCGATCGCGCTCGGCACGCAGGAGATGTCGCCGCTGACGATGGCGAACGCCTACGCCACCTTCGCCGCGCGCGGCATGTACTGCACCCCGGTCGCGATCGAGTCGATCACCCAGACCGTGGGCACCCAGAAGAAGTCGCTGGAGGTGCCGAAGTCGACCTGCTCGCGCGCGATGTCGGAGAAGACCGCCGACACCGTGACGACGCTGCTGAAGGGCGTGGTCGAGGACGGCACCGGTAAGGCGGCCGGCCTCGACAGCCGCCCGAGCGCGGGCAAGACCGGTACCACGGACAACCGCTACGCGGCCTGGTTCGTCGGCTTCACCCCGAACATGGCGGGCGCGGTCTGGGTCGGCGACCCGGCCCACGAGCGCCAGATGAAGAACATCAGCATCGGCGGCGTCTGGAACGAGAAGGTCTACGGCGGCCAGGTCCCCGGCCCGATCTGGCGCGACATGATGGACGGCGCGCTGGACGGCAAGCCGGTGGAGCAGTTCCACCTCGTCTACATCCCCAACCCCGACAAGGGCAAGGACAAGGGAAACGGCAACGGCGACGGGAAGAACGGCGGCAACGACAACGGCGGGCTCATCGCCGGCCTGACCAACGGCGGCCAGGACTCGGGCGGCGACAACGGCGGCAACACCTTCCCGACGCCGACGTTCTCCTTCCCGGACAACCTCTTCCAGGGCCAGAGCAACGGAAACGGAAATGGCGGGCGACGGGGCTGACACAGCTGACGTCGGCTGGCATCGGCTGACACCGGCGCCTGAAAACGCCGACGGCCCCTGATCGTCGTAACCGGACTTCTCCGGTACGACGATCAGGGGCCGTTTCGTCGTGTCGCGTGCGCGTGCTGCGTGCCGCGTGCCGCGTGCCGCGTGCCGCGGTCGCGGTCAGTCGGCCAGGAGGCGCTTCACCGCCGCGGCGACCCGGCCGCCCTCGGCCAGGCCCGCGACCTTCGGGTTGACGATCTTCATGACGGCGCCCATGGCACGCGGACCCTCGGCGCCGGCCGCCTTCGCCTCCTCGACGGCCTGGGCGACGATGGTGTTCAGCTCCTCGTCGCTGAGCTGCTTCGGCAGGTACGCGGCGAGGACCTCGCCCTCCGCCTTCTCCCGCTCGGCGGACTCGGCGCGGCCACCCTGCGCGAAGGCCTCGGCCGCCTCCCGGCGCTTCTTCGCCTCGCGGGTGATCACCTTCTGCACCTCGTCGTCGGAGAGTTCGCGCTTCTGCTTGCCCGCGACCTCCTCCTTGGTGATCGCGGCGAGCGTCAGCCGGAGCGTCGAGGAGCGGAGCTCGTCGTGCTCCCTGATCGCGGCCGTGAGGTCTTCCTGCAGCTTCGACTTGAGCGTGGTCATGGGTTTGATTGTCGCAGGTACCGACACCCCGACGCCCGCCCATTTGGACGGCCCGACGCCCTGTCATTTAAAGGGCGGTGAGGATCCTGCGGTCACGGACCGGGGTGGCTCGGGTGCCGTGCCGGGTCTGTCACGATGGAGGTATGCGCGCTCGATACGGAGTACCTCTGGGGATCGCGGCGGCGGGCGCCGCCGGTGTGGCCTACGCGGCGGGGTTCGAGGCCCGCTCCTTCCGCCTGCGAAGGGTGACGGTGCCCGTCCTGCCGTCCGGCATGCGCCCCCTGCGCGTCCTGCAGGTCTCCGACATCCACATGGTCGGCGGCCAGCGCAAGAAGCAGCGCTGGCTGCGCTCGCTGGCCGGCCTGCGCCCCGACTTCGTGATCAACACGGGTGACAACCTGTCCGACCCGGAGGCCGTGCCGGAGGTCCTGGACGCGCTGGGCCCGCTGATGGAGTTCCCCGGCGCCTATGTCTTCGGCTCCAACGACTACTACGGCCCCAGGCCCCGCAACCCCGCCCGCTATCTGCTGGAGAAGGTGCAGGGCCGGCACGGTCTGAACGGCAACCCGCCGGTCGTCGGCGCGATCCACAACCCGTGGGAGGACCTGCGGGACGGTTTCGACGCGGCGGGCTGGCTGAACCTCACCAACACGCGCGGCCAGCTGAAGATCGAGGGCGTCTCGGTCGAGCTGACGGGTCTGGACGACCCGCACATCAAGCGCGACCGCTACGTCCAGGTGGCCGGCGGCCCCTCACGCTCGGCGGACTTCTCGATGGGCGTCGTCCACGCGCCGTACCTGCGCGTCCTGGACGCCTTCACGGCGGACTCGTACCCGCTGATCCTGGCCGGCCACACCCACGGCGGGCAGCTCTGCATCCCCTTCTACGGCGCCCTGGTCACCAACTGCGACCTGGACGCGGACCGGGTGAAGGGTCTCTCCTCGCACCGGGCGGAGGGCCGTACGTCCTACCTGCACGTCTCGGCGGGCTGCGGCACGAACCGCTACACACCGGTACGGTTCGCGTGCCCACCGGAGGTGACGTTGCTGACGTTGGTGGGCCGGGAGTAGACGGGGTCGGGCCGTGGGCGGGACGGGCCGTAGGCGGGACCGGACGGTAGGCGGGAC